>JACRIU010000111.1 GCA_016235775.1 Hydrogenophilales bacterium
ACCGCTGGCGCCGCTGCTGGAGGATGCCCGCGATTTGCTCGGGGTGGACGAGGTGGTATCCGAGGAGGCGCCCTTGCCGGCGCATGATTTTCACTGCGCCTTGATGAGCTTGCCGCAGTTGCTGGGCGCGGGGCGCGAACAGTTGGGCATGGCGGCGCCGTATGTGCGTACCGATCCCGCGCGTGCGGCGCGGTTTGCAGCGCTGACCGGCGGCGCGGGCCTGAAAGCCGGCCTGGTCTGGGCCGGGCTGCCCACGCATCAAAACGACCGCCGCCGCTCCTGCGGCATTACGCCATTCAAGCGCTTGCTGGATATTTCCGGCGCGCATTTTTTCAGCCTGCAGAAAGGGCCGGCGGAAGTCGAGCTGGAAGAAGTCGGGCGGCTGGTGAATCACCTCGCGCCGCACTTGGCCGACTTTGCCGATACGGCGGCGGCGCTGTCACAACTCGATCTGCTGATCACGGTGGATACCGCTGTCGCGCATCTGGCCGGCGCCCTGGGCAAGCCGGTATGGCTGCTGCTGCCGTTCGCGCCGGATTGGCGCTGGGGCGACCATGGCGTATCGACGCCGTGGTATCCGAGCATGCGCCTTTTCCGCCAGCCCCGGCGCGGCGAATGGAGCCCGGTGCTGGACCGGGTGAAAGCCGAGCTGATGGATCTGGCCCGCGCGCGGCGCTGAGTTTCAGGGCAAAACCTTATTGGTGCGCGGAAAAATGTTGTAGAGGTCGGGCATGCCCGACCCGATATCTGGATTGGGCGAGGCATGCCTCGCCCCTACTTAGGGTATAAAAAACAATTCGTTATGACCATACCCCTGTAGCTTGGTAGGTATTATTTAGCCCCCTTTCTCCTAAAGAAAACCCCTGTTTGGTCCGTTAAACAAGGTGACGGCGGCAAGTGAGTGTGGATTTGAGCCGGCGTCCGCGTTAATCGCGAAATCCTTTTGAAGGAGAAATAAAATGGCACTAGTCGTCAATACCAATATTGCGTCACTGACTGCACAGCGTAACTTGGATTCGTCCAGCAATAAGCTTGCTGTCACCTTGGCGCGTCTTTCCTCCGGTTTGCGCGTAAACAGCGCAAAAGATGATGCAGCCGGCCTGGCGGTGGCGGAAGCCTTCACCTCCCAGATTCGCGGCAACACACAAGCGGTCAGGAATGCAAATGACGGGATTTCTCTTGGCCAAACGGCGGAAGGCGCCTTGGGCCAAGTCGCGGGCAACTTGCAGCGGATTCGTGAGATCGCGGTGCAAGCGGCCAACGGCACGATCAGCAATACCAACCGATCCCAACTGCAAAAAGAGGTGGATCAGTTGACGCAGGAAATTTCGCGGATCGTGCAGACCACGACGTTCAACGGCACCAGCCTGTTGTCCGGCGCGAATACGCTGACGTTCCAAGTGGGTGCGGACGGCACGGCCACCAACCAGGTGAGCGTGACGACCACCAACCTGGCGTCGTCGGCCTCGGCCGGCTTGTTCGCCTACTGCTCGACGCTGACCACGACCGGCGTGTTGACTGTCACGACATCGGGCGCCGCATCGGGCGCACTGGTCAACCTGGACAGTGATATCGAGCGGATTTCGACCATCCGGTCGACGTTCGGCGCGGTGCAAAACCGGTTCGAGGCGGTGATTTCGAACTTGACCAACTATGTGGAGAACCTGTCGGCGTCTCGCAGCCGTATCTTGGATGCGGACTTCGCGGCGGAAACCGCGAACTTGACCCGTGGCCAGATCCTGCAACAAGCGGGTACGGCGGTGTTGAGTCAAGCCAACGCCTTGCCGCAAACGGCCTTGAGCCTGTTGCGGTAATCGTCGGCGGGAGCGGATGAGATCATGGCGCAAAATGTTGTTACGCAGTTTAGTGCGCCGGATCTCGCCGCTCCCTAATGTGAGGGAACAGCCATGCCAAACGACCAAATAAACAGTATCGGTCAGGCAATAGCCCTGGATAGCGGCGCGCCGGCAGCTCCCCGGACGCCGTCTCCCGTTCCCGCTGAAGCGGCGAGTATTCCGGCGGCAAAACCGCCGGAACTCAGTGGGTCCGCCCATTCAAGCGCTGATCCGGCTTTAGTCAAACAGGCCGCCGAGCAGATCAAGGAATTTGTGCAAGCAAGCTCCCACAATCTGAATTTTTCGGTGGACAAAGGCTCCGGCAGGATCATCGTGAAAGTGGTGGACCAGGAAACCGGCGAAGTGATTCGCCAGATTCCGGCAGAAGAAACGCTTGCGATAGCGAATAGTCTGGATACGCCGAAAGGCGTGCTTATCCGGTCTAAAGCCTGACGTAGCAGTAAACCCGGCGCGGTCCGGAGCAGGGCCGCGCCACCTCACCTCACCCAGGTGAGCCGAGATGAAAAGGAGTACGGGGGTTAAACCATGGCAATCAGTTCAGCCGGTATAGGCTCCAACATAGATGTGAATTCGCTGGTCAGCCAGCTCATGGCGATCGAGCGCCGTCCCTTGGATTTGCTCAATCAGCGCAAATCACTTTACAACGCGGAACTGTCCGCATTCGGCAAGATCAGCAGCGATCTCGCGGCATTTCAGTCGGCTGTTGCCGCCCTGAAGGAGACGGACGATTTCAAGGTATTCAAAGCCACCGCGGCGGATACCGCCTATGTCACCGCCAGCGCCGATTCCAGCGCCAGCGCGACCAATCATGCATTGACGATTACCCAGCTTGCCAAGGCGCAAAAACTGGTTTCGACGACCTTCGCCGATACCAGCGTCGTCACCGTCGGCACCGGCAGCCTGACGGTCGCCAACGGCGCGAGTTCATTCAATGTGACCATCGACTCCACCAACAATACGCTCGATGGCATCGTGAATGCGATCAACTCCGCTTCCAGCAATTTCGGCGTCGCCGCCTCGATCATCAACGACGGCACCGGCTATCGCCTGCTGTTCTCGCCCAACGAAACCGGCACGGCGTATGCGGTTACGATTTCGGTGACCGATACCGGCGACAGCAACAACACCGACGCCAGCGGCTTGTCGCGGCTGTATTACTCCGGCGGCGGGCAGTTGACGCAAACCCAGGCCGCGCAAAACGCGATTATTACGGTGGATGGCCTGGCGGGCATTCAAAGCGCCTCGAACACCGTCACCGATGTGATTCAAGGCGTGACGCTGAATTTGAAAAAGGACGGGGTCTCCACATCCCTCGATGTGGCGGTGGATACCGATACGGTGACCAACAATCTCACCGCGCTGGTCACGGCTTATAACAAGCTGGTCAACGATTCGAAGGATTTGCATAAAAAGGGCGGCACGCTCGAGGCCGACAACACGGTGCTCACGATTCAATCCCAATTGCTGAGTGTGTTCAACACGCAGGCGAGCATCAGCGGCAATGCTTACAGTTACCTCGCGGAGATCGGCTTGTCGCTGCAATCGAATGGAACCCTATCGCTCAATTCCGCCGATTTCAAAAGCGCGCTGTCGAGCGATCTGAATAGCGTGGTTAATTTATTCGCCCACTCGACGCAAGGCTTCATGCAGCGCTTTTATTCGGAGACCACCACGCTGTTGCAAGCCGATGGCGTGGTTGATGCAAAAAACGATGGGCTCGGCAGCCGGATTTCAGATATCGATATTCGCATCAGTCAAATGGAAACGCGCTTGACCAGCACCGAACGCCGCTTGCGCAAGCAATTCGCATCGCTGGACGCTTTGCTGGGCACCTTGAGTTCCACTACCAATTTGCTGTTGCGGCAGCTTGGCTAACGAGATAAACAACCAGAGGAAGAGGCATACCATGACGGATGTGACCAATCGGGCGCTCAGCGCTTACGCCAACATCGATTTGGAGACGGCGGTCAATTCTGCGAGTCCGTTGCAGTTGATCCTGCTGCTGTACGATGGCGCGATCGGCGCGCTCGCCACGGCAAGGGGCCAGATGCAGGATATGAAATTCGCCGAGAAGGGGCGTTTGATTTCCAAGGCGATCGGTATTATCGAAGGCTTGCGCGCCGTGCTGGATTTCGACAAGGGCGGCGAGATTTCCAAAAATCTGAGCGACTTGTATGAGTACATGAAACACCGCTTGACGATCGCCAATCTTAAAAACGACCCTGAAGGACCGGCCGAGGTGATCCGCTTGCTGAATGATTTGCGCACAGCCTGGGCCAAACTGGACGAAAGCGAGCGCGCCAACGCCGTGGCCGAAATGGCGAAAGTGAATCAGAAACAAGCTGCGCGCGATACGCTTAGCCTGAGGGCATGATGCAAGCGGCAGAGATCATCCACCGTTATGAGTTCATTCTCGCCGCGAGCGGCGAGATGGTCGCGGCGGCCGAGGAAAACCGCTGGGAGGATTTGATCAATCTGGAAATCACCCGGCGCGAGCGCATCCTCGAGGTGACGGCGGAACCGGTTACGCCCTTCGCCGATGCCGCGCTGCAAGCGCGCAAGCAAAGCCTGATCCGCGGGATTCTGGTGGCGGATGAGCGGGTCAAGGCCCTTACCGCGGCCTGGATGACTGAAATGGAAGGCATCTTGACGAGTGTGCAAGCGGAGCGGAAGCTCGCCAGAGCTTACGAAACCGGTTAGGAGTTAGGACGCCTAAAATGATCGCGGCCCCTTCACCAGCGCTTCCTCTTCATCCTCGCTTGGCCGCCAATGATCCCGTCGGTGAGATTCCTGCAACACCGCTCCTGCGCGAACGGTTCAAGTATCAAAATCCCCGCCAACGCCAACGTCCGCCGTTCCAGAAAAAACCCGAAAAAGATAAGCAAAAGCCTGATGACGAGCATAAGGTGGACGATTATGCTTAAAGCTAAAAAGCGCTTTGCCACAGAGGTCACAGAGAACACAGAGAAAAGCTCGACAGACTCGGGGTTCTTGATTCACTCTTTGGCTGGGCGCCGTGCCGCAGTAAGTCCACGAAATGTCTCTGTGACCTTTGTGTTCTCTGTACCCCGGAGGGTAGGCTGCGCGCTGGCAAGTCAGTTTTTCAAAATGAAAGATTAGGAACAAGCATGGACGCAAGCTTTGTCATTACCTGGAAGGAATTGCTGATCGCCGGCATTATCGTGCTGGCGGTGTATATCGCCGAGTTGCTGCTGCTCATGAGCTCGGGCAAGTCAACCGGATTGCGCTTTTGGCGCCGGCGCGCGGAGAACAAGGAGTTGGCCGAACTGAAAAATCGCCTCGCCGCGTTGGAAATTCGCTTGGCGCGGCTTGAGGAAAGCGGGGATTCTGCCGATACAGTAGGGGAGATCGCGTCCAACTCCTACGGCAAGGCATTCAGCCTCGCCAAGCAGGGCATGGACGTGGCGCAAGTGGCGGCGACCTGCGGTATTTCGCGCTCGGAAGCCGAGTTGATCGTGGCCATGCAGCGCAACCATTTGCACTAATCCGCCGGACCAAGATTACCGGCATGACGAGGCGCCATGGCGGTTAACGATGTTTTAAATCAATTGCAGCGCCTGATCCAGGGCTCTGCCCCCAAGCTGATCGAAGTCACCGATCAGACGAAGGTTGCCGTTCCTTTCGTGCCGGGCGAGCGCTATACCGCCAAGGTGCAAGAGCAGATCGCCAGCGGGCGCTTCCTGGTGCTGATCCGCGATCAGAAGCTCGATCTTAATTTGCCGCGCAATACGCAACCGGGGCAAAACGTCGAGCTGCGCTTCGTGTCGGCTGATCCCCGCTTGACTTTCGTTCAGGCAGACGAGCCCCAAACGCCGGGCCATGCGCAAGCAGCGGTCAATTTAAGCGATGGTGCGCGCTATTTGAATGCGCTGCTGGATCGGGTGAATGACTTGGCGACCCGCCAGTCCCAAGCTCAATCCCGGACTCAATCACAAACCGCGACATCGGCCCAAGGCCAAGCTGCGCCGCTTGCCAACGCCAAGCCGATCATCGACGGTGCGCCGCCGCCATTGCCGCAATTCGCCGCGCTTTTGAAAGACACCGTGATAAAAAGCGGCTTGTTTTACGAGTCGCACCAGGCGCAGTGGGCGGCGGGAGAGCGGCCATTGAACGAATTGTTGCGCGAGCCCCAGGGCCGTTTATCCGAGCCGCGCGCGTTTGCCGCCGCGCAGCAAGCGGCTGTTGCGCAACAGCCGGCGCCCGCGCCGTTGGGCCAAGCGCCGAAAGTCGATCTGCCGAATCCTCTCCCCGCGACGATAGCCAGCCCAAGCAGTGCGCAGGAACCGGTGCATCCGCAAACCGCGCCGCTGGTGCAACAACAATTGGAAACGCTGGATCAGCGTCAGCTCATGTGGCACGGCCAGGTCTGGCCAGGGCAGGAAATGCGCTGGCAAATCGAGGAGCGGGCGGCGCGCGAAGGCGAACAGGATGCCGAACGCGAATGGCAGACGCGGCTCGATCTGAGCCTGCCGCATTTGGGGCAGGTGAGCGCCTTGCTCAAATTCACGCCGCAAGGCATCCGCATCGATCTTGCCGCGCCTGCGCCGGAGATGGCGCAGGCATTGCAGTCCGCCGGTCCGCTGCTGAATCAAGGCATGGAGCGCGCCGGTTTGCACTTGCTCGACCTGAAAGTTGAAACACATGACGGATCAGCCTGAACAGCGCAAAACCGCCATCGCGCTGGCCTACCAGGATGGCATGCAAGCGCCGAAGGTGGTGGCAAAGGGGCGCGGCATTTTGGCCGAGGCGATCATCCAGCGCGCGAAGGAGGCCGGGGTGTATGTGCACGAATCGCCGGCGCTGGTATCGCTCTTGATGCAGGTGGATATGGATCAGTACATCCCGCCCGAGCTGTACATGGCGGTGGCGGAGTTGCTGGCCTGGCTGTATCAAATCGAGCATGGCGGCTTGGCTACGCCTGCGCCAACGTCGAGCGCAAGTCTAAAGTAGCGCAAGCATCCCTGCTTGCATGCCGGCTGGAAGCCGGCGTTACAGATTCAAAGTCGCTAGGCCAATGCCTGCAGCAAATCCGTTTCGATTTTCAGCACGGTTTTTTGATTCAACAACCGGTCGTCATCGGCGCGCACCAGAAACGCATCTTCGGCGCGTTCGCCCAGGGTGTTGATCTTGGCGGTGTGCAAGTGAACGCCATGTTTGAGCAGCACTTGCGCGATGCGCGAGAGCAGGCCGGGGCGGTCGCCCGCGGTCACGGACAGGAGGTGATATTGCCCTTTCTCGTCGGGCGCGATGGAAACCTGCGGCTGGATCGGGAAATGCTTGAGCTGGCGCGATACGCGTCCTTGCATCGGCGGTTCGGGCGGGGTGTCGTCCAGCAGCCGCCGCGTCAGCTCGAATTCGATGAAGGACAAGAGATCGCGGTAATGCTGTGCGGAATCGCCCACATCCAGCACCAGAAAAGTGTCGAGCGCGTAGCGGTGCGGCGTGGTGTAGATTTTGGCGTCGACGATGGTGTAGTTGATGCGTTCGAAAAAAGCGCAAATGCGCGCGAACAGATCATCGCGATCCGGCGTGTAGATCATGACTTGGATGCCTTCTCCCTCGGGCGCGCTGCGCGCATGCACCACGGGCCGCGTGGTGTGCGCAACGCTGTATAAATGCCGCGTATGCCATGCGATCTCGCGCACGGTATGGCGCAGGAAATAGTTATCATCCAATTCGCGCCAAAATAATACCTGGGCTTCCTCCGGCACGGTTGCCTGGCGCAGCAGCTTGCGCGCCACTTCCTTGCGCACTTCCATTTGCCGGTCGAGCGGTGCGGCGCCGCCGGTGAGCAGGCGTTGCGCGGCGCGAAACAAATCCTCCAGCAGCTTGCCTTTCCAGGCATTCCAAACCTTGGGGCTGGTGCCGCGAATGTCGGCGACGGTGAGCAGATACAAGGCTGTCAAGCGCCGCATGTCGCCGACCTTCGCGGCGAAGGCGCTGATGATCTCTGGATCGGATAAATCCTGCTTCTGCGCGGTGGCGGACATCATCAGATGTTGCGAGACCAGCCACGCAACCAACTCGGTGTCTTCCGCATTCAAACCATGCTCGCGGCAAAATTTGCGCGCATCTCCCGCACCCAAGGCGGAGTGGTCGCCGCCGCGGCCTTTGGCGATGTCGTGAAACAGGCCGGCGAGGTAGAGCGCTTCCGGCCGTTCGAAATTACTGATCAAGCGGCTGCATAGGGGATATTCGTGGGCGAATTCGGTCAAGGTGAAGCGGCGCAGATTGCGCACCACGAACAGGATATGTTCGTCCACGGTATAGACGTGGAACAGGTCGTGCTGCATCTGGCCGACGATGCGGCCGAAGGCCGGGATATAGCGCCCCAATACGCCGTATTGGTTCATGCGGCGCAGGGCATGGGTCAATCCGCGCGGGGCGCGCATGATGGCGAGAAACAGTTGCCGGTTGTGGGGGTTGCGGCGAAATTCGGTGTCGATTTTTCCGGTCGCCCGGATCAAGCCGCGCAGCGTTTGCGCGCTCAGGTCGAGTGCGCCGGATTGTTGCTGAAGCAGTAAAAAAGCTTCGAGTATCGCACCCGGTTCGCGCTCGAACAGATCCGGCGCGCGTGCTTCCAGCATGCCGCGGCTGATGGCGAAGCGTTCGTTGACCGGCTGCGGGCTTGCGCCGGCTGCGGGATGGGCGCGGCTTTTGAGATCGAGCAACAGGATTTTGTTTTTCAGTCCGACGCGTTTGGCGGCGCGATAGTAATGCTGCATCAGGATTTCGGCCGCGCTGCGTGTCCCGCGCGGGTTAAAGCCCAGTTCTTGCGCGAGCGCGGCTTGATAGTCGAACAGCAGGCGATCCTCGCGCCGCCGCGCCAGAAAATGCAGGCGAATGCGCAGGTCGCGCAGCAAGCGCTCGGCTTGGCGAATCTCGCGCGCTTCTTCCGCTGCAAGCAGGCCGGTGTTGAGCAAGTCTTGCCACGAGGCGCCCAAGCCCAATGCGCGGCTGATCCACAAAATGGTCTGCAGGTCGCGCATGCCGCCGGGGTTTTCCTTGAGATTGGGCTCCAGGTTATAGGTCGCGTCGTGAAAGCGCAGATGGCGCTGCTGCTGTTCGAGCAGTTTCCCTTCCATGAAAGCACGGCCATCGAGCGCTTGATCGAGCGCGTGTTGAAATTCGTGGAACAAGCCGGCGCTGCCATCGATCAAGCGCGCTTCCAGCAAAGTGGTCTCGACGGTAATGTCCTTGCGTGCTTCGTTCAGGCATTCGTCGAGCGTGCGCACGCTGTGGCCGACTTCCAGGCCGATGTCCCAGAGATAGGTGATGTAGCGTTCCAGTGTTGGCGCAAGCTGTGCATCCGGCGCCTGCTTGAGCAGCACCAGCAAATCGATATCCGAATAAGGAAACAGCTCGCGCCGCCCATAACCGCCGACCGCGAGCAGGGAGACTTCGGGCGGAAGCCCAAGCTCGCGCGCGGCGCCGGTCAGTACCCGGTCAATCAGTTGGGATAAGGCTTTCAGCAGCCGGGCAGGGTCGGGACGCGAGGCATATTGTTCGCGCAGCCGCGCGCGATGTTCGGTGAGAAATTCGCGCCAGCGCGACGGGGTGGGGGATTCGGCGCGTACCGCGGCATTCAACTGAAACTCGCGAAGCGAGCCATCGTCCCTCTCTCCCGCCTGCGGGAGAGAGTTAGGAGAGAGGGAACGGTCATGGCGATTCAATTTTATGCAACGCTTGTGCCATGGCCGTCAGGCATGCTCGTGCAGCGCTGCGGGTTTGGCGGGCATGCCGGGCGAGACGGTGAGCACCTCGTAGCCGGTTTCGGTGACCAGCACGGTGTGCTCCCATTGCGCGGACAGGCTATGGTCTTTGGTGACGATGGTCCAGCCGTCGGCAAGCTGGCGAATATCGCGGCGGCCGGCGTTGATCATCGGCTCCACGGTGAAAATCATGCCCGGAACCAGCTTCACGCCGGTGTTGGATTTTCCGTAGTGCAGCACCTGCGGTTCTTCGTGAAAGCTGCGCCCGATGCCGTGGCCGCAAAATTCACGCACCACGCTATAGCCGGATGCTTCGGCGTGGCGCTGGATGGCATGGCCGATATCGCCCAAGTGCTTGCCGGGCGCGATTTCCTCGATGCCGATCCACATGCACTCGTGCGTGATCTCGCACAGCCGCTTGGCCTGGATCGATGCTTCGCCCACGAAGAACATGCGGCTGGTGTCGCCGTGGTAGCCATCCTTGATCACGGTGATATCGACATTGAGGATGTCGCCGTTCTTCAGCTTTTTGGCGTCGTTCGGCACGCCGTGGCAAATGACGTGATTGACCGAGGTGCAGATCGATTTGGGGTAAGGCGTATAGCCCGGCGGCGCATAGTTGAGCGGCGCCGGAATCGTGCCTTGCTGCTTGACCATGTAATCGTGGCATAAGCGATCGACTTCAGCGGTGGTGATGCCGGGTTTGATGCGGGGGCCGATGAAATCCAGCACCTCGGCTGCGAGCTTGCCGGCGATGCGCATTTTTTCGATTTCGCTCGCCGATTTGATTGTGATAGCCATGTAAAGAGTAAGGAAATCCGTGAGTTATTGCGGGATTATAGCAGGGCGTCAAGCTTGGGCGGGAGGCGCCTGCACATCATGGCGATGTGCAGGCGAAAAGGAGCTTAGCTATTTAGTTTGAACTGGCCGACCAGGCGCTGTAATTCGCCGGCGGTTCCCGACAAGGTATCCGCTGCTTGCTTCACATGGTGAATGCTCGCGGCATTTTCTTCGGTCAGGCTGGAAATTTCTTCCATGTTGCGCGCGGATTCCTCGCTGGCTTTGGATTGCTCGTTGGTTGCCGACGCGATTTGATGCGCCAGGGTCGTTACGCGCACCGCAGCCTCGATAACTTGACTCAGCGTGTTGTTGGTGGCGTTGCTGTAACTGGCGCCATTCTCGACTTCGCGCTTCACTGTTTCCATCGAGCGCACGGAGGTTACGGTTTTGCTGCTGATGGTTTCCACCATATTGCTGATGTCGGCGGTGCTCAAGGCGGTGCGCTCGGCGAGTTTTCTGACTTCATCCGCGACAACGGCGAAGCCCCGGCCTTGCTCGCCGGCGCGGGCAGCTTCGATCGCGGCATTCAGCGCCAGCAGGTTGGTTTGATCCGCGATGTCCTTGATGACTTTCGTGATTTCATTGATTTTCCCGATCGCATGGCTGAGCTCGGTGATAACGGTGCTCGACGATTCGACCGTATCCACGATGCGGCGGGTGGCTTCCATGCTTTTAGCCATATTCCCCTTGCCCTCATCAACGATGGATTGGGTTTGGGTGGAAGCATCGACTACGTTATGTGCGCCAGTGGAGATTTCGGTCACCGAGACACTCATTTGCTCCATCGCGGCGCTGACCTGCATTACCCGATCTGCCTGGGCGTCGGCGCGTTGGGTGACGCGATCCGTTTCCTGGGACAGGTCGGCGGATGAGGACGCCACATTATCTGCTGCGTGCTTCACACCGCTGATGATGTGGCGCAATTGATCCACCGTCTGGTTGATCGAGTCGGCCATCGAGCCAAATTCGTCTTGCTGAGGAATACGCGCCTTGACGCCCAAATCGCCCTGCGCCACATCGCGCAGCACTTGGTTGAGCGTGCCGATATTATGATTCAGCATGGTCACGAGCCGGATCACGAATGCCAGCAATAGGACCAAGTTGACCCCACCCACGATGAGGGAGAGGGTGGTTAATTTTTTTCCCAAGGCCAGGTTCTTTTCATAGGTCTGCTTAACCGCCGCTTCCTGGGCCGGGATCAGTTGGCCGATGGGTTTGAGCAGTTTGCGGTTGATCAGCGGCCATTCTTCCTGCAACGGCGCCATCAACGCGTCTTTATTTCCCGCCGCATAAATTTTGTCCAGCTTTTCGAAGAATGGGTCAATCGCGGCAATCTGCTTGTCGATTTTGGCGATCAGTTCCCGGTCTTGATCCGTGATTTGGGCTTTCGCCACCTTGCGCTTGAACTCGGCCCAGATTTGGGGAACCCGGGCGCGGGCTTCCTTCAAATGATCGCCTGAGCCCTTGATGGAAACCTGATCCAGCGGAACCGCCACCAGCCGGAAGCGTACTTCCTTGAATACGGCGTCCATTTCTTGCAGCAGCGTCAAGGGTTGTACATTGTTTTCATAGACTTCGGCCAAGGCTGAGGTGCCATGGCGGATCGAATAGACGTTCATTCCCACCAATAGCAAGATGATGACCACAGTCATGACGGCAACGCCGATCAATTGAAATTTGATGGTTAATTTGTTCAGCATATTGGTTCTGCTCCTGCTCCGATCTTCTCAATGGCCATAGCGCTTTACTATTTATGAAATTATGAAAAAGGTTAATTTCGATGTTTTCACGCGCTCAGTTTTTTTATTAGCGGCAAAATGCGCTGAATCTTTAGCGCTTCCCATCCTCCTTATTTGTTTGGATTGCATCTATTAATCAATAAGATATGTTTTACCTTCGAGGTGTGTGCCGTGGCGGGTTTGCTAAGCGGGGAAATGGTTGCCGAAGCGGCAGACAAACCTTCTCTCCGGGTTTATTCCGGCTTGCCCGCCCCGGACGATATTAGGGAAAATGCCTATAAGGTTGAATGGATTAGCCCAAGCATGCTATGATTCTGGGCTTCATTCCGGCGCCGTCGGGATGAAAATTCGCACACTCGCTTCACATAAAGGGTGCCGCGCCTTTGATCTCTAAACGGATTCAGGCCGGTGTCAAGCAAGCGGGTGGAGGACTTAACCCTTTATCAGGAGTACTTCCATGTCTGTAACCATGCGTCAAATGCTGGAGGCCGGCGTTCATTTCGGCCATCAATGCCGTTATTGGAACCCCAAAATGGCTCCCTATATCTTCGGGGAGCGCAACAAGATTCACATTATCAATCTGGAAAAGAGCCTGCCGCTGTACCAGGACGCGCTGAACTATGTGCGTAAACTGGTGGCGAACAAAGGCACGGTGATGTTCGTTGGCACCAAGCGCCAAGCGCGCGAAATCGTGCAGGAAGAAGCCGAGCGTTGCGGAATGCCGTTCGTGACCCAACGTTGGTTGGGCGGCATGCTCACCAATTTCAAGACCGTGAAACAATCGGTAAAGCGTCTGCGCGAATTGGAACAAATGACGCAGGACGGCACGCTGGAAAAGCTATCGAAAAAAGAAGCTTTGGGCTACAGCCGCGAGCTGGAAAAGCTGATGCGCAGCATGGGTGGCATCAAGGAGATGAACGGCCTGCCTGACGCCATCGTGATCATTGACGTCGGTTATCAAAAAGGCGCGGTGACCGAAGCGAATAAATTGAGCATTCCGCTGGTCGGCGTGGTGGATTCCAACAACTCTCCGGACGGCGTGACTTACGTTATTCCTGGGAATGATGATTCAAGCCGCGCAATCCGGCTTTACATGCGCGGTTTTGCCGATGCCGTGTTGGAAGGCAAGTCGCAAATCACGCAGGAAGTCGTCGCCGAGGATTTCGCCGAAGCGAGCGAAGCGCCGGCCGCCTAAGTAAAACTGACACGAAAAGGGGCGGCAGCCCCTTTTTCAATCGTACCCAATTTGTTTTAAGGAGTTAGACATGGCGGAAATCACCGCGAGCATGGTGAAAGACCTGCGCGAGCGTACCGGGCTCGGCATGATGGAATGCAAAAAAGCCCTGGCGGAAGCCGGCGGCGATATGAAAAAAGCGGAAGACCTGATGCGCATCAAGAGCGGCGCCAAGGCCAACAAGGCCGCCAGCCGCATCGCGGCCGAAGGCGTGATCGGCAGCTTTATCAGCGCCGACGGCAAGCTGGGCGCGCTGGTCGAATTGAACTGCGAGACCGACTTCGTGGCGAAGAATGATGAATTCGCCGCCTTGGCCAAGGAAACCGCGAAACTGGTCGCGGAACACAACCCGTCCGGCCTCGATGCCTTGTCCAATCTGAAGCTGGCTTCCGGCCAAACCGTGGAAGAGGCGCGCAAGGCGCTGGTGATGAAGCTGGGCGAAAACATGACGCTGCGCCGCATGGCGCGTTTCGACACTTCGGGCCGTCTATCGGTTTACCTGCACGGCAACAAGATCGGCGTGATGGTGGATCTGCAAGGCGGCGACGATTCGCTGGGCAAGGATCTGGCGATGCATATCGCCGCGTCCAAACCGGTGGCGATTTCCAGAGACCAAGTCGCGGCGGAATTGATCGAGCGCGAGCGCGATATCGCCAAGGCGCGCGCCTTGGAATCCGGCAAGCCGGCCAATCTCCTGGATAAGATCGTGGAAGGCAGCATCAACAAGTTTCTGTCCGAAATCACGCTGCATGGCCAGCCCTTCGTGAAGGACGACAAGCTGACGGTGGAGAAACTGCTCGCGTCCAAGAATGCCCAAGTCAACACTTTCCAGATGTTCATCGTGGGTGAAGGCATCGAGAAAAAAGTCGTCGATTTCGCGGCGGAAGTCGCTGCGGCAGGCCAAGTTTAAACGCATGGCAGAGCTGAAATACAATCGCATCCTGGTGAAGCTCGGCGGCGAAGAGCTGATGGGCGACGGCGCCTACGGCATCGACCGCGCCACCATCGATCGCATGGTGGCCGAGGTGGCGGCGGTGGTGAAGCTGGGCGTGCAAGTGGCGGTGGTGATCGGGGGCGGCAATATTTTTCGCGGCGTGGCGCCGGGCGCCGCCGGCATGGATCGCGCCACCGCCGATTACATGGGGATGCTGGCCACGGTGATGAACGCGCTGGCCTTGCAAGACGCGATGCGCCGCATCGGCGTGAATAGCCGGGTGCAATCGGCGCTGACCATCGAGCAAGTCGCCGAGCCCTATATTCGCGGCAAGGCTTTGCGCTATTTGGAAGAAGGCAAGGTGGTGATTTTCGGCGCCGGCACCGGCAATCCGTTTTTTACCACCGATACCGCCGCGTCGCTGCGCGGCATGGAAATGAATGTGGACATCGTGGTCAAGGCGACCAAGGTGGACGGCATTTACACCGATGACCCGAAGAAAAATCCGGCTGCCACGCGCTTCACGCATCTGACCTTCGATGAGGCGATCAACCGCAATTTGAAGGTGATGGACGCGACCGCCTTCGCGCTGTGCCGCGAGCAAAACCTGCCGATTTGCGTGCTGAGCATTTTCAAGGATGGGGCGCTGCAGCGTTTCGTGCTGGGCGAGGATGAAGGTACGCTGGTGACGGTTTCCTAGGAGGATGGCAATGAGCACCACCCAAGAAGTCAAAAAATCCGCCGAACAAAAAATGCAAAAGTCGATCGAGGCGCTGAAAAACGACCTCGGTAAAATCCGCACCGGCCGTGCGCATGCCGGCCTGTTGGATCATGTGATGGTCGATTACTACGGCAGCATGGTGCCGATCGCGCAAGTGGCGAATGTCACGGTGGTGGATGCGCGCACCCTCGGTGTCTCGCCCTGGGAAAAAAAATTAGTGGGCGCGATAGAAAAGGCAATTCGCGATTCCGACCTGGGGCTGAACCCCGCTTCGCAAGGCGACTTGATTCGCGTGCCGATGCCGGCGCTGACGGAAGAGCGGCGGCGCGACTTGACCAAGGTGGTGAAAAGCGAAGGGGAGGACGCCAAAATCGCGGTGCGCAATGTGCGGCGCGACGCCAATGCCGCCCTGAAAGAGTTGCTCAAGCAGAAAACCGTGAGCGAGGACGACGAGCGCCGCGCTCAAGAAGAAGTGCAAAAGCTCACCGACCGCTTCGTGGCTGAGATCGACAAGATGCTCCAGACCAAGGAAGCGGAATTGCTGGCCATCTAGGCCGGCTTTTCCGGGCTATCCTCCGTGGCTTTTTTTAAAAGCTCCACGCGCACCCTTCCCGAGGCGCGCGACATTCCCAAACACATCGCTATCATCATGGATGGCAACGGGCGCTGGGCCAAGCGCCGGCTGCTGCCGCGCATCGAAGGCCATCGGCGCGGCGTGGAAGCGGTGCGCGACGTGATTCGTTCCTGCGTTAATATGGGGGTCGAGTATCTGACGCTGTTCGCGTTTTCCAGCGAAAACTGGCGCCGGCCGCAAGAGGAAGTCTCGCTCTTGATGCAGCTCTTCGTCATGGCCTTGGAACGCGAGGTCATCAAGCTGCATGAGAATGAAATCCGCTTCAAGGTAATCGGCGATCTCACGCCGTTCGAGCCGCGTTTACAGCAACTGATTCATAACGGCGAAGCCTTGACCGCGAACAATCCGCGCCTCACGCTCACCATTGCCGCGAACTACGGCGGCCGCTGGGATATTCTGCAAGCGGCCAACCGCCTATTGGCCGAGCGCCCGGAACTGGCGCGGGGTTTCAGCGAAGAGGACCTCGCACCCTTCCTGTCCATGGCCTATGCGCCGGAGCCGGATTTATTCATCCGCACCGGCGGCGAGCAGCGCATCAGCAATTTTTTGTTGTGGCAGCTTGCTTATACCGAGTTGTATTTCACGGACACGCTTTGGCCGGATTTCGATGCGAAGTCGCTGCAGGCCGCCATCGATTCCTATCAACATCGCGAACGCCGCTTCGGCCGCACCAGTGAACAGTTGAAGGAAAATGCTTAAACAGCGCATGTGGGCTGCCTTGGTATTGATCCTCGCTTTTCTGGCGGCGCTGTTTTATCTGCCTCCCGCCGCGTGGGCGATCCTGATGGGCGCGATTACGCTTGGCGCCGCCTGGGAATGGGCGCGGCTCTGCGGCTTGTCAGGTCTGTCCCGCGGGCTATATTCCCTGTTCGTCGGCGGTGCGATAGCAGCGTTTTATGCGGCTTCCGGCGCTCTGATGATGCAGGGCTTATGGCTGGCCGCGCTGCTGTTTTGGTTCGTCCTCGCGCCGATGTGGCTGATCAAGCATTGGACAATCCGCCATCGTGGTTTTTTGCTTTTCACCGGCTTGATCGTGCTACTGCCGGCCTGGTTCGCCTTCGTCCTGCTGCGCGACCTCAATGTCTTGTTGTTGCTGTTCCTCATGGGGCTGGTGTGGGTGGCGGACAGCGCCGCTTATTTTTCCGGCCGGCAATGGGGAAAACATAAGCTCGCGCCGCGCATCAGTCCGGGCAAAACCTGGGAAGGGGTGGCCGGCGCCATCGTCATGGTGGTGCTGTATGTAGGGCTGTGGCGAATTATTGCCCCGGAAACCTTGGCGCGTTTTTCCGCTGTGTCGTGGTGGGGGCAGAGTCTGCTCGCAGTGCTGTTGGTAGCGATCAGTATTACCGGCGATCTATTCGAATCACACCTAAAGCGCATGGCGGGCATGAAAGATAGCGGTAGTTTGATTCCGGGGCATGGCGGAATTCTGGATCGGATCGACAGCCAAACCTCGGTGCTGCCGGTGGCGATGGCCTTGATGCACTTTGCGGGTTTGGGGACATGAAGATGCAGACCATCACGGTGCTCGGGGCCACGGGTTCGATCGGCATGAGTACGTTGGATGTGATCGCGCGCCATCCGCAGCGGTTTCGCGTGCATGCCCTGAGCGCGAATCGGCAATGGGAGCGCTTGTTCGAGCAATGCAAACAATTCCAACCGCGCTATGCGGTGTTGCTGGATGCGGCGGCGGCCGAACAGTTGCAGGTGAAACTGAAATTTGCCGGCATCGAAACAGAAGTGCTGCAAGGCTTGGCCGCACTGGAGCAAGTCGCGAGCGAGGCGGGCGTGGACGCCGTCATGGCGGCGATTGTCGGTGCGGCAGGCTTAAAACCGGCGCTGGCCGCGGCGCGCGCCGGCAAGCGGGTGTTGCTGGCGAACAAGGAAGCCCTGGTCATGTCCGGCCAGATTTTCATGCAAGCCGTGCATGATCATGGCGCAACCCTGCTGCCGATCGATAGCGAACATAACGCGATTTTTCAATCCTTGCCGCGCGATGGCAACGGCGATTTGCGCGCAATGGGGGTGCGGCGCATTCTGCTCACCGCGTCGGGCGGGCCTTTCCGGTCCGTCCCCATCGATGCGCTGGCGCGGGTCACGCCCGCGCAGGCTTGCGCGCACCCGAACTGGGTGATGGGACGAAAAATCTCGGTCGATTCCGCCACCATGATGAACAAGGGCCTCGAGGTGATCGAGGCGCACTGGCTGTTCAATGCGCCGGTCGATCAAATTCAAGTCGTGATTCATCCGCAAAGCGTGATTCACTCCATGGTGGAATACATCGACGGCTCGGTCATCGCACAGCTCGGCAATCCCGATATGCGCACGCCGATAGCCTATGCGCTGGGATTTCCCGAGCGCATCGAGAGCGGAGTTTCGGCGCTGGATTTGTTTCAGGTGGCGCGACTGGATTTCGAGGCGCCGGATGCGCGGCGCTTCCCTTGCATCGCGTTGGCCTATGCCGCCTTGCGCGCCGGCGGCGCCGCGCCGGCGGTGCTGAACGCGGCGAATGAAATCGCCGTTGCCGCCTTCCTCGATGCGCAATTGCCGTTTCAGGCGATTGCATCGGTGATCGAACACACGCTGGCCGCGATTCCCCTGGGCGCGGCGGAGACACTGGAACAAGCACTGGCGGCGGATGCCGCGGCGCGGCAAATCGCGCAGGAGCAAGTCGCGCGGAGCCGGGCAACATGTTGACCTTGGCCGCTTTTCTCCTGGCGCTCGTGGTGCTGATCGTGTTCCACGAGTATGGACATTATCTGGCGGCGCGCTTATGCGGCGTGAAGGTGCTGCGCTTTTCGGTCGGTTTCGGCAAGCCGCTCCTGCTCAAGCAATTCACACCGGGCGGCACCGAATGGGTGCTCGCCAGCGTTCCCTTGGGCGGTTTCGTAAAAATGCTGGGCGAGCAGGACGATCAGGTGTCCTCGGCAGATGCGCCCTATGCTTTTAACCGCCAATCTTTGGCGAAACGGTTTTTTATCGTGGCGGCGGGGCCCGTGGCGAATTTCCTGCTGGCCATCCTGCTGTATTGGGGATTGTTCGTGTCGGGCATGCCCGGGCAGCGCGCGGTTTTAGAACTGCCAGTCGCGGGCACGGCGGCGGCGCGCGCGGGCATCGAGCGCTGGGACACGATCGACCAAATCGACGGCGAGCCCGCCGCCACTTGGGAAGAGGTGAATTGGCGCCTGGCGCAAAAAATCGTCGAGGGCGGCGCAGTGGAACTGACCCTGCGCAACGTTCAGGACCAAACGCGCGTGAAGCGGCTGAATCTGGATGACGTGACAGGCGATGATCTGGATCGGGATTTTCTGGCCAAGCTGGGGCTGGCGCCGGCCAAGCACTTGCCAGCGCGCCTGGGGAAAGTGCTGCCCGAGTCGCCCGCTGCGCAGGCCGGCTTGCAAAGCGGCGATGTCGTGCGTGCAGTCGATGGGAAGCCCATCGTGGATTGGAATGGCTTTACCGAGGAAATCCGCTCCAAACCCGGCAAGCGCGTGCGTTTGGAGGTGATGCGCGAAGGCCGAACGCTTGCCCTGGAAGTGACCCCTAAACGAGAACAGATTGCGAAAAAGGAAATCGGCCGCATCGGCGTGGCGACGGATGTATTGGTGACGGTGCAGTATCCCCTCGGCCAAGCTTTGTCGCATGCCTTGGTGAAATGCTGGGATACCAGTGTCTTCAGCCTGAAGATGCTCGGGCGCATGATTACCGGCGAGGTGTCGTGGCGCAACCTGAGCGGACCGCTGACCATCGCGCAGGTCGCGGGAGAAACGGCGCAGATCGGCTGGCTGCCCTATCTGATCTTTATCGCGCTGGTGAGCGTCAGCCTGGGGGTCATCAATCTGCTGCCGGTGCCTATCCTGGATGGCGGGCATTTAATGTATTATATTGTCGAATTCGTCAAAGGCAGCCCGGTATCAAACCAAGCCATGGACATCGGACAGCGCGTGGGGATTGCGGTGCTGGTGCTCTTGATGTCGGTAGCCCTTTACAACGATATTGTTCGTCAATTCGGTCCATAACACACAATGAAAATTCGGCCGTTATTCTTGCTTCTATTGGTTTGCTGCGCGGGACGCGCGTGGGCAATCGATCCGTTCGTCATCAAAGATATCCGGGTTGAGGGCATTCAGCGTACCGAGGCCGGCACGGTCTTCAGTTATATGCCGGTCAAGGCGGGCGATACCCTGGACGACGAAAAAGCCGCCGCCACCATCAAGGCGCTGTTCGCCACCGGTTTTTTCAAAGACGTGCGCTTGGAATATGAAGGCGGCGTGCTGATCGTGCAGGTGCAAGAGCGGCCCGCCGTCGGCTTGATCGAATTCAAGGGGATCAAGGAATTCAATAAAGATCAGTTGAAAGAAGGCCTCAAGCAAACCGGCTTGGCGGAAGGCCGCGTATTCGATCGCGCGTTGTTGGAAAAGGCCGAGCAGGAAATGAAGCGTCAGTATTTATCGCGCGGCAAATATGCGGCGGAGATCAAAACCACGGTGACCCCGCTGGAACGCAATCGCGTCGCGGTGCAGTTCGATGTGGACGAGGGCGAGGTCGCCAAGATTCGCCAGATCAATATCGTCGGCGCCGAAGCGTTTCGCGAAAAAGATCTGCTGGGCTTGTTCACCCTCACGGCGCCGAATTGGCTCAGTTGGTACACCAAGAACGATCAATACTCCAAACAGAAATTGTCCGGTGATTTGGAGACCCTGCGCTCGCATTACCTGAATCGCGGCTATCTCGAGTTCGCGATTGACTCGACCCAGGTGCAAATCGGCGCCGACAAACAGGATATTTACATCACTCTCAATATCACCGAAGGCAAGCGTTATACGGTTTCCGACATCAAGGTGGCGGGCGAACCGATTCTCGCCGAGGCGGAGTTGCGCAAGTTGGTGAAAATGCGTTCGGGCGAAGTGTTCTCGCGTGAAAGGCTGACCGAATCCACCAAGGCCATCGCGGATCGATTGGGGAATGACGGTTTTGCGTTCGCCAATGTGAATGCGGTGCCGGAATTGGATAAAGCCAACCAGCGCGTCGCCTTCACTTTCTTTGTGGATCCGGGCCGCAAGGTCTATGTGCGCCGGGTCAATGTATCCGGGAATAATCGCACTCGGGATGAAGTCATCCGGCGTGAAGTTCGTCAGTCCGAGGGCGGCTGGTATGCGCAGGACAAAATTAATCGCTCGCGAGAGCGGCTCGACAGCTTGGGCTATTTTAAAGAAGTAAACGTCGAGACGCCCGCAGTGCCCGGCACCACCGACCAAGTGGATATGAATATCGCGGTGGATGAAAAAGCCACCGGCAACATTCTCGCGGGCGCGGGCTTTTCCAGCAGCGAGGGCTTCGTGCTGAGCGGTTCGGTGTCGCAATCCAACGTATTGGGTTCGGGCAACCACCTGGCGGTGCAAATCAACACCAGCAAAGTCAACAAGACTTATTCTCTCTCCTATACCAATCCCTATTACACCGACGATGGCGTGAGCCTCGGCTTCGATGCCTATCTGCGCAAGACGGATGCGAGCTCGCTCTCCATCTCCAGCTACGCCACCTCTTCCGTCGGGCTGGGCGCGCGTTCCGGCATCCCGCTGAACGAGACGGATAACATCAATTTCGGCCTGGGGGTCGATAGCACCAAGCTCAATTTATTGGACAACGCGACCACGCTTTACCGCGATTTTGTCAATCGCTTCGGCTCCAACTATTCCACTTTGCGCGGCGATGCAAGCTGGGCGCGCGACAGCCTGGATAGCCGCACCTCTCCGACCCGCGGCATCGTGCAGCGCGCCTATGGCGAGATGGGACTCCCAGGCGGAACCTTGCACTACTACAAGGTGAATTACCAACATCAGTGGTATCACCCGCTCGCCAAGGACTATACCTTGATGCTGAACGGTGAAATCGGCATCGCCAACGGCTTGGCGAACGATCCGCTGCCTTTCTTCAAAAATTACTACGCGGGGGGGATATCCTCCGTGCGCGGGTTTAAATCCGGCACCTTGGGGCCCAAGGACACCAATGGCGACGCCATCGGCGGCGGCCGCCGTCTGGTGGGCAATGCGGAAATTTTCTTGCCGATGCCGGGCTTGGGGCAGGATAAATCGATTCGTTTGAGCGCATTCATGGATGTCGGCACCATCGTGTCGGCCAATGACTCGTTCAGCACGAATGACATGCGTTATTCCACGGGGCTGGGCGTCAACTGGGTTTCACCCGTGGGGCCGCTACGCTTTAGTTTGGCCAAACCCCTCAACTCAAAATCCGGCGATAAAACCGAAATCTTCCAGTTTCAATTAGGCAGTGTGTTCTAGGAGTGATTGCAGCGTGAATGGAAAAAAATTATTGATGGCCCTGGTGCTTGTTCTATCAACCCCATGGGCAATGGCCGCCGAATCGAAAATCGGCTTCGTGAATACCGAGCGCATTTTTCGCGAATCGGCGCCGGCGGTTCGGGCGAGCAAAAAGCTGGAGAAGGAATTCGCCGCGCGCGAACAGGAAATCCAAAAGCTGGCGAAGCAATTTCGCGATTTGCAAGCGCACCTGGAGAAGGAAACCGTCACCATGAGCGAAGGCGAGCGCCGCAACAAGGAGCGCGACCTGGCCAACCTGAATCGCGATTTGCAGCGTTCACAGCGCGAATTCCGCGAGGACTTGAATGTGCGTCAGAACGAAGAGCGCGCGGCGTTCCAGGACCGGGTCAATAAAGCGATTGGCGATCTTGCCGAGAAAGAAAAATTTGATCTGGTATTGCAAGAAGCCGTCTATGTCAGCAATCGCATCGACATTACCGACAAAGTGCTGCGTGCGCTGGCGGACAAATAAAGCAAGGTGGGCCAAGCAACCCGTGTCAGCTTAAGTGATTTAGTCCGAGTTTTCGGCGGCGAGTTGCTGGGCGGCGGTGATCAAGCGTTCACCGGCATCGGCACCCTGGCGAGCGCCGGCCCGTCCGAAATCGCATTTCTTTCCAACAGCAAATATCGTCCGCAACTCGCCGCCACGCGCGCGGGCGCCGTGATTCTGGGGCAGGCGGACCGGGATGCGACGCCGCTGCCCAGAATCGTGACGGACAACCCCTATGCCTATCAGGCAAGGGTTTCAGCCCTGTTTAACCCGCTGCAGCGTCCCTTGGCCGGCATGCATGCAAGTGCGGTAGTGGATGCATCCGCGCAACTCGGTGTCGAGGTCGCCATTGGCGCGCATGCGGTGATCGGGCGCGGCGCGCGCATCGGCGACCGCGCCGTGATCGGCGCGGGCTGTCAGGTGGGCGAGGGCGCGGCCATTGGCGCCGAGAGTTTTTTGTATCCCGGCGTGGTGGTTTACCGGGGCTGTGAAATCGGCGCGCGGGGCATTCTGCATGCGGGCGCGGTGATCGGCTCCGACGGCTTCGGCTTTGCCCAGGATCAGGGGCAATGGCTCAAGGTGCCGCAAACCGGCCGGGTGATCATCGGCGACGATGTCGAGATCGGCGCGAATACCGCGGTCGATCGCGGCGCGCTGGATGACACCGTAATCGAGGACGGCGTGAAGATCGACAACTTGGTGCATGTGGCGCACAACGTGCGGATCGGGGCGCACACCGCCATCGCCGCCTGCGCCGGCATCGCCGGCAGCGCGGTGATCGGCAGGGGATGCAGGATCGGCGGCGCGGCGATGATCGTCGGGCATACTTGCATCGCGGACGGCATCACGGTCTCCCCCGGAACGATGGTCACCAAATCCCTGAGCGAACCCGGCACCTACAGCGCCATCTGGGCGGCGGAGCCGCATCGCGAGTGGTTGAAACATGCGGCGCAATTGCGGCGCATGGAAGCGCTCTCCCATCGCGTGCGCGAGTTGGAGAAAATAATTGAAGCCTTGGAAAGGAAGCCGTCGTGAGCGCCATGGATATCCACGAAATCATGCAATATTTGCCGCATCGCTTTCCGTTTCTGCTCGTGGATCGGGTGGAATCGGTGGAGCCGGGCAAGCGCATTGTCGCGATCAAGAACGTCAGCATCAATGAGCCGTTTTTCCCCGGGCATTTCCCCAACCGTCCGGTGATGCCGGGCGTGTTGATTCTGGAAGCAATGGCGCAAGTGGCGGCGATTTTATCGTTCAAGACGGCGGGCACCAAGCCCGATGCCAGCTCGGTGTATTACTTCGTCGGTATCGACAACGCGCGCTTCAAGAAGCCGGTCGAACCGGGCGATCAATTGCGGCTCGAGGTGGAAGTCACGCGCACCATCAAAGGCATTTGGAAATTCGCCGCCAAGGCGTTTGTCGGCGAGCAATTGGTCGCCGAAGCCGACATCATGTGCACGGTGCGCAACGTCGCATGATTCACGCCACCGCCATCGTCCATCCGCGCGCCCATCTCGGCGCGAATGTCGGCATCGGCCCCTATGCGCTCATCGGCGAGCATGTCGTGCTGGGCGAGGGCACCCAGGTCGGCGCCCATGCGGTGATCAGCGGGCATACCACGATCGGGCGCGACAATCGCATTTTCCAGTTTGTTTCCCTGGGCGAAATTCCGCAAGACAAAAAGTACGCCGGCGAGCCGACGCGGCTGGAAATCGGCGACCGCAATACCATTCGCGAGTTCTGCACCCTGAACATCGGCACCGCGCAAGATGTCGGCGTGACGCGCATCGGCAACGACAACTGGATCATGGCTTACGTGCATATCGCGCACGATTGCCAGGTCGGCAACCACACCATTTTCGCCAACAACGCCTCGCTTGCGGGCCATGTCACGGTGGGCGACCATGCGGTGCTCGGCGGTTTCACCGGCGTGCATCAATTCTGCCAAATCGGCGCGCATGTCATGACCGCCATCAGCACCGTGGTGTATAAGGACATCCCCCCCTTTGTCCTGGCTGCCGGAAGCGATGGCGCCAAGCCGAACGGCATCAACAGCGAAGGGCTGAAACGGCGCGGCTTCACGCCCGAGGCGATTGCCGCCGTGAAGCAGGCGTATAAAACGCTGTACCGCAGCGGGCTGACGCTGGAGCAGGCCAAGGCTGAACTTCTGGATCAGGCGCGGGCGCATCCCGAGATACAGCCGATGCTGGATTTTCTTGCCACTGCCACGCGCGGCATTATCCGTTAGCCTAGAATGAAACTCGCGCAGCGAGCCTACGTCCCTCTCGCCCGCTTGCGGGACTGCGGAGGGGTCGCTGCGGAGCAGCGGGGCACCTACCGGCGCACCCCTTGCGGGTGTAGAGCTAGGAGAGAGGGAAACGGTCATGTCGAGTTTTATTTCCCGGCACGGCTACTACCATGACCGTTGCGATGGAGCGTATCAGGATCGCCATCGTCGCGGGAGAGGCGTCGGGAGACTTGCTGGGAAGTCATCTCGCCGCCGCTTTGCGCGAGCGCTTGCCGCAAGCCGAGTTCGCCGGCATCGGCGGCCCGAAAATGATCGCGGCGGGTGTTGCGTCGTGGTTTCCGCTGGAAAAACTATCGGTGCGCGGCTATGTCGAGGCGATCAAAAGCCTGCCTGCGATTTTATCCATACGCCGGCGCTTAAAACGCAAGCTGCGGGATTGGCAGCCGCATCTTTTCATCGGGGTCGATGCGCCGGATTTCAATCTGGGCTTGGAGCGCTCTCTGCGCCGTCGCGGCATCGCTACCGTGCATTTCGCCAGCCCGTCGATCTGGGCCTGGCGCGGCGGGCGCATTCACAAGATCAAGCGCGCCGTCGATCACATGCTGGTGCTGTTTCTGTTTGAAAAGCCGATCTACGATCAAGCCGGCATTGCGGCCACTTATGTCGGCCATCCGCTGGCGGATACCATTCCCCTCGAAATCGACCTGTTTGCCGCGCGCGATCAGTTGAAGCTGGCGCATGCCGCAAAAATCGTTGCCTTGCTGCCGGGCAGCCGCCAAAGCGAACTCAAGCTGCATGCCGATCTGTTCATTCAAACCGCACTGCGTTTGCAAGAATGGATGCCGGAGGTTCAATTCCTGGCGCCGCTTGCGACCAAGGAAACGCGCGAATTATTCGAAGCAGCCCTGTATCGCAATGCCGCGCATGATCTGCGGCTGACGATCCTGTTCGGCCACGCGCAAGCGGCGATGGCTGTGGCGGATTGCGTTCTGGTCGCGTCCGGCACCGCCACGCTGGAAGCGGCGCTGCTGAAGCGGCCGATGGTCATCACCTACCGGGTGCCGAAATTGACCGCAATCATCATGCGCGCGCAGCGCTATTTACCCTATGTCGGCTTGCCCAATATTCTCGCCGGCCGCTTTATCGTCCCCGAGTTATTGCAAGATCAAGCCACACCGGATAATTTGGCGCATGCCGTGCAGCATTGGCTGGAAGACAAGCCGGCGCGCGAGGCGCTGCATGAGGTTTATCAAAGCATGCATCTTGAGTTGCGGCAAAACACCGCGCAGCGCGCCACCGATGCGATCATCGGCTTGCTGCAAGCCCGGGGGGTGCGATGATCTGCGGCGTGGATGAAGCGGGCAGGGGACCCTTGGCCGGCGCGGTGTTCGCGGCGGCGGTGATTCTCGATCCGGCGCGGCCGATTCAAGGCTTGGCCGATTCCAAAAAATTATCCGAAAAGCGGCGCGAGGCCCTGGAAATTGAAATCAAGGAATTTGCGCTGGCCTGGGCGATTGCCAGCGCGAGCGCGGAGGAAATCGATCGCCTGAATATTCTGCAAGCGACGATGCTCGCCATGCAACGCGCGGTGGCGGGATTGGCGCTGCAACCCGCGCGCGCGCTGATCGACGGCAATCGCTGTCCCAAGCTGGCCATGGCGGCGCAAGCGATCGTGAAAGGCGATGCCACGGTGCCCGAAATCTCGGCCGCATCGATCCTGGCCAAAACTGCGCGCGATGCCGAAATGCGCCTGCTGCATGCGCGCTTTCCCCAGTATGGCTTCACTCAGCACAAAGGCTATCCAACCCCGGTGCACCTCGAAGCGCTGCAAGTACACGGTGTCTGTCCGGAACACCGGCGCAGCTTCGGGCCGGTGGCGCGTATTTTGAATAAATAGGAGTTTGAAATGGATCAACGCATCGCTGTGTTATTGCATGTCTTGAGCGTGGTGGTGTGGGTCGGCGGCATGTTCTTCGCCTATGTCGCCTTGCGCCCGGCGGCGGTTCAAACGCTTGAGCCGCCGCAGCGCTTGCCCTTGTGGGCGGCGACCTTTGAACGCTTCTTCCCCTGGGTCTGGCTGGCGGTGATCGCGCTGTTGGGCAGCGGGCTGTATTTGATCGCCGCTTATGGCGGGTTCGGCGCGGTGGGTTTGCATATTCACGCCATGTTCGTGCTCGGCGTCGTCATGATGTTGATCTTTGCCCAGGTGTATTTCGCGCACTTCCGGCGCTTGAAGACAGGCGTCACGGCCCAGGAATGGAAACCTGCGGCGGCTGCGCTGGCGCAGATCCGGGTGCGGATCGGCATTAACCTAAGTATCGGAATTGCCATTATTTTTATCGCAATTCCGGGAAAGCTGTGGGTTTGATCTAAAGCATTGCCGAAATTTGACGTAGTTATATCCAGGCTATAGCTACGACGGCATCTCCCGCCTGAGTTTTACATTGCGGAGTGGGGTATTCATATACCCTCACCGAGCGTGGCCAAGCCAATTTTTCATATCGCCGGGTTAGCGAGGCCAGAATCCATGTTTGTCATCGTCGGTTACATCGTTGTGCTGTTCTCGGTGCTGGGCGGTTTCGTGCTCGCGGGCGGTCATATGGCTGCTTTATTGCAGCCGGTGGAATTCCTCATGATCGGCGGTGCGGCGGCGGGAGCCTTTGTCGTTGCCTATGGCGGCAAGCCCATGAAGGCGACGCTGAAAGCCCTTCCAACCATCTTCAAGCCCTCCAGATTCACCAAGGCTTTGTATATGGAGCTGCTCTCGCTGCTATTCGAAATTCTGGCCAAGGTGCGCAAGGAAGGCCTGATGTCGATTGAGAACGATGTGGAAAATCCACATGAAAGCCCGCTGTTTTCCAAATACCCGGCGGTGGCCTCGGATCACCATGCCATAGAATTTATCACTGATTATTTACGCTTGATGGTGAGTGGCAGCCTGAATGCATTCGAAATCGAAAATCTGATGGACAACGAAATCGAGACTCACCACCACGAGGGTGAAATCCCGGTTAACGCCGTAGCCAAAACCGGCGATGCCATGCCGGCATTCGGCATCGTGGCGGCGGTGATGGGGGTGGTGCACACCATGGCGTCAGTAGGGATACCGCCGGCGGAGCTGGGGATTCTCATCGCGAATGCGCTGGTAGGAACATTCCTGGGCATCTTGCTCGCTTATGGATTCGTCGGTCCGCTTTCAACCATATTGGAATTCAAACTCAATGAATCCACCAAATTCTACCAGTGCATCAAGGTCACGCTGCTGGCGAGTCTGAACGGCTATGCGCCGCAAGTGGCGGTGGAGTTTGGACGAAAAGTACTGTACTCCAGCGAGCGGCCCACCTTCCTCGAGCTGGAAGATGAAGTCAAACAGCGCAAGGGCAAGTAAGGCGATATGAGCGACGATTCCCAGCGGCCGATTATCGTCCGGCGCATCAAAAAAAATGCGCACGGGCACCATGGCGGCGCCTGGAAAATCGCCTATGCGGATTTTGTCACCGCGATGATGGCGTTTTTCCTATTGATGTGGCTGCTGGGGTCTACCTCGAAGGGTGATCTCAGCGGTATCTCGGAGTATTTCAGCCAACCCATGAAAGTTGCCATGCTCGGTGGGGAAGGTAGCGGTGATGCAACCAGCTTGATCAAGGGCGGCGGTAAGGATTTGACGCGCAAAGCCGGGCAGGAAAACAAGGCCAATATGCCGGCCAAGAAGAAAACTCCGGATCCGGAGGCGGGTAAGGCCGAGGCGATCCGCCAGGAAAAAATGAGGCTCGAAGAATTAAAAACCAAGTTCGAGAAGAAAATCGAATCACAAAGCTTTCTCAAGCAATTCAAGAAACAGATCATGATCGACGTTACCGCCGAGGGGCTGCGTATCCAAATCGTGGATGAGAAAAGCCGCCCCATGTTCAATATCGGCAGCGCGCAATTGCAGCCTTACGCAAAGGAGATTCTGAGCGAGATTTCCAAAGTGCTGAACGATGTGCCCAACGCCATCAGTTTGTCCGGCCACACTGACGCCACACCCTATTCCGGCGGCGAGCGCGGTTACAGCAACTGGGAGCTGTCCGCCGACCGGGCCAACGCCTGCCGGCGCGAATTGGTCGGCGGCGGCATCGAGGACGGCAAGATATTGCGCGTGGTGGGCTTGGGGTCGGCGGTGCTGTTCGACAAAACCGATCCGGGCAACCCCATTAACCGACGCATCAGCATCATCGTGATGAACAAGCAGACCGAAGAAGCGGTGAGAAACGATGGCGGAAAACTCGAAGTCAACGCAAACAGCATCAAGGAGAAGGTGAATGATCCCGCGCCCGTCGCCCAGCCTTGAAATGGCTCAACCGCGCCGCATGCCGCCGGTTTTCCTGGCGGCCCTGGCGCAATTGCTGGCTTTCGCGCTGACCGGATCGGTCATGCTGAGCCTGCGCATCATGGGTTGGGAGATCGATATCGTTCCTATTCTGCTGACGCAAAGCGTGCTGGCGGTTGCGGTCAGCTTTCTGATGGGCATGCCTGGCTGGTGGCTGGCGATACAGGCGGTTTTCATACCGGCGCTGGCTGCGGCGCTGGCCTTGTCCATCGCGCCAACTTGGTTTTTAGGGGGATTTGTTTTACTTGCATTGATCTATGGCCGCACCTATACGACGCAAGTGCCCCTGTATTTGTCGCGGCGGCGGGTATGGCTTGCGATCCGGCGCCAACTGCCGCAAGCGCCCGGATTGCGCGTGCTCGATCTGGGCTCGGGCTTGGGCGGCTTGGTGCGCCATCTGGCGGAGGCGCGGCCGGACAGCCATGTGAGCGGGATTGAATCCGCGCCGCTGCCGTGCTGGATCGGCAAGCTGCGCATGATGGGCCGCCGCAATGCTCATATTGAATGGGGTGATTTTTGGCATGCCGATTTGAGCGGATACGACGTGGTGTGCGCCTATTTGTCGCCGGTGCCGATGCCCGCCTTGTGGGAGAAGGTGAAACGCGAAATGCGCCCCGGGACTTTGTTCATCAGCTATCGCTTCCCCATTCCCGGCGTGATGCCGTCTCAGGTAGTGGAAATGAACGATCTGGGGCAAACCGAGCTGTACGTGTGGCGCGTATAAAGCAACCGGATATCCGTGATGGCTTCCCCAGTTCAGGATATTCTCAACCGCCTCGGGAGCGATGATTTACCGATCCTGTCGGCGAGCGCCGGCGAATTCGACAAGCTTGTAGTGCGCGGCGAGCGTGCCGATCCCGGCGATATTGTTGATGTGGTTCTGCACGATCCCTTCTTTACCCTCAATCTGCTGCGCGCGATGGGCGCGCGCAAGCGCGGCCGGCTGGCGGGGGAGATCACGACCATAGAGCACGCGGTCATGATGTTCGGCGCCAAGCCGTTGTTCGAGCGTTTTGCCAATCCCGGCATCATCGAGAACCAATTCAAGTCCAATCCGCGCGCATTGCTGCAATTGCGCCGCGCCTTGTCGCGCGCGCATCATGCGGCGTGCCAAGCGCGCGATTGGGCCATTTTCCGCCAAGACATCGAATCGGAAGAAGTCTATATCGCGGCCTCGCTCAACGATATCGCGGAGCAATTCTTGTGTTATCTGGCGCCGGAATCGGCGGAGAAATTAACCGAGGAAATCCGCCGCGATCCGGAAGGCACGCGCGAGGCGCAGCAGGCGCTATTGGGCTTCGATTTGCGCGCCCTGCATGCGGAGATTGTCCGCGCCTTCAAACTCCCCGATTTGCTGCAAGACTTGACCGACCCCGCCCATCTGGAAAAAGCGCGCGCGCAGAATGTGCAACTGGCGGCCTCGGTCGCGCGCCATGCGGAATTCGGCTGGCATGGCGCGGCGCTGGAGCGCGATATGGAGGCGGTAGCGGTGCTGTTGCATCTGCCGCTGGAAGAAGTGGCGGGGCGCATTCATCGCACCGCGGCCTTGGCGGCGCGCGCTTGGCAGTGGTACAAGGCGCCGCCCGCCGCGCGCTGGCTACCGCTGCTGCCGGAGCCCGTGCGGGCGGCTCCGCCCCAGGCCGTGGCGCCGCCGCGGGCGTTTGACTCCACCCAGGACGTGTTGGCCTGGGCGATGCGCGCGCTGAAGGAGCAGGCTGGTTTGAGCCGCGCCGTGTTCGCGCTACGCGCCCCGGATGGCCAGCATCTGCGCGGCAAGTTCGCCGTGGGCGCCGAAGCGGGATCGCCTTTCGCGCTGTTCGAGATCGGTTTGGCTAAGCACCATTTGTTCGCGCATCTCATGAACAAGCCGCAAAGCGTTTGGTTCAACGCTCAGAATCGAATCAACCTGCAACATTTTGTGACCAGCGACCTTACCAGCGTGGTCGGCAGCGGTGAATTTTTCGCCAGTTCGCTATTTCTCGGAACAAAACCGTTCGGCTTGTTTTATGGCGACCGGCGCGGCGCGGCAGGCGGCGGGCTGGATGAGCGCGGCTATCAAGCCTTCAAAGAGATCGGCGCGAAAGTGAGCCAGGCCTTGAATCAGCTCGCCGGAAAAAAGGCGTAGCGATTCATCGACAGTGATTTTCACGCTGGGCGCTTCGGGTTAGACTGTGCGCCAAATGCATCAACGCAACCCCTATCCCCTTACAGCACTCCACCCTTTCCTCATTGCGCGAGCGTGCCGATGAAAACGCAGAATCTCTGGTTTATTCGGCGCGGCGAGCAGGTGAGCGGGCCGTTTCCGGCTAAGCTGATTAGCCGCGATTTGATGCTGGGGCGGGTGCAGGCTTCGGACGAAGCGAGCGTGGACCAAGTATTTTGGTCGCCGGCCGGGGAGGTTCCGGATTTCAAGGCGCGGATCAAGGTCAAACAGCGTGTGGTCGGCCCGGCGGATTCTCCGATGGATTGGTATGAAGAGCGGCGCCAAGCCGCATTGCGCTGGGCGGACGAGCGGCATAGCCGGGATCGGCGCGATGTGCGCGAGACGAATCCATTCATGATGAACAAGCGCCGCGCGGATCGCCGTCTTCTCACCGAAAGCGCGGAATGGGCGGCGTTGCGCCTTCGTCACGCGGAGTGGGAGGCCGAGCTCAAACATCGGCGCGACCGCTTTTTCGGCGTGGCCATGGTGTTGCTCGCACTGCTCGCCTTGGCGGTGTTTGCGGTATTCAACCTGGCGCCGGTCAATCCGGTGAAAGTCGGCTTTCACGGCCCGTATGCCGCTTGCTCCGAGCCCGCTTCCAGCCAAGTCAATTGGGCGCGCTGCGACAAAAATGGCGCTTGGCTCAAGGGCGTGGACCTGACCAGCGCCTTATTGCGGGAAGCCCGCTTTAACGCCGCGAATCTGAGCTATAGCAATCTCTCCTACGCCAATCTGACGGGCGCTGATCTGAGTTTTGCCAACCTGCAGCAAGCGAAGCTGGTTGGCGCCAACCTCGCCTCGGCCAATTTGACCTACGCCGAGCTGCGCGATGCCGATTTGCGCCATGCCGATCTGCGCGGCGCCAAGCTCGATGCGGCCACCCTGATCGGTGCGCGCCTGGATGACGCCACCTGGGTCGATGGCCGGCATTGCGTGGCGATTTCGGTCGGGGAATGCAAGTAGATGAATTCCCCCCGCGTTAAGCACATCACCTCCCCCGAAAACGCGCAGTACAAACTGCTCAAGAAAATCGCCACCTCTTCGCGCGAGCGGCGGAAGTGTGGACAAACCCTGCTCGATGGCGTGCATTTGCTCAATGCACTGGCGGATGCGGGCGGCACGCCCAATTTGATTGCGCTAAAGGGGGGCAAGGAGAACGATGCGGAAATCGAGCATTGTCTGAGCCGTTTTCCCGGCATGCCACGATTAGTATTCAGCGAAACGCTATTCGATTCATTGTCGCCCGTTGAGCATCCCACCGGGGTGCTGGGCTTAATCAATACTCCAACGCCATCCAAACATCAGCGCCAATTTTGCGTGCTGCTGGAAGCGATTCAGGATCCCGGCAACCTCGGCGCGATGCTGCGCACGGCAGCGGCGGCGGGGGTGGACGCGGTGTATCTCTCCAAGGGTTGCGCCGAGGTGTGGTCGCCCAAGGCGCTGCGCGCGGGCATGGGGGCGCAATTTGCCCTGGCCTTGCATGAACACGCCGACCTGACCTTGATTGCGCGTGAATTGAAATCGCTTGTGGCGACCTCGCTCGATGCCCGGCAATCCCTTTACGATTTGGATCTCAGCGGCCCGGTGGCCTTCGTGTTCGGCAACGAGGGCGCGGGCCTCTCGCCGGCATTACTGGATGCCGCGGCGCATCAAGTCAAAATCCCGATGCCGGGCAAAGCGGAATCCTTGAATGTGGCCGCGGCGGCGGCCGTGTGCTTGTTCGAGTGCGTGCGTCAGCGCGGGGGCAAGCTGCGTTGATGCATGATCGAGGAGGCGATTTCCTCGATCGACATGCGGCTGGAATCGAGATAGGGAATGTCATGTCTTTTGAATAGCGCCTCCGCCTGGCGCACCTCGGCGCGGCAGGTTTCCAAGCGTGCGTAATCGCTATCGGGTTTGCGCTCTTGGCGAATCTGCGCCAAGCGCTCCGGGCTGATGGTCAGTCCAAACAGTTTGGATTTGAACGGCTGCAGCGGCTTGGGCAACTGTGTCGATTCGAAATCATCCGGCGTCAGCGGATAGTTCGCGGCATACAGGCTGTATTGCAGCGCGAGATAGAGGCAAGTCGGAGTTTTGCCGCAGCGCGATACGCCGACGAGAATGATCTCGGCCTGGTCCAGATGGCTGCCCAGCCCATCGTCGTGGGTGAGCCCGAAATTCACCGCATTGATGCGCGATAAATAATTCTGGCTCATGCCGTGCGCCTTGCCGACCGCGCCCGAGGATTTTTCGCCCAGCTCTGTTTCCAGCGGCGAAATGAAGGTGTCGAAATAATCGATAAACAGGGCGTTGGCCCCGGCGACCGTCGCGCGCAATCCGGGCTGCAAGATGGAGCTGAAGACGATGGGGCGTTGGCCGGTTTCCGTTATGCTGCGGTTGATCCAGTCGCGCGCGGCCTCGGCGCGCTTGGGCGTGTCGATGAAAGGTAGCGTGTGGCGCTCGAATTCAATATGATCGAACTGCGTGAGCAAACTTTTACCGAGCGCTTCGGCGGTGATGCCGGTGCGGTCGGATATAAAGTAAACGATGCGTTTTTCAGCCATCAAATCACTCTACAGGGCCCGCCATGAGCAATCAACCCTATGTGCTTCCGTTCGAGCAACTGGGCATTCACGATGTGCCGAGCGTCGGCGGCAAGAATGCCTCGCTCGGCGAGATGATCCAAAACTTGTCGCACCTCGGCGTGCGCGTGCCCGGCGGTTTCGCCACCACGGCGCAGGCCTTCCGCGATTTTCTTGATCATAACCAACTCACCCAGCGCATCAATCAGGCTTTGAGCACGCTCGATGTGAGCGATGTCACGACCCTGGCCGTTGTCGGTAAACAGATACGGCAATGGGTGGCGGAAGCGCCGCTGCAGCCGGACTTGGAGCAAGCGATTCGTACCGCGTGGCGGCAAATGGCGGAAGCCACAGCAGGGCCACTCTCGGTCGCGGTGCGCTCCTCCGCCACGGCGGAGGATTTGCCCGACGCCTCCTTCGCCGGGCAGCAGGAAACCTATCTCAACGTGGCCGGCATCGATGCGGTGCTGCTGAAAGTGCGCGAGGTATTCGCCTCGCTCTACAACGATCGGGCGATTGCCTATCGCGTGCACCATGGGTTCGAGCATGCCGGTGTGGCCTTGTCCGCCGGCGTGCAGCGCATGGTGCGCAGCGACCTGGCGGCGAGCGGGGTGATATTCACCATCGACACCGAATCGGGTTTTCCCGATGTGGTGTTCATCACTTCGTCTTACGGCTTGGGCGAGATGGTGGTGCAAGGCGCGGTGAATCCGGATGAATTCTATGTGCACAAACCGCTGCTGGCGGCCAACAAATTCGCGGTGGTGCGGCGCAGTCTGGGTTCCAAAGCCCGTCGCATGGTGTACGGCAAGAATGGCGCGGATACGCATATCGAAGACTTGGCGCCTGCCGAGCGCAATCGCTTTTCCATCAGCGACGCCGATGTGTTGGAGCTGGCGCGCGCCGCCGTCACCATCGAGCAGCATTATGGCCGCCCCATGGATATCGAATGGGCCAAGGACGGCCACGACGGCCTGCTCTACATCGTGCAAGCGCGCCCCGAGACGGTGAAGGCGCGCGCCTCAAAGGACATGCTGCGCCAATACCATTTGAAGCAGCATTCCGCCGTGCTGGCTTCAGGACGCGCCATCGGCCAGCGCATCGGCGGCGGGCAGGTGAAGGTGATATTGCATGCCGCAGAGATGAGCAAGGTGCAAGCGGGCGATGTGCTGGTGACCGATATGACCGATCCCGACTGGGAGCCGGTGATGAAACGCGCCGCGGCCATCGTCACCAATCGCGGCGGGCGCACCTGCCATGCGGCCATCGTGGCGCGCGAGTTGGGTATCCCGGCGGTGGTGGGGTGCGGCGATGCGACCGAAAAGCTCAACGATCGCCAAGCGGTCACGGTGTCTTGCGCCGAGGGCGATGAAGGTTTCGTCTACGCCGGCCTGCTGGAAACCGAAGTGCGCGATATTCATCTGGAAGCCATGCCCAAAGCGCCGGTCAAGATCATGATGAACGTGGGCAACCCGGAGCGCGCCTTCGATTTCGCCAGCCTGCCCAATAACGGCGTCGGCCTGGCGCGGCTCGAATTCATTATCAACCGCATGATCGGCATCCACCCCAAGGCGGTGCTGGAATACCCGGCGCTGCCCAATGAACTCAAGCGGACCTTGGAAGAAATGTGCGCCGGCTATGCCGACCCGGTGGGCTTTTATGTGGAGCGTTTGACCGAAGGGGTTGCGACCATCGCCGCCGCCTTCTGGCCCAAGCCGGTGATCGTGCGCTTATCCGATTTCAAATCCAACGAATACGCCAACCTGATCGGCGGCGAGCGCTACGAGCCGAAAGAAGAAAATCCCATGCTCGGGTTCCGCGGCGCCGCGCGCTATATCGCCCCCGCGTTCCAGGATTGCTTCGTGCTCGAATGCCGCGCCATGAAAAAGCTGCGCGAAGACATGGGGCTGGTGAACGTGGAGCTGATGATCCCCTTCGTACGCACGGTGGAAGAGGGCAAAGGCGTCATCGACCTGCTCGCGCAACACGGCCTCAAGCGCGGCGAGCATGGCTTGCGCGTCATCATGATGTGCGAGATTCCTTCCAACGTAATATTGGCGGAGGAATTTTTACGGCACTTCGACGGCTTCTCCATCGGCTCCAACGACCTGACCCAACTGACGCTTGGAATCGATCGCGACTCGGGCCTGGTCGCCGCCGCCTTCGACGAACGCAATGCGGCAGTGAAGGCGCTGTTATCGCAAGCGATCCAAGCTTGCCGCAAAGCCGGAAAGTATGTCGGCATCTGCGGCCAAGGCCCGTCGGATCATCCCGATTTGGCGGAATGGCTGGTAGGGCAGGGGATAGAGAGTATTTCGCTGAATCCGGATACGGTGGTGGAGACTTGGTTGCGGTTGGCTAGGGGGTGAGGCCGATGATGCTTTTGCAGAGTTTTCTAAAGCCTCGACCGGTCAAATCTGCGCGGTGAACGATATTCGCAGTTAACAATCACCACAATGCTTTGACATTCTGGTAGTTATGTATTTAAAACAACGCGAATTCATTTATGCGGGAGCGGCCTCCTGGCCGCGCCCGTTCACCGCGTTCAGGCGGCGCGCTTGCCGCTTCCCGGTTGGTGCACAGCGGCATTTGCCGCCGCCTGCGCCGCGGCCTGATCGCGAATCAACTGCCTAATCAGGGGTTGCTGCTCATCGCTACGTCCCCACTGGTCGAAGTACACCAGTTCTTCAATCGGCAGGCGCGGCAGCCAACCGGCGGTTTCGAGTTCTGGCTTGGCGTAGAAGTGGCTGACATAGCCAACGCAAAGATAGGCAATCGGGGTGATGCCCTTGGGAATGCTGAGGGCCGCCTGCAATGCAGCCTGGTTGAAAATGCTTACCCAGCCCACGCCCAGGCCCTCAGCGCGCGCCGCCAGCCAGAGATTCTGCACGGCGCAGACGCTGCTGTAGAGATCCATGGTCTTAATGTGTGTGCGGCCCACCACTACCGGACCGGTGCGCTCGCGGTCGCAGGTGATGCAGATGCCGATGGGCGATTCCAGAATGCCTTCGAGCTTGAGCGTCTTGTAGGTGGCGCGCTTGTCGCCTTCGAACATCTCCGCCGCTTCGGCGTGAGCATCGGAAAAGGCGGTGTGCACCCTGCGCTTGATCTCGTCCGACCGCACCACCAGGAAATTCCATGGCTGCATGAAGCCGACGGAAGGCGCGTAGTGGGCTGCTGTGATGATGCGGCTCAGCACTTCGTCCGGCACGGCCCTGGGCAGAAATTGGCCGCGCACGTCGCGGCGCAAAAAGATGGCTTGATAGATGGCCTCGCGTGCTTCGGCGGTGAAGGCGTGGATGTCCTGATTTTCTTGTTCCGTTTTCATTGCAATTCCCCTTGCGTGAAAAGTGGGCGCCCTGCCTGGCCTTGCAGCGTGCAAATTTTTCAGGCCGGTCTTCTGACTCGGATTCAACTGCCATCGGCGCCTTCCCGGTGTTCACCAGTGGCTTATTGCCGGAGCATCATCCATACAGCGTTGGGCACGTGGCGGGATTGCACCGCCTTCCCGATTCTCCCCGCGCCTTGCGGCGCCGGGCACCTGAAGGTGCGGAATGATCCGCGAGAGTGGCGGCGTTGTCAAAATTGAGCAACAGGGGGCAACAGGTGACACCAAGCCGGGGGCGGGCAATATTGAAAATCAGGGTCTAGCTTTATAGCATTCCCCTCGCAATATCCCTCCATTTATAATCGAGAAAACCAAGCCGATTTGTTATTCATTATTTTGAATGTAATGCATAAGATTGCATTACGTACTCCATTATGTTACTTTATCAAATGTGATTAAACGCTTCCGCCACAAAGGGTTAGAACGGCTATTCCGCAAAGGCGAATCGCAAGGCATCCAAGCGCAGCATGTTTCCCGTATTTTGCGCATTCTCGATCTTCTGGATGATGCAAGCGCGCCCGAACAGGTGAATATCCCTGGCTTATATTTGCACCCGCTTAAAGGCAGCCGCAAAGGCGAGTGGGCGATGAGCGTGTCTGGTAATTGGCGTGTCACCTTCCGCTTTGAAGGTGAGGACGTGACGGACGTAACTTTGGAGGATTATCACTGATGGCTAAATCACTACGCGATCCTAAACGCCGCCCTACGCATCCAGGTGCGATCTTGCGCGAGGATGTGTTGCCTTCGCTAGGGATGACCCAAGCTGAGTTCGCTAAGCGGCTGGGCGTTTCTCGGCTGACGGTATCGGAATTGATTAATGAAAAGCGTGCGGTAAGCCCGGATATGGCCATGCGCTTGGGCCGTCTACTCGGGAATGGCCCCGAGATTTGGCTGCGCATGCAGCAAACCCTCGACTTGTGGGAGCTCGCAAAACACCGCAATTATGAAAAGATTCAGACCCTGAAGGCCGCATAGGTCTTCACACACACGCAAAGGGGCAAGCACACCGCAAAGGGGGTCACGCAACACACGCAAAGGGGGTCACATCTTGCAATATAACATTTCCATGTTAGACTGATCTCCATGGCCCGCCCTCTCCGCATCGAATTTCCTGGCGCGATCTACCACGTCACCTCGCGTGGCAACGCGCGGCGCAAGATATTTCTGGATGATTCAGACCGCGAGACCTTTCTTTCTACGCTGGCTTGGGTGGTGGAGCGCTTCGGCTGGATTTGCCATGCCTACTGCCTCATGGATAACCATTTCCATCTAATGATCGAAACGCCCGAGCCGAATCTTTCGCGCGGCATGCGCCAGTTGAACGGCGTCTATACCCAGGGATTCAATCGCCGTCACCGCAAGGTCGGGCACCTGTTCCAGGGGCGGTTCAAGGCCATCCTGGTGGAGCGCGACAGCTACCTGCTGGAACTGGCTCGTTATGTCGTGCTCAATCCGGTGCGCGCGAAACTGGTTAAGGCGCCAGAAGACTATTTATGGAGCAGCTACCGCCCGACCTTAGGGCTCGACTCCGTCCCGAATGGCCTCACTATCGACTGGCTGCTTGGCCAGTTCGCCAAGACCAAGCCGGCGGCACGCCAGCGCTATGCGGCATTCGTCCAAGCCGGGATAGGCCGACGCTCACCCTGGGCGGACTTGAAAGGGCAGGTATTGTTGGGCGGCGAGACCTTTGTCGAGAAAATGGCGCCCCATCTCAAAGCAAGCGAAGCCGTGGCGGAGATACCAAAACGCCAACGCCGGGTGCATCAACCTTCGCTTAAGAAGCTATTTGCCGGGGCCGATTCCAAGGCGACCCGCGACCAGGCAATGGTGCGGGCGTTCTTGGAGTATGGTTACACGCTGTCCGAGATCGGGCGCGAAGCGGGGTTGCACTATGCGACGGTGAGCCGAATTGTTAAGGCCGGTGAGGGAATGTGATAATACAAGATGTGACCCTATCTTCCTTCGTGCAAGGTCTGGGGTACACAGCCGATCTTCTTGATGCGTGTTGGATCACTCCGCCCGCCAGTCTTTTCACTCGCCCCATGTCTTGCCCCTCCGCATTGAATTCCCCAACGCGCTCTATCGCGTCATCGCCCGCTGTGACCGGCGCGAGGATATTTTCAAGCTATCCAACTGAAGAATTGCTGCGTCAGTAACCCAAGGCCCGCGCGCTCTGGTAGAAAATAAAACTCAACAGCCAAGCCAGACCCAGCGACCAGGAGACGGCGAAGACCGTGAAGCTGAGCTTGCCGGATTCACTCCTGAGCGTGGCGATAGTCGAAAGGCAGGGCGTGTAAACCAGCGTGAACAGCATGAAGCTGTAGGCTTGCACCCAGTCGATCTGGTGCGCCAAATGCTGGGTGAGGGCGGTGCTTTCCAGGCCGTAGATCACGGCGAGCGAGCCGATGACGATTTCTTTCGCGACAAATCCAAAGATCAAGGCAATGGCGAGTTGGGTATTGATCCCGAGCGGGTCCAACACGGGCGCCATGAATTGGCCGATGGCGCCAGCCCAGGTTTGCGCGCTGGCGGGCGCTACGCCGGTGGGAAAATGAGTCAGAAACCAAACTAGCACGACGCCCGCGATGATGAATTTGCTCGCACGGTTTAGAAAGTGACGCACTTCATGCCAGCCCCGCAGCACCATTTGGCGCAGGGTGGGAAAGCGGTAGGGCGGCAGCTCCAATACGAAAGGCTCTTGGCTCGCGTATTTGCCTTTGAACAGCATCGCCGTGAGAAACGCCGTGCCGAAGCTGAACAGGTATAGGCTGAATAGCACCAATGGCGCGGCCTTGGGCGAGAACAGCGCGGCGGTTATGAAAATGAACACTTGCAGGCGCGCTGAGCAAAGCGAGAGTGGAATCACCAGCATGGTGAGTAGCCTTAGAGCGCGCGAACGCATGACGCGTGTCCCCATCAGCGCCGGCACGTTGCAGCCGAAGCCCATCAGCATCATGACGAAGCTGCGCCCATCCAGGCCCATGCGCGCCATCAGCGCGTCCATCAAAAAAGCGGCGCGCGACAGGTAGCCGGTGTCTTCGACCACGGCCATGAACAGAAAAAACAAAATAATAATCGGCACGAATGCGGCAACGGTGCTCACGCCGGTATAAACCCCGTCGAGCAGGACGCCGCGCAGCATTTCGGGTGCGTAGGCTAATACGGGTTCCAGCGCCATATGACGCAAGCCGTCGAGTGTCCAGGCAACACCTGCTTGCAACGGGGCGCCGAGCAGGAAAATAGCCTGGAACAGCAAATACATCACGCCGAAAAAGATCGGCAGGCCCAGCCAAGGGTGCAACATGATGCGATCCAGACGCGCTGTCAGGTTGTCTGATAGCTGCGGCGGAATCCGCACCGATTCTTTCAGCAGTTGCTCCATGGCGTGTTCGATTTCAACGTCGGCGGCCAGCACTTCGCGCATGCGTTCGGGTTGCACGGTTTGGCTTTGGCGCAGCGCTTGGCTGATTTGGTCGAATGCTTGCATGTAGCCTTCGCCGTATTTCGCGCTCAGCATCAGCACCGGCATATCCAGCTTGGCCGCCATTTTGTTCGCATCCACCGTGACGCCGAAGCGCTTGGCTTCATCCGCCATGTTGAGTAATAGCAAGGCAGGGAGATGCAATTGCTTGAGTTGCAGCGCGAGGCTGAGTTGCCGATCGAGCTGGCAGCTATTCAGAATGATCAATACGAGATCGACGGCATTATTTTCCAGGAAATGCCGAACCACTTGCTCATCGTCGGAGAAGCCGTGCATGTCGTAGATGCCGGGCAGATCGACGATCTCGACCATCTCGGCGCCGATCAGCACTTTCGCCCCCATCAGATCGACGGTCACGCCGGGCCAGTTGCCCACGCGTGCAGAGGCGCCGGTAATACGGTTGAAAAAAGTGGATTTGCCCGTATTGGGCATGCCCAACAAGGCGATGCGTTTCATTGAGTTGCGCTACGCGGCTTGCGGGTTAATTTCGATCTGTTGCGCCTCGCTGCGGCGCAGCATGATGTCGGTCGAACCGACGCGCACATGCAAGGGGCCGGCAAAGCGGGCGGTGCGCACGAGCTCGATGCTTTTGCCCACGCGAAATCCAAGCGCAGCTAAGCGATGGTGCAGCGCCTGCTCTGAATGAATGGCGCGAATAATTGCGGATTGCCCGGGTTTTAAGCCAATAAGAGTCGTCATTTTTTCTGCGCCCGCTTATGTCTAAATGATAATAGTTCTTATTATCCCACAAATAAGCTATATGGCAAAGGGGCCATTAAAAGTTGGCCTTCCGGTAAGCGCAAACAAAGAAAATTCAGATTCTTCATTGGGATGATCGGCATTTGCGGTATCATATCTTCCCGTCTGTACTATCAAATTCTCCATGACAAAATTCGTTTTTATCACAGGCGGGGTCGTTTCATCTTTGGGTAAAGGGATTGCTGCCGCTTCCCTTGCCGCCATCCTCGAATCCCGCAAGATCAAGGTCACGCTGCTCAAGCTCGACCCCTATATCAACGTCGATCCCGGCACCATGAGCCCGTTCCAGCACGGCGAGGTCTTCGTCACCGAAGACGGCGCGGAAACCGATCTCGACCTGGGCCACTACGAGCGTTTCGTCAGCAGCAAAATGAGCAAACGCAATAATTTCACCACCGGTCAAATCTACGACAGCGTGATCAAAAAAGAGCGCCGCGGCGACTATCTGGGCGGCACGGTGCAAGTGATCCCGCATATCACCGACGAGATCAAGCACTCCATCCGGCTCGGCGCAGGCGATGCCGATGTGGCGGTGGTGGAAATCGGCGGCACGGTGGGCGATATCGAATCGCTGCCGTTTCTGGAAGCGATACGCCAAATGGCGATCGAGGTGGGGCGCAATAACGCCTGCTTTATTCATTTGACGCTGGTGCCTTATATCCCCTGCGCCGGAGAAATCAAGACCAAGCCCACCCAACACTCCGTGAAAGAGCTGCGCGGTATCGGCATTCAACCCGACGTGCTGCTGTGCCGCGCGGATCGCCCTTTGCCGCCGGATGAGCGGCGCAAGATCGCGCTGTTTACCAATGTGCTGGAAGAGGCCGTGATCTCCGCCGTGGACGTGGACAGCATCTACAAAATCCCGCGCATTCTGCACGATCAGCGTCTGGACGAGATCGTCTGCCGCAAGCTGGATATGAATCCGCCGCCGGCCGATCTGTCGCAATGGGATCAGCTGATCTACGACAAAGAGCACCCCGAGCATGCGGTGGATATCGCACTGGTCGGCAAATATGTCGATCTCACCGAATCCTACAAATCGCTGTCGGAATCCTTGATTCACGCCGGCATGCACACCAAGAGCCGTGTGAACATCCACTACATCGATTCCGAGACCCTGGAAGGCGGCGACGTGTCGGCGCTCGCCGGCATGAACGCGATTTTGGTGCCGGGCGGATTCGGCAAGCGTGGCGTGGAAGGCAAAATCAACGCCATCCGCTATGCGCGCGAGAATAAAATTCCCTACCTCGGCATTTGCCTCGGCATGCAGTTGGCGGTGATCGAATACGCGCGCGATGTGGCGGGCATGTCTGGCGCGCACAGCACGGAATTCGATCCCGACACGCCGTATCCGGTGGTGGCGCTGATTACCGAATGGCTTGACCGCTCGGGGCAAGTCGAGCAGCGCACCGAAACCACGCATTTGGGCGGCACCATGCGCCTGGGCGGGCAAGCGTGCGGCCTGGCGCCGGGTAGTCTTGCGCGCGCCATTTACGGACAAGACACCATCACTGAGCGCCACCGCCATCGCTATGAAGTCAACAATGGCCTGTTGCAAAAGCTCGAACAGGCCGGCCTGAAAGTGAGCGGGCGTTCGCAGGGCGTAGAGCATTTGTGCGAGATGATCGAGCTGCCCAATCATCCCTGGTTCGTGGCGGTACAGTTTCATCCCGAATTCACCTCCACGCCACGATACGGCCATCCGCTGTTTTCCGCTTTCATCCGCGCCGCCGTTCAACAGCACGAACAGTCCCCCGGCGAAGTTGCCATCCAGAAGGCGCGCTCATGAAATTATGCGGTTTTAACGCCGGCCTCGATCAGCCTCTTTTTCTGATTGCCGGCCCGTGTGTGATTGAGTCGAAACAACTGGCGCTGGACACCGCCGGCCAGTTGAAGGAAGTCTGCGCCGGCTTGGGCATCCCCTTCATTTTCAAATCGTCCTATGACAAAGCCAACCGCAGCGCCGGCGTCTCGTTTCGCGGCTTGGGCATGAGCGAGGGCCTGCGGATTCTGGACGAGGTGCGGCGGCAGATCGGCGTGCCGGTGCTGACTGACGTGCATGCGGAAGACGAAATAAATGAAGTCGCTGCGGTAGTGGATGTATTGCAAACCCCCGCCTTCCTGTGCCGCCAGACTGATTTCATTCAAGCATGCGCCGCAACGGGCAAGCCGGTGAATATCAAGAAGGGCCAGTTCCTGGCGCCCTGGGATATGAAAAACGTAGTGGACAAAGCCAAAGCAGCCAACGGCGGCGCGGATACCATCATGGTGTGCGAGCGCGGTGCTTCTTTTGGCTACAACACGCTGGTATCCGATATGCGCGGGTTGGCCATTATGCGCAACACCGGCTGTCCGGTCGTGTTCGATGCCACCCATTCCGTGCAGCAACCGGGTGGCTTGGGCACCAAGAGTGGCGGCCAGCGCGTATTCGTGCCGGTGCTGGCGCGCGCGGCCGTGGCCTCCGGTGTCGCGGGCGTGTTCATGGAGACGCATCCGAATCCCGAAGTAGCCCTATCGGATGGTCCTAATGCCTGGCCTTTGCCGCGCATGAAAGAACTGCT
>JACRIU010000112.1 GCA_016235775.1 Hydrogenophilales bacterium
GCCAGACTTGCGAGGCGCTGGGCGACTACTGTGCCGGCCCCAACCATGTCCTGCCGACTTCGCGCACGGCGCGCTTTTCCTCGCCGCTGGGCGTGTACGATTTCCAGAAGCGTTCGAGTCTGATCCAGGTCTCGGCCGCAGGTGCGAATACGCTAGGCAAAATCGCCGCGACCCTGGCCTATGGCGAAGGCTTGCAGGCACATGCCAAGTCGGCGGAGTACCGGATTACCCATCGTTAACCCGAAACCCTAAAGCAACCACGAATGAACACGAATTAACACGAATGAAAGGCCAGATATTTTGGCTTGCATGAGGTTGTGTATTTGATTTTATTCGTGTGTATTCGTGTTCATTCGTGGTTCCAAATTTTTAGCTTTTATGCCTTTAAAACCAGATCAACTCATCCGCGACGAAATCCGCGCCCTCGCCGCCTATCACGTGCCCGATGCTTCGGGCTATGTGAAGCTCGATGCGATGGAGAATCCTTACCGCTTGCCGGATGACTTGCGCGAGGCCTTGGGCCAGCTCGCGCGCGATGCCGCGATCAATCGCTATCCCGATGCGGCGGCCTCCGCGCTCAAGGCGCGGCTGCGCGAATCGATGAGCATTCCTGACGGAATGGAGATACTGCTCGGCAATGGCTCAGATGAGATTATCCAAATCCTAGCCATGGCCATCGCCAAGCCGGGTGCGGTGATTTTGGGCTTGGAGCCTTCGTTCGTGATGTACCGCATGATCGCCGCCTACGTCGGGGCGCGTTATATGGGCGTGCCGCTCAAAGCGGATTTCACCCTGGATATCGATGCGACGCTGGCGGCGATTGCCGAGCACCAGCCGGCGCTGATCTTCATCGCCTACCCCAACAACCCCACCGGTAATTTATTCGACGCGGCGGCGCTTACGCGCATTTTGGACGCCGCGCAAGGTTTGGTGGTGATGGACGAGGCCTATCATGTGTTCGCCCAGACGAGTTTTATGCCCCGGCTTACGCAATATCCGAATCTGCTGGTGATGCGCACGCTGTCCAAGCTTGGCTTGGCCGGCTTGCGGCTGGGTTTTCTGGTGGGGTCGCCCGCATGGCTCAAGGAGCTAGACAAGCTGCGTTTACCGTATAATGTGAACGTCTTGACCCAGCAAGTGGCGGAGAAAGTGCTGGCCCGCCCCGATGTGCTGGAGCAGCAAGCGGCGGCGATCCGCGCAGAGCGGACGCGGTTGATGCAGGCGCTGGAGAATCTGCCGGGTGTCACGGCCTATCCGACCGCCGCGAATTTTATTCTGATCCGTGTCGCGCAAGCGGACGCGGTATTCGATAAGCTGAAAGGCCAAGGCATTTTGATCAAGAATCTGAGCCGCGCGCATCCGCTACTCGCCAATTGCTTGCGGGTCACCGTCGGCACCCCGGACGAAAATCGACAATTTCTCACTGCTTTAGGCGCGAGCCTATAATTCAGCCATGCGAACCACAAAAATTAATCGCAGCACCCTGGAAACCAATATCACGGTGTCGCTCAACCTCGACGGTACCGGGCAAACCAAGCTCAATACCGGCGTGCCCCTTCTCGACCACATGCTGGACCAAATCGCGCGCCACGGCTTGATGGATATCGAGGTCGAGGCCCGCGGCGATCTGCATATCGACGCCCACCACACGGTGGAGGATGTCGGCATCACGCTCGGCCAAGCCTTCGCTGCCGCTATCGGCGACAAGAAGGGCGTGCGCCGCATGGGGCACTCCTATGCGCCGCTGGACGAAGCCTTATCGCGCGTGGTGGTCGATCTCTCGGGCCGCCCCGGCTTGATCTTTGAAGTGCCGTTCACCCGTGGGCGGGTGGGCGAGTTCGATCTGGATTTGATCCGCGAGTTTTTCCAAGGCTTCGCCAATCACGCCTTGGTGACGCTGCACATCGATAATCTGCGCGGCGTGAATGCCCACCACCAGGCGGAAACGGTGTTCAAGGCCTTCGGCCGGGCGCTGCGCATGGCGGTCGAAGCCGATCCGCGTGCCGCGAATGTCATGCCGTCCACCAAGGGGGCGCTCTAAGCAAGCTCTGCCGCCCGACGCCTGACGCCTGAATTTATACAATATGATCGATATCGCCGTCATCGACTATGGCATGGGCAATCTGCGCTCCGTGTCGAAAGCCCTGGAACATGTGGCCCCGCGCGTGAGCGTGGTGGTCACCAGCGACCCGCATGAAGTCATCAAAGCGGGCCGCGTGGTTTTCCCCGGCCAAGGCGCCATGCCAGACTGCATGCGCGAAATGGAGTCGCGCGGCTTGCATCAAGCCATCCTGGACTCCGCCAAGACCAAACCCTTTCTCGGCATCTGCATCGGCATGCAAATGCTGTTCGAGCATTCCGAAGAAGGCGACGTGGCGGGCTTGGGACTATTCCCCGGACGCGTGCTGCGCTTTCCGCATGATGCGATGGTGGACGACAAAGGCAATAAACTGAAAGTCCCGCACATGGGCTGGAACGAGGTGCACCAGGTGATGGCGCATCCGCTGTGGGCGGGCATTGCCGATGGCGCGCGTTTTTATTTCGTGCACAGCTATTATTGCGAGCCGGCCAATCCGGATCTGGTGGCGGGCTTCACGCATTACCCCTTCCCCTTTACCAGCGCAGTCGCGCGGGATAATATTTTCGCGGTGCAATTCCACCCGGAAAAAAGCGCTGCCGCAGGACTTGCGCTGCTCGGCAATTTCGTGATGTGGGATGGTTCATCCGCTTCGGCGGAATCCTGCACCTCATCCGCCTGCATGTAACTTTGATTAACGCATAGAAAAACCACCATGCTTATCATTCCAGCAATCGATTTAAAAGACGGGCACTGCGTCCGTTTGAAACAAGGCTTAATGGCGGATGCCACCGTGTTTTCCGAAGACCCCGGCGCCATGGCGCGCCAATGGATCAAGCAGGGCGCGCGCCGTTTGCACCTGGTGGACTTGAACGGCGCCTTCGCCGGCAAGCCGGTGAATGAAACCGCGATCAAAGCCATCACCGACGCCGTCGGTACCGACATCCCAGTGCAACTGGGCGGCGGCATTCGCGATCTGGAAACCATCGAGCGCTATCTGGACGACGGCATCACCTACGTCATCATCGGCACCGCCGCGGTGAAAAACCCCGGTTTCTTGCATGAAGCGTGCGACGCCTTCCCCGGCCACATCATGGTGGGGCTGGATGCCAAAGACGGCAAAGTCGCCGTGGACGGCTGGTCCAAAGTGACTGGCCACGACGTGGTCGATCTCGCCAAAAAATTCGAAGGCTACGGTGTCGAAGCCATCATCTACACCGACATCGGCCGCGACGGCATGCTCTCCGGCGTCAATATCGACGCCACCGTGCGCTTAGCCCGTGAACTCACCATCCCCGTCATCGCCAGCGGCGGCATCACCAACCTCGACGACATCAAAGCCCTATGCCAAGTCGAAGCCGAAGGCATCATGGGCGCCATCACCGGCCGCGCGATTTACGAAGGCACGCTGGATTTTGTCGCGGCGCAGAAGATGGCTGATGAATTAGGTAAGCAGTAAGCAGGTAGCCATAAGCAGAAAAACCCCAATAACCCCCGCTCCCCGTTTCCCGCTCACAGCTGACCAAGCATGCCCCTTGCCCACTTGCGTGAAACTCAAACACACTGCTGTTATGTTACTTTTAGTAACAAAAGTAACATACTGCATTCCTTGTTTTACTTTGACGTTATCAAATGACTCAAATATGTAAATATGCCCCCGAAGACTCCCGAATTTAATTCGCGATAATTCGCGGCAACCAGGTTCTATCATGCCCCTCGCCAAACGCATCATCCCCTGTCTCGACGTCACCGCCGGCCGCGTGGTCAAGGGCACCACTTTCGTTGACCTGCGCGATGCGGGCGACCCGATCGAGATCGCGCGCCGCTACGACGAGCAGGGCGCGGACGAGCTCACCTTTCTCGATATCACCGCCAGCAGCGACGACCGCGACATTATTTTGCACATCATCGAAGCCGTGGCGGCGCAGGTATTCATACCGCTCACCGTGGGCGGCGGCGTGCGCCAAGTGGACGATGTAAGGCGCTTGCTGAACGCCGGCGCGGATAAAGTCTCGATGAATACCGCCGCCGTGCAAAATCCCCAGCTCGTCTCCGACGCCTCCGCGCGCTACGGCAATCAATGCATCGTGGTCGCCATCGACGCCAAGCAAACCAGCCCCGGTAAATGGGAAGTCTTTACCCACGGCGGCCGCAAAAACACCGGGCTGGATGCGATTGAGTGGGCGAAAGAAGTCGAGCGCCTGGGTGCGGGCGAACTCCTCCTCACCAGCATGGATCGCGACGGCACTAAAATCGGATTCGACCTTGCCCTCACCCGCGCCATCTCCGACGCAGTAGAAATCCCCGTCATCGCCAGCGGCGGCGTAGGCAATCTGGATCATCTCGTCGCCGGGGTACTCGAAGGCCACGCCGACGCCGTACTCGCAGCGAGCATTTTTCACTTTGGCGAATACACCGTGCGTCAGGCCAAGGAATATATGGCGAAGCATGGGATAGAGATGCGCTTGTAGTTGGTGTTGTGATGGATGGGGTGTTAGCAAACTGTACCGGTAAACGGGTCTCATCCGAGGGTGGAAGATGCTCGTTACCAGATCGAAGTTCTCCCTATACAACAAAAGGTTGCGCTAATTAGTGAATTAATGTAAAAATTTTTATATTAACTTCTTTGACCTATTCGATATGCCCGAAAACGCACCCTGGTCATTCTATGGCCGTCGCGCCGAATTGCAGCAGATGCAGCGCATTCTGGAACGGCGACGCTGGTTTTTCCTGCAAATCTCAGGGCGGCGGCGCATCGGCAAGACGGCCTTGATTCAGGAGGCGCTACGGGGCGCCGGTATCGCCAAGACGCTGTATGTGCAGATTCCGGATTCGGACCCCGCCGGGGTGGTCGCGGCTTGCAATGGTTATCTGGAAACTTTTGGCATCGATGCGCGGGTGACCAGTCTGGGTGAACTGGCGCAGTTGATTGGCCGCCTGGCGGCGGATGGCTATGTGGTTGCGCTGGATGAGTTCCAGTATTTTCACCGCAAACAGCTTTCCGATTTCTGTTCCTTGCTGCAAGCCGAGGTGGACCGGTTGGCGGCGCGTTCAGCCGATATTCCCGGCGGGCTGATTGTGTTGGGTTCTCTGCATGCGGAATTGACCGCCATGCTGGAGAACCGGGATGCACCGCTGTTTAATCGCACGACGGATTCGCTCGAACTGGGGCACCTCGATATCGGTTCGGTACTGGAGATTCTACGCGCCCATGCCGACGATGACTCATCGCGGCTTTTGTTTCTGTGGAATCTGTTCGAGGGGGTGCCAAAATTCTATCGTGATGCTTACGAGCAAGGCGTGCTGGATGCCGAGCGCAAACCCCTGCTGCAAAGTTTGTTTTTCTCCAGCTCCTCACCGTTGCGCAATGAAGCCGACAATTGGTTTCTGCGCGAGTTGCGCGGGCGCTATGACATGATCTTACAGTATCTGGCCAAGCATCCCGGCTGCACGAATGCCGATATCGAGGCTGCGATGGCTGATCTCTCCGGTCCGGGCGAGGTGCGTCAGGTGGGCGGTTACCTGAAGATTTTGTCCGAACGCTACCGGATGATCGAACGCCGGTTGCCGATTTTTGCGCCGCCACGCGCACGCAGCGGCCGTTACTACATCCGTGACAATTTTCTGCGCGCTTGGTTGTCGGCGCTCCAGCGGCCCGTTGCCGCCGTGGCTTTTCGGCCGGTGGGCACATTGGTTGATCAGGCCGATGCGAGATTGGCCGAGGTCGAGGGTTACGCACTGGAAGATTTGGCCGGGCAACTCTATGAGGAGCGCAGCCGTCTCGGGATCGGCGATTTCCCCCTGAGCGAGCGTATCCGCGGCTATTGGGATCGGGCCGATGTTGAGATTGATCTCGTGGCGGTGAGCGAGGATGAGCAGCGAATTCGCTTCGGCACTTGTAAGCGCAATCCGGCGCGCTTGCCCGGCGCGCTCGACGCACTTAAACGTAGCGCCGGTCGATTTCTCGATTCGCATGGCCGTTTCAGCGGTTGGCGCTCCGAATACCTTGCCATTGCACCTGACATTACCCCGGATTTAAGGGCTGCATTGGAAGCCCATGATGTTATCCCGCAGAGTCTTGTGGATTTGACCCGAGGCTTGTGATCGTGCTGGACGACACGAAGGGGCTTGCGCTTTGCTGACCGCCAGGCCAAGGAATATAGGGCGAAGCATGGGATAGAAATGCGCTTGTAATTGGCAGCATTCGTATAGGCATTGGGGGATGCGGCCTGTGCTATTATTTCCAGCATTAACCCTTTAGCAGTCAACCACATATGAAGCCTTCCGATTCATTCCGTATGCACCGCGCGGTCATTCGCCGCTTGGTCGAATCGCACCATGCGCGGGTGTTTGGCTCGGTCGTGCGTGGCGATGACACCGATGGCAGTGACCTGCAATGTTGTTGTTGACCCCAATGTTGTTGTTCTAGGAGGAGCGTATGTCCCTTAAGCTCGCAAAGTTATTTTGCTACCTCGCAGCACTAGCTTCCGGTCTTCTTGTGTCCGGTTGTGCAACATGGTCCACCGGCGAGGTCATGAATGTTCGCCCAACGACCCAAGAGGCAAAACAAGTATCCCCTGAGAAGATATTACTCACCGAGGGAGATATTTCTGACCGACCATACGCTGTCCTTGGCGATATATCGGTCACAGTGAACAAGACGACCATATTTCATGCCGAGCCAACCCGAGAAATGGTCAACGACAAACTGAGAGAGGAGGCCGCCAAACTCGGTGCCGATGCGGTGACTCATGTCCGCTATGGAACGGTTGGCATTTCGTTAATGAGTTGGGGGAGCTTGGATGGCAAAGGCCGCGCTGTTAGTTTCACGCGCTAGCGCATTGTTCGGCGCCATGTTGCTTCTTGGGTGTGCTCACCCGGCCCGTGAGTTGCCGCCGGATATGAGCAATCTAGCTCCCTCACAGAGGTTGCTTCCTGGCGACACAACCAGGCATGAGTACGCAATCTCCTGCACGGAGCTCAATGCGGAGCTGGCCAAAACACGCGATGCGATTTCCCATATTGAAGCCCAGGTTCGTGGTGCTCAGGCAGAGAACCAATCGAAAGGAGTTGCGGGAATTCTGTTGTTCACACCCATCATGCTCTCTATGGAAGACAACGAGCCGATGAAGAATCGGTACCGTGAGCTTGACGAACATCGGGAGCGCCTCTTGCGGATTGCGCAGGCTCGCCAATGCCCCACGTAGCGTCTGTATCTCAACAATCGCTTTAGTACCAACCAGATATTCCCTTCCACTTGGCGCATGACCGCTCCTAGCACTTTCCAGTAATCGGCATCAGTCACATACTGTCAGATCAAGCCGTAACGCCTACACCTAATGCATTTCGCTTATTCCCCCCTCCGCCGCTATAATCAAATGCTTCTAAAGCCCTCACGAAAACCATGGTTCCTCACCTCACTACCGCATTGACCGGCCCGCTGCTTGATATCGAAAAACGCGCCTTGGACGCCATGCCTGCGATCGAGCATTGGTTTCGCTCGCAGTGGCAGGAAAATACCGTGCCGTTTTATTGTTCGGTGGATTTGCGCAATGCGGGTTTTAAGTTAGCACCCGTGGATACCAATCTCTATCCGGGTGGGTTTAATAATCTGAACCCGCATTTCCTGCCGCTGTGCGTGATGGCGGCGCAGTCGGCGGTGGAGAAGGTTTGTCCCGAGGCGCAGCGCTTTTTGTTGATCCCGGAAAATCACACGCGCAATATGTTTTATTTGCAGAACGTCGCCGCGTTGCGCTACATCTTGCGTCAAGCCGGTCTGCAAGTGCGCATCGGCACGCTGATTCCTGAAATTACTGCGCCCACCACGATTGATTTGCCGAATGGCGAGCAGCTCATCTTGGAGCCGCTGATACGCGAGGGGCGGCGCGTGAAGCTGGAGGGTTTCGACCCCTGCGCGATTATTCTCAATAATGATTTGTCCGCCGGTATCCCGCCGATTTTGCAGGACTTGGATCAAGCGGTGATCCCGCCGCTGCACGCCGGCTGGTCCACGCGCCTCAAATCCAACCACTTCGCCGCGTATAACGAGGTGGCCGATAGTTTTGCGAAATTGCTCGGCATCGATCCCTGGATCATTAACCCACAATTCGCTACTTGCGGCCGCGTGAATTTTCAGACGCGCGAGGGAGAGGATTGCCTGGCCGCCTTTGTCGATGATTTGTTGAGCGACATTCGCGTCAAGTACAAGGAATATGGCATTCAGGAAGAGCCGTTCGTGATCGTCAAAGCCGATGCCGGCACCTACGGCATGGGCATCATGACCGCCAAATCGGCGGACGATGTGCGCGATTTGAATCGCAAGCAGCGCAACAAAATGTCGGTGGTGAAAGAAGGCCTGCAAGTGTCGGATGTCATCATTCAGGAAGGCGTGTACAGCTTCGAGAGCATCAACGAAGCTGTGGCCGAGCCGGTGGTGTATATGATGGATCGCTATGTGGTGGGTGGCTTCTATCGCGTGCATACCAGCCGCGGCAAGGATGAGAACTTGAATGCGCCGGGCATGCATTTCGTGCCACTCGCATTCGAAGCGCCCTGTTCGTTGCCGGATTGCAGCGGGCGTCCGGATGCGCCGCCGAATCGTTTTTATACCTATGGCGTGGTGGCGCGCTTGGCGTTGCTGGCCGCTTCGATCGAGCTGGCGCGCACCGATCCGCTTAATCTTGAGGTTGCGGCGTGATTTCTGATGATTTTTTTTCGTCGGCTAAATCCCCCCTAGCCCCCCTTTGTACCCGCAAGGGGTACGCCGGTGGGTGCCCCGCTGCTGCGCAGCGACCCTTCCGCAGTCAAAGGGGGGAACCAGGAGAGGGTGCACCGAATAAAACACCCCCCTTTGCAAAAGGGGGGCCGGGGGGGATTTCAACGGCTTCGCTTTAATCGGAACCCCTTATGCGCCTCGCCATCATTCTCGACCCGATCGAGCACATCAAAACCTATAAAGACTCGACCTTCGCCATCATGCGCGAAGCGGCGACGCGAGGGCACACGCTGTTCGTGATGGAGCAGCAAGACATCTGGATGCAGAGCGGGAGCGTGCTGTCGAGCGCGCGCAAGCTTGATCTGGTGGAGGACGCGCTGCGCTGGTATTCGCTGGAAGAGCCAGCCGTCACGCCACTTACCGCTTTCGATGCGGTGCTGATGCGCAAGGATCCGCCCTTCGATATGGAGTATGTGTTCAGCACCTATCTGCTTGAGCTGGCCGAGGCGCAGGGCGCGCATATTCTCAATCGGCCCGCCGCGATCCGTGACTATAACGAGAAGCTGTCCATCGCGAAATTTCCGCAATTCATGGCGCCCACGCTGGTGACGCGCGATCGGGCGCGGATTCGCGCCTTTCTCGCCGAGCAGGGCGATATCGTGGTGAAACCGCTGGATGCGATGGGCGGCGCGAGCGTATTCCGCTTAATCGAGTCTGACCCCAATTTGAATGTGATCTTGGAGACCATGACCGAGTGGGATACGCGCACGATCATGGCGCAGCGTTTTATTCCGCAGATCACGCAGGGTGACAAGCGCATTTTGATTATCGACGGCGAAGCCGTGCCCTATGTCTTGGCGCGCATCCCCAAAGCAGGCGAGACGCGCGGCAATCTCGCCGCCGGCGGCAAGGGCGTGGCGCAGCCGCTGTCGGCGCGCGATAAGGAAATCGCCGCCACCCTGGGCCCGGTGCTGAAGGCGGCCGGTTTGTTCCTGGCCGGCTTGGATGTGATTGGCGATTATCTGACCGAGATCAACGTCACCAGCCCGACCGGCATGCAAGAAATTAGCGCGCAAACAGACTGCAATGTAGCCGGAATGTTCGTGGATGCGCTGGAGCGTAAAGCTAGTGAGCGGTAAGCAGGAAGCGGGGAGCGGAATAAAACGGCGGCGCGCCCCGCTTACCGCTTACCGCTCACTGCTTACCTGCACGCTAGTGCTACTCGTCGCAGCTTGCGGCAAAGAACCGCTCTACCAGCAGCAATCTTTCGTCTTCGGCACCCAAGTAGAAGTCAGCATTTACGGCGAGACCGACGCCAAAGCGCGCGCCGCCGCCGCTGCTGTGTTGCAGGAATTCGATCGTTTGCACCGCGAGTTTCATGCCTGGAAGCCGGGCCCGCTCATGGCGCTTAATACGGCCATTGCACGTGGTGAGCGGCATCAAGTCTCGCCGGAATTGGCCGCCGCGATTCGCGATGCTACCCAGCTCTCCGAGGCATCCGGCGGTTTATTCAATCCCGCGATCGGTCAATTGATTGCCTTATGGGGCTTTCAGAACGACGAATTCATACCTAAGCGCCCGGATGCAGAGAAAATTACTGCATTGGTGCGCGCGCAGCCGCGCATGCGCGATCTGACAGTGGATGCGGATAATTTTGTCTCCAGCCGCAACCCGGCAGTGCAGCTCGATTTCGGCGGTTACGCCAAGGGGCTGGCGCTGGATAATGCGCTGCGGATTCTGCGTGCGCAGGGCGTGAAACATGCGCTGGTGAATATTGGCGGCAACATCATCGCTCTGGGCAAGCATGGTTCGCGCCCTTGGCATGTGGGCGTGCGGCATCCGCGCGCCCCCGGCACGCTGGCCGAACTCGATTTGAACGATGGCGAGGCGATCGGCACGTCGGGCGACTATCAGCGCTATTTTGAACTCGATGGCCGACGCTATTGCCATATCATCGACCCGCGCACCGGCTATCCCGCTTCCCATACGCAATCACTTACCGTGCTGGCCGCCCCCGGCCCCCGCGCCGGCGTGCTGTCGGACGCGGCTTCAAAACCCGGTTTTATAGCCGATATAGGAGATTGGGAAGCCCCATTAAAACGACTCGGCATCGAAGCTGCGATACGTGTGGATGAAAGCGGTAAAATAGCCATGTCGGAAGCAATGGCCCGACGCGCCAAACGGGTGCGCGATTAAAAATAGACCCGGCTTTGGACAGAAAGAAAGCAGGTGCTTAAATGATTGGGATATTGATCATCGCCCACGGTACTTTGGGCGAAAGCTTGATGCATTGCGCCAACCATGTATTTGGGGGGCATCCGCCTCATGTGGCGTCAATGGGCGTGGCGCTGCACGATGATCCGGCGGCGATTTTGCCGCAGGCGCAGGCGCTGATAAAAGCGCTGGACCAGGGCGAGGGCGTGCTGGTGCTCTCGGATATGTACGGCGCGACACCGTGCAATGTGAGCTGTCGCTTGCTGGAGCCGGGCCGGGTGGATGTGGTGGCGGGCGTCAATCTGCCCATGTTGGTGCGCGTGCTCACTTACCGCAATGAGCCGCTGCCGGTGCTGGTGGAAAAAGCCATCAGCGGCGGACGCGAAGGGGTGATCGAAGTTTCCAAGGAAGCATGCCGTGTTGCAACAGGACGTTGAAATCATCAATAAGCTGGGGCTGCATGCGCGCGCCTCGGCCAAGCTCTCGCAAATCGCCAACCAATTCAAAAGTGAGGTGAATTTGGTGCGCAACGGCAACAAGGTCAACGCCAAGAGCATCATGGGCGTGATGATGCTCGCCGCCGCCAAGGGCAGCGCGATCGGCATCGAAACCAGCGGCCCCGACGAATCGGAAGCCATGCGAGCGTTGCTCGCCTTGATCCAAGACAAATTCGGCGAGGGCGAATGAGCCTCCGCACCCGCGCCATGCAGCGAGGCCTCGCATGAGTTTCACCATGCATGGTGTGGCCGTGTCCGGTGGTATCGCCATCGGCTTCGCGCATCTGGTTTCGCACGCCACACTTGAAGTTCCCCACTACGTACTGCCCAAAGAGTTGCTGGCGGATGAAGTCGTGCGTTTCGATAATGCGGTGCTGGCCACGCGCCGCGAGATGGAATCGATGCGCGCGCATATTCCGGCCAATGCCCCGTCTGAAGTCGAGGCTTTTCTCGATGTGCACATGATGATTCTCAATGACTCATCATTATCCAAGGTGCCGAGGCAATTGATCGAGTCGCTGCAGTGCAATGCGGAATGGGCCTTGACCCAGCAGCTCGACAACCTGCTGGATCAATTCGACGAGATCGAAGACGTCTATTTGCGCGAACGCCAGAACGATGTGATCCAAGTGGTGGAGCGGATGCTGAAAGAGCTGCTCGGCCATCCCGGCGTGCCCGCCAGCGCCGCGACCCCGGAGGAGAGCAGCATCTTGGTGGCGCATGATCTGTCCCCGGCGGACATGATCTTGTTCAAGCGCCACCAGTTCGCGGCGTTTGTCACCGATGTCGGCGGCGCCACTTCGCACACCGCGATTTTGGCGCGCAGCCTCAATATTCCCTCCGTGGTGGCCTTGCACCACGCGCGGCAACTGATCCGCGAGCGCGAGCTGCTGATCGTGGACGGCGACCAGGGCGTGGTGATCATCAACCCCGATCAGCATGTGCTGGCCGAGTACCGCATCAAGCAGAATCAATGGGAGATCGATCAGCAGAAACTCAAGCGCCTGGCCAGCGCGCCCACGCGCACGCTTGACGGCACCTCGGTGGAGCTGCATGCCAATATCGAGCTGCTGCAGGATTTGCCGCTGGTGCGCGACAACGGCGCGCGCGGCATCGGTCTTTTCCGCAGCGAGTTCCTGTTCATGAACCGCCCCGATTTACCGGATGAGGAAGAGCAATTCCAAGCCTACCGCGCGGTGGCGGAAGGACTGGATGGCCTGCCGGTCACCATCCGCACCTTGGATTTGGGCGCGGACAAACAACTCACGCAAATGGAGCATGGCCAAAGCGCGAACCCGGCGCTGGGGCTGCGCGCGGTTCGCTTGTGCCTGGCCGAGCCGCAGCTTTTTCATACGCAGATCCGCGCCATTCTGCGCGCCTCGCATTTTGGCAAGGTGCATATGCTGGTGCCGATGCTATCCGCGCTGTCGGAACTGGATCAGACGCTGCACCACATCAAAGCCGCCAAGCTCAGTCTGGATGCGGAAAACATACCCTACGACACGGCGATCAAAATCGGCGGCATGATCGAGATTCCCGCCGCCGCGTTGATGGTGCAAAGCTTCGCGAAAAAACTGGATTTCCTGTCGATCGGCACCAACGACTTGATTCAGTACACACTCGCCATCGACCGCACCGACGATGCGGTGGCGCACTTGTACGACCCGCTGCACCCGGCGGTGCTGCAATTGGTCGCGCACACCATCCGCACCGCCAATCGCGTCGGCACGCCGGTCGCGGTGTGCGGCGAAATGGGCGGCGACCCCAAGCTCACCCGGCTGCTGCTCGGCTTCGGCCTGCGCGAATTCTCCATGCACCCGGCGCATCTGCTGGCGGTCAAACAGCAAGTGCTCAAAGCCAACCTGCCGGAACTGCATACGCTGGTTTCTAAAATACTTAAAGCGGAAGAACCGGATAAAGTACGCAGCCTGCTGGCCAAGCTGAATAGTATTTAGTTTAGGGAGCGGTGAGCAGGAAGCAGGAAGCTGATAAAGTCGCACCGCTCACTGCTCACCGCTCCCCGCTTACCAATCCCCGCTATAATTTCATCCTTTTAGCCATTACCCATCCCCCTATGAAATCTTTGCTGTTGTTCTTTTCCTTATCTTTTGCCCTAGCAACGCACGCCGCCGATTCTTCGCTGCTGCCGCCCGTTCCCGCGCCGGATATCGCCGCGCGCGCTTTTTTGCTCATGGATTTTCAAAGCGGCCAGGTGCTGCAAGCGCAGAAAGCCGACGAGCGCATTGAGCCGGCCTCGCTCACCAAGCTGATGACCGCTTACCTCACTTTCACCGCGCTCAAGCAAGGCCGCTTGAAGGTTGACCAAACCTTGCCGGTGTCGGAGAAAGCCTGGCGCGCGGAAGGTTCGCGCATGTTTATCCAGCCCAATACGCCGGTGCGGGTGGATGATTTGATGAAGGGCATGATCGTGCAATCCGGCAACGACGCCTGCATTACCCTGGCGGAAGGTATCGCCGGCAGCGAGGAGGCTTTCGCCGTGCTGATGAATCGCGAAGCCCAGCGCCTGGGTATGAGCAACACCCAGTTCGTGAATTCCACCGGCTTGCCGCATGCGCAGCATTACACCACCGCGAGTGATCTGGCCAAGCTGGCGGCGGCGATCATTCGCGATTTCCCCGAAAACTATGCGCTGTATTCGATCAAGGAATTCACCTATAACAAAATCACCCAGCCCAACCGCAACCGCCTGTTGTGGCAGGACCCTTATGTGGACGGGATGAAAACCGGCCATACCGAATCGGCGGGTTTTTGCTTGATCACTTCGGCCAAGCGCGGCGAAATGCGCTTGATCTCGGTGGTGCTCGGCACTGCTTCCGACAACGCGCGCACGGCGGAGAGCCAGAAGCTGCTGAACTACGGCTTTCAGTTTTACGAGTCTTACCGGCTGTACCAAAAAGGCCAGGCGGTCGCCACCCTCCCGGTCTATAAGGGCAGCGCTAATCTGCTAAAAGCCGGCTTCACACACGACGTGTTTCTGACCCTGCCCAAGGGCCACTACGCTCACGCCAAAGCCACACTCACCAGCCGCCAACCCCTGCTTGCGCCGCTCACTGCGGGGCAAGCGGTGGGCACGATAAGCGTGAATGTGGAGGGCAAACCCGTGCTTAGCCTGACCCTGCAAGCTTTGGACGAAGTGAAAGTGGCCGGCATCTTTGGCCGTTCGTGGGATAGCCTGAGGTTGCTGTTCAAATGATCTATCTCAATGGCCGCTTCATGCCGATAGAAGAAGCGATGGTACCGGTGCTGGATCGCGGCTTTATTTTCGGCGACGGCGTGTATGAGGTCATACCGGCGTATTCGCGCTTGCCGTTTCGCTTGGCCGAGCATTTGCGCCGGCTGCAAAACAGCCTGGATGCGATCGGTCTGAAAAACCCGTATTCCGATGCCGAGTGGACCAAGCTGATCGCGCAGCTGATCGCGCAGAACGCGGGCGAGGACCAATATCTTTATCTGCACATCACGCGCGGCGTGGCCAAGCGCGATCATGCTTTTCCCAAAGTGGTGACACCTACCGTGTTCATGATGAGTTCCCCGCTGCCATCGCCGCCACCGGAGTTAAAAGCCAGCGGCGTCACTGCCATCACCACGCAGGACAATCGCTGGCTGCGCTGCGACATCAAATCGATTTCGCTGCTGCCCAATGTGCTGCTGCGCCAGCAAGCGGTGGAAGCCGGCACCATGGAAGCGCTATTGCTGCGCGATGGATTTCTGACCGAAGGCGCGGCCAGCAATATTTTCGTGGTGAGCCAGGGCGTGCTGCTGGCGCCGCCCAAAAATAATCTCATGCTGCCCGGCATTACCTATGATTTGGTGTTGGAGTTGGCCGCAGCCGATGGCATCCCGACCCGCGTCGGCCCGGTGGCGGAAGCGACAGTGCGCGCGGCCGACGAGTTGTGGCTCACCTCTTCCACGCGCGAAGTGCTACCGATCACCTTGCTCGACGGCCAGCCCGTGGGCGGCGGCCAGCCCGGCCCGCTGTTCAAGCGCATGGATGCGCTGTACCAGGATTACAAAGCGACCGTGATGCGCCAACCGGATTAAAAACTTGAACCACGGAGGACGCGGAGGACGCGGAGGTTTCTTATCTCTTGCCTTACC
>JACRIU010000114.1 GCA_016235775.1 Hydrogenophilales bacterium
ACCCCCGGCCGGTCAAACCAGGAAGCATCGCAAATGTGTAGATTGAAAATCAAATCGTGGACACCCCAGAATCCCTCGAAACCCGCGCCAGTATTAGCTTTGCAGTCCGCTGGGCTAAAATAAACCGGACACTAGTGAAATGAAACCCCAAATTAACCACATCTATGCGGCCTACATCGGGATCGATTGGGCCGATCAGAAACATGATATTTGTTTGCAGGCCGCCGGTGCCGACACACCGGAGTTTGCGGTGCTGGCCCATCGCCCCGACAGCATCGAGGCGTGGGCGTTGTCGCTCAAACAACGCTTTCATGGCCAGCCGATCGCTGTGTGCCTGGAACTCGCTAAGGGCCCGATCGTTTATGCATTGCAGAAATATGATTTCCTCGTCCTGTTTCCGGTGAACCCTTCCACTCTGGCCAAGTATCGCCAAGCGTTCACGCCAAGCAATGCCAAGGATGATCCCAGCGATGCCCGGTTGCAACTCGAACTGCTCATGCAGCACCGCGACAAGCTCAAACCACTTCAGCCCGAAGGCGTCGAAATGCGCACCCTGCAGTATTTGGTCGAGCAGCGTCGGGGCTTGGTCAATGATCGAGTGCGCCTGACCAATCAATTAACTTATGCGTTGAAGCAATACTTCCCGCAAGTCCTGGAATGGTTCAAGGACAAGGACACGCTTGTCTTTTGTGATTTCCTCAGCCGTTGGTCAACGCTGAAACAAGCCCAGCAGGCGCGTAAAACGACCTTGGAAGCTTTCTTCCATGCACACCATGTGCGTTATCCCAAGGTGATTGAAGCGCGCGTGTCCGCCATCAAGGCCGCCATGCCGCTCACCAGTGATGTGAGTGTGATCCTGCCACATCAGCTTCTGGTGCAGGCACTTGCGCAACAACTTCGGGTGTTGCTGGCATCCATCGAACATTTCGATACGAAAATTGCGGCGATCTCTCAGGCACTCCCTGACTATCCCTTATTTCAGGCGCTGCCCGGGGCGGGGCCGATCTATGCGCCGCGCCTACTCGCCGCATTTGGCGAACAACGCGCGCGTTACCAGAGCGCGGCAGAACTTCAGAAATATGCCGGGATCGCGCCCGTGACCGAACGCAGTGGGAAAAAGTGCTGGGTGCACTGGCGCTTGCAATGTCCAAAATTCCTACGCCAGACCTTTGTCGAGTGGGCAGCTGAAACAATCCCGCGTTCGTTTTGGGCGGGGGCCTATTATCGCCAGAAGCGTGAGAAGGGCTGCTCACATCAAGCTGCGCTGCGCGCGCTGGCTTTCAAGTGGGTGCGGATTCTTTATCGTTGCTGGCAGACCCGCACGCCTTATGACGAATCCAGTTACTTGAATGCACTCAAACGCCGCGGCTCTTCGTTACTCAATTCGATCAGGGAGGATACCAAAATGGCTTGACTGTCGGCCTCAGGGCGTGGGTTGGGCGGCAGAGGTTTACCTAGCATTGGAGTTCCTTCATCGGTTAAGCGCCCGCTCACGAGTGAAACACGTTCCGGTGCCTGAATCGACACGCCAATACTCAATGACGTCATCGCTCTTCCGCACGCCAAAGACCAAGATGCAACCATCTGAGCGGCGATTTTCAAACTCTTCGAGAGTGCTTGTTTCGCGAACCACCGCGTAAACCTGCCTGCCTTTTAAAATGGACTGCGAAAATTTCTTCCCAATCAAGTCGTCGTAGTTCGGTGGCGTGTTCAGTTCATATTGAGCATTGGCACAAGAGCCCAATATCAGGCACATGCAACCTCCCAATAGGGCGGCTCGTAGTCCATTCGCATTGCACTTAAAGATGCTCACGCGGCTCCGTATTCTGACGCCCAACGTTTGAGTTGAGGGGCCGCACGGCAGCGCAGCTGGCGGGTGGTCCCAGTGAGCGAAGCGAACGACTCGAACGATTTGTTGGGCAGCATGATTCGGTTACAAGCACACATCGCCAGCATGGAAGTGGACCTCTTTAATGTTGCCACCCAGTGGCACCAGGATAACCTCGGTTGTGATGGCGCAAATTGGGTCTCGAATTGGATGGCGCGAACACACAGAAAATGATGGTGCGATTGCTGTTTTACCGGACTCGGTTACAAACTCCCCTGACTTCGGCGTGCATTTATATCCATACGCCACGAGCGCCGTGGTCGCCGCGTCTATCGAGGTACCCACGGATGCGCGAGAAATTGCTTCACTGCGCTCAAGTACCGCCACATCGCCGGGATCGGGACTACAGGCAGTTAGAAAAGGAAAAAGGGCGACTACAAGGCGCATAGTTCAGGGGTACTCCGGGGCTGATGCCCAACGAAAAGTGTCCATCCTAAAAGACGGAAAATAAAGCGTCAATGTTGACGTATAATACAGTTGCCATAAGCAAAATTTCTTTAAAATCATACGCCAGTACATTTTTATTCGTCCTAACAGGAATTGAAAATGCGTCAAATTTCCTCGTCCTCACTAAATTCCCCTGAGACACCACGTTTGCTCGTTCGGGTTCGGGACAAAATTCGACTAAAGCACTATAGCATTCGCACCGAGCAGGCGTATACCGATTGGGTAAGGCGCTTTATCTTATTCCATGAAAAGCGCCATCCGGCTGAGATGGGCGCCGCTGAGGTTGAGCAATTTTTAACGCACCTTGCGGTGTATAAATAGGGTCATGTATAAATAGTATAAATAGGGTCAGACTCGACTTATTCCAAGTTATGTCGAGTCTGCCCTAATCGGTGTATAAATAGGGTCAGACTCGACTTATTCCAAGTTATGTCGAGTCTGCCCTAATTATTTGCAATTATTTGCAATTATTTGTCGAGTCTGAACCCAATTATTTCGGTGGGAACGCTACGCTGCAGCGGGATAAGGCGTGATTTCCTTTTCCAATCGACGTCCGATCTCCGCTTGCGTAGTTCTCAAATCGAAATCCGCCTGCAAGCCCAGCCAGAATTCCGGCGAGTTGCCGAAATAGCGCGCCAGCCGCAATGCCGTGTCCGCCGAAACGCCGCGGCTATGGTTCAGGATGCCTGTAATCCGGTTGGCCGGCACATGCAAGGCTGTCGCCAGCGCATTGGCGCTCATGTTCAAGGGCTCCAGGAAGTCGTGCAGCAAAATGTCGCCGGGATGGGTGGGCGGGATGCGCTTTTTGGTCGCGACATCCGAAAAATCCATTCCCGGCAAATCCTCGATGCGAATACTCATATCGGTCTCCTAATGGTAATCAACGATCTCAACGTCAAAGGCGTCGCCGTTTTCGAAACGAAAGCACGCGCGCCACTGGTTATTGATGCGGATGCTCCAAAACCCCTTACGGTTGCCGGCCAGCGCCTCCAGCCGGTTTTCGGGCGGCACGCGCAGGTCGTTCAGCGTGCGCGCCCGGTGCAGCATGTCCAGTTTTTCCCGTGCGCGTTTGCAGATCGCAGGCGGCAGTTTCTTGGCCATCAACCCGCTGAAAATGGCGGCGGTGGACTTGTCGGCGAAGGTCTTGATCACTCGGAAACTGTAGTATGTATTACGTAAAACGTCAAGCTGATCTGGGCCGGGCGTAAATGAGGCAGAAGCTGGGCAGTGAGCGTTTCAGCGGCAGGTAAAACGTATCAATACGGCGATAGCTTTAGTCGCGGAAGTTCCCGAACTGCAACGGAAAGTCGGTAATCGATTTTTTGACCAGGGCAATCGCGTCTTGCAGCACATCGCGCTTCGCACCCGAGACGCGCACGGTATCGCCTTGAATGCTGGCTTGGACTTTCATCTTGCTGTCTTTGAGCAGCTTGACGATTTTTTTGGCCAGGTCGGATTCGACGCCGGTTTTGATGGTGGCGGTTCGCTTTACTTTGTTGCCGCTGACTTTTTCGGATTTGCCGATTTCCATGCATTTGATATCCACGCCACGTTTGATCAGCTTGGCGTTGAGGACTTCTTGTACTTGGTCGAGCTTGAAGTCGTCGTCGGCAAATAGGGTCAGCACGTAATCCGCTTGCTCTACGCGCGCATCCGAGCCTTTGAAGTCGAAGCGGTTGGTGACTTCCTTGTTCACTTGCTCCACGGCGTTTTTGACTTCCTGCTTATCCACTTCGGACATGATGTCGAACGAGGGCATGGCGGCTCCTATTTTCGTTTGGTTGCGCGGATGAGCTGGCTGCTGATCGGGCCGCCGGTGCTGTCGTCGAATTCGGCGGCGGCTTCCACCGCCAGGCGGGCGAGGGCTTCGGCGTTGAGCTTGGGCTGATCGTAGGCGGCGTACAGCGCGCCCATGGCGTAGTCAGCGCCTGCGCCATAGGCGTAGAACTTGGAAAATTCCTGCACCGTGCGGTGCGGCGCGACGCCGAAAATGCCGTGCGCGTTGGCGATCAGCACGTACATGCGCGAGGTTTCGAGATCGTCTTCCTTGTCCTCATTCGCATTCAGGAAATAGCGTTCCTTCATGGCCGCGTGCAGTTCTTGCCAGGTGCGGAAAATGTTCGGCACCGAGTCGAACTTGGGCGGTGTTTCCAGTTGCGAAAAATACTCGGTGAGGATCAGCTTGAAGGTGGTGGTGCCGGTAATCGCCATAAAACTGTCGCCGACTTGAAAAATTTTCTCATGGTTGGCGACGTAGACCGACGATTCCTTGGTGCTGCCCCATTTGGTGAGCGTGTCCGCTGCGATAGCGAACTGGCCGTTTTTGCGGACGACAGCGAGGGTGGTCATGGCTATTTGAAGTGGCAGACGTAATCGAGCGTTTCGACGGTTTCGATCTCGAAACTGCTATTGCCCGGCACGCTGAAGGTTTGGCCAGCGGAGTAGGTTTGCCAATCGTTGCTGCCCGCAAGCTTGATCTTGCATACGCCGCCGTTGATCTCCATGTCCTCGGGCGCGCCGGTGTTGAATGTGAGTTTGCTGGGAAAGATGACGCCGCAGGTTTTTTTCGTGCCATCGGGAAACAGCACGGTGTGCGAGACGCACTTGCCATCGAAAAACAGGTTGGCTTTTTTGACGACGCTGACGTTATCGAATTGAGTCATGATTTTTCCTTAAGTACGATTTTTTCTTTTCGCCGCAATCCGCATGCGCAGCGCATTGAGTTTGATGAAGCCGCCGGCATCGGCCTGGTTGTAGGCGCCGGCATCGTCTTCAAACGTGGCGATGGTGGGGTCGAACAGCGAATCGGTTTTCGAGTCGCGACCCACCACAGTGACATTGCCTTTGTAGAGCTTGACCCGCACCCAGCCATTGACACTGTCTTGCGTGTTGTCGATTAACCCTTGGAGTGCAAGGCGTTCCGGGCTCCACCAGTAACCATTGTAGATGAGCGAAGCATAGCGCGGCATCAGGTCGTCCTTGAGATGCGCCACTTCGCGGTCGAGGGTGATGGATTCGATGGCGCGGTGCGCTTTGAGCATGATGGCGCCGCCGGGCGTTTCATAGCAGCCGCGTGATTTCATGCCGACGTAGCGGTTCTCCACCAAATCCAGGCGGCCGATGCCATGCTTACCGCCGAGGCGGTTGAGTTCGGCGAGGACAGACGCCGCGCTCAGGGTTTTGCCGTTAAGCGCGACAATGTCGCCGTGCTTGAATTCGAGTTCGAGATATTCGGGCGCATCGGGCGCTTTTTCCGGGGACACGGTCCAGCGCCACATATCTTCTTCCGGCTCCGCTGCCGGGTCTTCCAGCGCGCGGCCTTCATAGCTGATGTGCAGCAGGTTGGCATCCATGCTGTAAGGGCTGCCGCCGGCTTTGTGTTTCATTTCCACCGGGATACCGTGTTTTTCAGCGTAAGTGAGGAGTTTTTCGCGCGAGAGCAGATCCCACTCTCGCCACGGCGCGATGATTTTTATGTCGGGGTTCAGCGCATAGGCGCCGAGCTCGAAGCGCACTTGGTCGTTGCCCTTGCCGGTGGCGCCGTGGGAAATGGCGGAGGCGCCGGTCATCTTGGCGATTTCGATCAGGCGCTTGGCGATGAGCGGGCGCGCAATCGAGGTGCCGAGCAAATACTCGCCTTCATATACCGTATTGGCGCGGAACATCGGGAACACGAAATCGCGCACGAATTCTTCGCGCAGATCGTCGATGAAGATTTCCTTCACGCCGAATTGGCGGGCTTTGGCGCGCGCCGGTTCGAGTTCTTCGCCTTGGCCGATATCGGCGGTGAAGGTGACGACCTCGCATTGATAGGTGTCTTGCAGCCATTTCAAAATGACCGAGGTGTCCAGCCCGCCGGAATAGGCGAGCACGACTTTATTGCTTGAGCTCATAAGTGACCTTGCAGTTCTAACGTTAAACCTGGAAAAAAAGATTTCACCGCAGAGGACGCAGAGGGCGCGGAGTAATTCAAGTGCTTAGTGTAAGTAATCGGCCGGAGGGGCAGATTCATTAATCTGCATTGCTGTTCCTCTGCGTCCTCCGCGTCCTCTGCGGTGAAATATCCTTCACAACTCAATGCGCTGCGCCGGCGACGGCATGCACTTCGCCGGGGAAGTTGCCTACGCGCAGCAATTTCAAATCGGTTTTTTGGCTCGCGTGCTCGATCTCGATGCCCACTACGCGACCGTCATCGGATAGATTCAACACGATTCCCGCTTGCGCCTCCCAGGCGCGGGTGGCGCTTTCAGGTGCTAGCTCCAGGTAGAGCGTATCCGTGTCTTTGAAATAGGCGATGTTCATGCTTCGATGCGACCCAGGAGCAAATATTCGAGCAGCGCTTTTTGCGCATGCAGGCGATTCTCGGCTTCATCCCACACCACACTGTGCGGGCCGTCGATTACGCCAGCGGATACTTCTTCGCCGCGATGTGCGGGCAGGCAGTGCATGAACAGCGAATCGGGCTTGGCCACCGCCATCATGTCTTCGTCCACCTGCCAATCGGCGAAGTCGCGTTTGCGTTCTTCGTTCTCCGCTTCAAAGCCCATGCTGGTCCACACGTCGGTGGTGACCAGATCGGCGTCGCGCGCCGCCTGCATCGGGTCGGCGAATTCTTCGTAGTGGCCGGTGCCGTAGAGGCCGGCGCGCTCCGGCTCGACTTCGTAGCCGGGCGGGGTCGAGACGTGCACGTTGAAATCGAATACTTCCGCCGCTTGCAGCCAGGTATTGCACACATTGTTGGAGTCGCCGATCCAGGCCACGGTCTTGCCCTGGATCGAGCCGCGCTGTTCAATATAGGTGTAGATGTCGGCCAGGATTTGGCAGGGATGGTACTCGTTGGTGAGGCCGTTGATGACCGGCACGCGCGAGTGGCCGGCAAAACGCTCGATGATGTCTTGCTCGAACGTGCGGATCATCACCACATCGCTCATGCGCGAAATCACCTCGGCCGCGTCTTCCACCGGCTCGCCGCGTCCGAGTTGCGAGTCGCGCGTGTTGAGATAAATTGCCGCGCCGCCGAGCTGCTGCATGCCGGCTTCGAACGAGAGCCGGGTGCGCGTCGAGGCTTTTTCGAAAATCATCACCAGCGTGCGATCGGCCAAGGGCCAATAGCGGCGGTAGGCCTTGAATTCAGTCTTGATCCAGCGCGTGCGCGCGAACAGGTAATCCAACTCGTCGCGGGTGAAATCCTTGAATTGCAGAAAATGCTTGATGGGCATGATCAGGCCGCCTGGGCGAGGAATTCCTTCACCAGCACCGCCACGCCGGCGACGAGCGCGCTGGCTTCCTGCCCATTCATGATGAGCGGCGGCACCAGGCGGATGACTTTATCCGAGGTCACGTTGATGATGAAGCCTTGCGCCAGCGCGATCTTCACCAGATCGGCGCAGGGCCGGTCGAGCTCGATGCCGACCATCAGGCCGTGGCCGCGCACTTGCGTCACCCCGGCCACGCCGGCAAACGCTTGCTTGAAGCCATTCACGATGAATTGGCCGATGCGGCTGGCGTTGGGCAGCAGGCCTTCGTCCTCGATGGCTTGCAGGGTGGTGAGCGCTGCGGTACACGCCAACGGATTGCCGCCGAAGGTCGAGCCATGATTGCCGGGCTTGAACAGATCGGCGGCCGCGCCGCGCGCGAGGCACGCGCCGATCGGCACGCCGCTGCCCAGGCCTTTGGCCAAGGTCATCACATCGGGCTTGATCGCGGTATGTTGATGCGCGAACCAGGCGCCGGTGCGGCCGAGGCCGCTTTGCACTTCGTCCAGCATGAACAGCCAGCCGTTGTCGTCGCAAATCTTCCGCAGGGCGCCAAGATAATCAGCGTCGGGAATGTTGATGCCGCCTTCGCCCTGTACCGGTTCGACCAGCAGCGCAACGATATTTTTGTTGTGTGCGGCGGCTTGGCGCACCGCTTCCACGTCGTTGTACGGCACGCGCGCGAAACCGGCCAACAGCGGCTCGAACCCGGCTTGCACCTTGCGGCTACCGGTGGCGGTCAAGGTCGCCATGGTGCGGCCGTGGAAGCTTTTATCCATCACCACGATGGTGGGGACTTCGATGCCTTTCTGATGGCCGTAGAGGCGGGCCAGTTTGATCGCGGCTTCGTTCGCCTCGCAGCCGGAATTGCAGAAAAAAGCGTTATCCATGGCGGAGAGTTCGCACAGCTTATCGGCGAGCTGTTCTTGCAGCGGAATTTGGTAAAGATTGGAGCAGTGGATCAAGGTCTTGGCTTGCTCGCACAGCGCCTGGGTGAGCTTGGGGTGGGCATGGCCCAGCGTATTGACCGCGACCCCAGCCACGCCGTCCAGGTAGCGTTTCCCCTCGGCATCCCACAACCAAACGCCTTCGCCGCGTGTGAATGCGACAGGGAGCCGGGCATAGGTATTCATCAAATGCGACATTTCAACTCACCAAAAAAGCACACGGCGGCAAAAGCCGCCGTGTGGATTGCGTAAGCGCTAAATTATAAGGTGTTTTTAGATGCCGTGCACCCCTACGCCCATGAAGAACAGCATGGGGATGGAAAGCATGGTATTGGTGCGCGAAGCCAGGAAGGCAACCCGGCGGGCGGTGGCCTTTTCCGCATCGCTGGCGGGTTTCATGCCCAGGATCTTCTTCTGGTTCGGCCAAATCAGGCCCCATACATTGAACAGCATGATGGTGCCCAGCCAAGCGCCCAGACCAATCATGGCGGCGGACGGTTGCAGGGTAAAGGCCGGCACAAAGCGCGCGCCCAGTAGCGCAGCGCCCGCCAGCCAGGTCACCAAGGCAGCCCAACGGAAGAAAAACAAGGCGCGCGGCGCGACATGCTTGGTGATGCCGGCATTGGTGCCGTCGGCGGTGGCGTCTTTCAGCGCGGCCACTTGCACGAAATTGAAGTAATACAGCAAACCGATCCACATCACGCCCGCCATGAAGTGAATCCAGCGGAAAATAGCCATTGTCGCCATCGTTTGTTCCATGTTGATTACCCCTTAATGAGAAAATTGACGGCGACGTAGTACAACACTACGGTCAGGATCAGGCCGGAAATGACCGTCCCCCAGAGGGAGTCCAAAGGATTTTTCATGCGGTTCCTCCTTGAAATGCACGATGGTTTGGGAATGGTGTAGCAATACAGTCGGATATTTTTAGCGAAATTGCCGCCTCATGCAAGCAGAAAATAAAACAAGTTGAAAAACTAGAATAGCTCCAAATCCGGATTTAACTTTATATTTTATTAGCTTAGACGATATTTCTGGGTTTTGGTGTGTAGCACCCTGGGGTTTGCCCAGGATAAGGATTTACGGCTAGATGAGGGCGAGAATGGGGTGAAAACCCATCCTGAAGCGGGGTCGTCGCGAATTGACGGCCATCCGCTCTCAGGCGGCTGATATTAAGCCAAGGCTTTGATTTGCGAAGACAGGCGGCTCTTATGGCGAGCCGCTTTGTTTTTGTGGACAATTTTCTTGTCCGCGATGCGATCGATGACGCTGACGGACTCTTGATAAATCTTCTGGGCGGCGGCTTTGTCGCCGGCCCCAACCGCTTTTTGCACCTTCTTGATAGCAGTACGCAACTCCGAGCGCAGGCTCGCGTTGTGCATATTCTGCTTGATCGACTGGCGCGCGCGCTTGCGGGCTTGTGCCGAATTGGCCATGACTTTCTCCTTAAGGCTTTGAATTAGCGAAAACCGCGCATTTTAAGCGTTTAGATAAGCTTTGGCAATGACCATGAACGTCCGCGCCGGGCGGGGCACGGTAAAGAATTCTCGGAATCGGGCGATATTTAGGTAGCTCAACCCCGCGGCAGGCGCGGACGATGCGCCGAACGGTCATGGCAGTGGCCACCTGGGATGATGAAACTCGCCATGACCGTTTCCCTCTCTCCTAGCTCTTCACCCGCTAGGGGTACGCCGGTGGGGCCCCGCTGCTACGCAGCGACCCTTCCGCAGTCCCGCAAGCGGGCGAGAGGGACTTAGGCTCGCTGCGCGAGTTTCACTTTAACTGGACTGGGCCGAGAATACCCGATGCACGAAAAAACCAATTCAAACGAAACCGATTCCTTCGCCTTCGCCGACTTTTTGGCGCTGTCGGTGCACGACATGAAGAATTCGCTGGGCATGTTGATCGGCGCGCTGGAGAGCACGATCAAGGAAGCCCAGGGCCGCGATTCCCCCCTTTCCGCGCGGCTCGGCCAAATGGAATATGAGGCGAAACGGCTCAACAACAATTTATTGCAGTTGCTGTGCATTTATAAAATTCGCAACGAACGCTATCCGGTCGATATGCAAGAACATGTGATTCGCACCGTGCTCGAGGAAGTCGTGGCCGCGAACCGGCCGCAACTCGAATTTCGCGGCATTCAACTGGAAGTGGATTGTCCCGGCGACGCACTCTGGTATTTCGATAAGGAACTCATCTGCGGCGCATTGAACAATGCGCTGAATAACTCGATTCAACATACCGCCGACAAACTGCGGCTGGTGGCGCGGGTGGCGGACGGCGCGCTGACCTTGCGCGTGGAAGACAACGGCGGCGGCTACCCCGAGTCCTTGCTGCAGAGTGAGGTTGCCGCGAATAAGGGGATTCACTACTACCGCGGCAGCACCGGGCTGGGGATGTACTTTTCGGCCATGGTGGCGCATCTGCATCAAAACGAGGGCAATATCGGCAGCCTGACCATCGAGAACGGCGGCGCTTATGGCGGCGGCTGTTTCGTGTTGCGCTTGCCGTGAGGATTTCAAAATGGCACTGAACCTGAAAGAAGCGCGCGTGCTCATCATCGATGATTTCGAAGGCATGCTGAGAATGTTGCGCGAATTTATTCGCGTGGCGGGCGCTGCGCAAATCGACACGGCGAAAAACGGCAAGGACGCCGTCGCCGCCTTGAGCAAGAATAAATACGATGTCGTGTTGTGCGACTACAACCTGGGCGAAGGCAAAAACGGCCAGCAAATATTGGAAGAAGCCAAGGTGCGCGAGTTGATCGGGTTCACCACGGTGTGGATCATGATTACGGCCGAAAAAACCATGGACATGGTGATGGGCGCGGCCGAGTACGAGCCGGACGATTACTTGCTCAAGCCGATCAACGAAGAATTGCTCAAGGGCCGGCTCGAACGTCTGCTCGCCAAGAAATGGGCGCTGCAGGACGTGGAAAAAGCCGTCAAGCGCAAGGACTACACCAAGGCGGTCGCAAAATGCGATGAGCTGATGAAGCAGGATCCGACCATGGCGCAAGACATGCTGCGCCTGAAAGCCCGCTTTCTGCTCATCAAAGGCGACTATGCCGCGGCGCGCGCCCTATTCGAAAGCTTGCTCTCCGTGCGTTCCGTCAACTGGGCAAAAACCGGCTTGGGCAAGGTGTATTTCCTGTCCGGCGAATATCTCAAGGCGAAGGATATTCTGAGCGAGGTGCTGGAGGATAACAGTTCCAGTTTGGAGACCTACGATTGGCTGGTGAAAACCTATCAAGCGCTGGGCGATCATGAGCAAGCCCGTGAACTGATCAGCCAGGCGCTCACGCTGTCGCCCAACTCCGGCCAGCGGCAAAAAATATTGGGCGATTTGGCCAATGCCACGGGTGATAAAGCCGGCGCCGAAGCGGCCTACCGCAAGGCGATCAAGCTGTCAGAGCATTCCATTCTCAAGACCACCGAGCCGTTTACCGGCTTGGCCAAACTGTGCACCGAGAAGGGCAAAGCCGACGAGGCGCTCAAGCTGATGGAAGATGTGCGCAAAGTTTTCACCGATCCGGTGAGCGCCATGCAAGCTTCGGTAGTGGAATCCGGCGCTTTTCAAAAGCTGGGGAAACCGGATAAAGCCCAAGCCGCGCTGGCCGAGGCAGAGCGGCAGTTGAAAGGCCTGGGGGCCAAAGCCGGCGTGCAAGACAACCTCGCGCTCGCCAACGCCATGCTGGCGCTGGGTGATAAAGAAAAAGCCATGGGGTTGATTACCCAAGTGGTGAAAAACAATCACGACAATAACGGTGTGCTGAATCAGGTGGATAAATTCTTCAAGGATGCGGATTTGCATGAAGAAGGCAAAACCCTGGTGCAGACTTCCAAGGACGAAGTCATCAACATCAACAACCAAGGCGTGCGCTTGGCGCAGGAGGGCAAGCTCGACGAGGCGATCGAATTGCTGCGCCAAGCCGTCTCGCAGTTGCCGAATAATGCCCGCATCCGGCTCAACCTGGCCGGCATGCTGCTCAAGCACCTGCAGGAAGTGGGTAAGGACGACACCCTGCTGTATGAAGTGCGCAAGGAACTTGACCGCGCGAACGCCCTGCAGCCGGGCGATCCGAAGTGCATGGAGTATATGCAAGCGGTGGAAAAGATCGCTGCATCTTAGGCTCGTCCCATGGCCAACGCCGATCGCATCCTGCAAGCCCAACTGCAAAGCCGCTTCGGCATGGCGGAGATGAATGATCTTTCCGAAGCGCTTGCCCAGCTACAAGCCTTGGCGGCAACGCAGGCACCGGAGGCGCTGCTCCAACAATTCCATGCATTTCTGAGCGACGTGGCGCAAACCTACGCCGCGGCCGGACCGGGCGCGGAGGCCGTATCCAGCCAATCGGCGGGATGCGCCGCCATCGGCCGCGTGCTGCAAGCGCATGGGCGCGAGCCGCCGGACGCAGCGGGCTTTTCGCCGGAGTCGGTGGCGGAGTTGATCGAGCAGTTGCTCGTCGAACGCGAAGCGGCGCAGCAGGAAGCGCTCGCGGTGCAGGAAGAACACCTCAAGAGCGAGCAAAAATACCGTCACGTGGTCGAAAGCCTGCGCGAAGTGATTTTTCAAACCGATTGGGAGGGTACCTGGCTCTACCTCAATCCGGCGTGGACCGAAATTACCGGCTTCTCGCTCGGCAAGAGCATCGGCACCAACATTCTCAATTATGTGCACCCGGATGATCAGCAGCGGCATTACGAAATGTTTTTGCCGCTGATGAAAAAAAAGGATGCGCATTGCCAGCACGAAGCGCGTTTTCTCACCATGGATGGCGGCTTCCGCTGGTTCGAAGTGTATGCGCGCCCCGTGTTGGACGAGCGCGGCAATATCATCGGCACGATCGGCACGCTGAACGACATCACCGAGCGCCGCAACGCCGAGGAAAAGCTGCGCGAGCAGTTGCACTTCAATCAGATGCTGATCGAGACTTTGCCCAATCCCATGTTCTTCAAGGACTGCGCCGGGGCATATCTCGGCGTGAATAAATCCTGGGAAGACTATTTCGGCGTCAAGCGTGAAGATTGCCTGGGCAAGCGCGACGCCGAATTCATGCCGGGGTGGGAAGAATGCGGCGCACTGCACGAGCGTATGGATGCCGAGCTCATGGCCGCCCCCGGCATGCAATCGTATGAGGCATCGTTCCATAGCGGCGGCGCGCAGCGCGATGCGATGTACTACAAGGCGGCCTTCCACAATATGGACCAGTCGCTCGCCGGCATCATCGGCATCGTCACCGACATTTCCGAACGCAAGCGCTACGAGCACGATCTGGAGCAGGCTAAAGAGCTGGCCGAAGCAGCGAGCCAAGCCAAGAGCGAATTCCTCGCCAACATGAGCCATGAGATCCGCACGCCGATGAACGGCATCCTCGGCATGACCGAAATCACCCTGGGTACCGAGCTCACGCATTCGCAGCGCGATAACCTGAATATGGTGAAAGTCTCGGCCGAATCGCTGCTCACCATCATCAACGACATTCTCGATTTTTCCAAGATCGAGGCCGGCAAGCTGATGATCGCCGAGGAGGATTTCGATTTACGCGAAATGCTCGATGGCATCGTGCGCTCGCTGGCGGTGCGCGCGCAGGAGAAGGGACTCACCCTGTGGTGCGATGTGGCAAGCAATATTCCGCGCTTCATCCGCGCCGACCCGGTACGGGTAGGGCAGATCGCCGTGAATTTGATCGGCAATGCGCTGAAATTCACCGCCCAGGGCTCGGTGTCGGCCAGCGTCGAGCTGGCGCGCGTCGATGCCCAGGGGATGACCCTGCACTTCGCGATCGCCGATACCGGCATCGGCATTTCGCCGGAAAAACTGGCGCTGATTTTCGAGGCGTTCTCTCAGGCCGATACCTCGACCACGCGCCAATACGGCGGCACCGGCTTGGGGCTGACCATCTCGGCGCGCTTGTCCGAGATGATGGGCGGCAAAATCTGGGTCGAAAGCGAACCCGGCCATGGCAGCATGTTTCATTTCAGCATCCGCTGCGGTTTTGCGGATGAAGCCGCAGCCTTGCAGAAACAAGCGGCGCATATCGTGCATGCGCCTACCGCGGACGAGAACAAGCGCAGCGGCCGCATCCTCTTGGCCGAGGACAATCCGATCAACCAGGCCGTGGCGAAAAATCTGCTCACCCAGCGCGGCTATGAATTGGAAATCGCCAACAACGGACGCGAGGCGGTCGAGCGCTATCATGTTGAAACCTTCGATATTATTTTGATGGACATCCAGATGCCCGAAATGGGCGGCTTCGAGGCCACGGCGGCCATCCGCGACATGCAGTCGGCGCGCGGCACGCGCACCCCGATCATCGCCATGACCGCGCATGCGATGCAGGGCGACGAGCAAAAATGCCTGGCGATGGGCATGGATGCCTATATCTCGAAACCGATTCATTCGGCCAAGCTGTTCGAATTATTAGATCAGTATTTGCAGGGCGGTGAGACGCCGGCGCCGGTTGTCTCTGTCAGCGCGCCAGCCGAAGCGAGCAGCGATATTCAGGTGTTCGATCAGCAAACCGCACTGGAAAATCTAGCCAACGATACGGATTTGCTGCGCCAGGTGGCGCGCATGTTTATCGACGGCCACGCGGAACAATTGGCCGAGTTGGAGCAAGCCGTGCTCGTGGGTGATGCCGAAGCGATCCGCGCCACCGCGCACCGGCTCAAAGGCTCGGTCGGCGCCTTCTCCGCACACTATTCGATGGATCGCGCCAAGGCGCTGGAAATGCTGGGCAAGAGCGGCGAGCTGGCTGATGCGCCAAGCGTGTTCGCCGAATTGAAGCAGGGCGTGGCGCAGTTGGTCGAACGCTTGGAAAAGCTCTAAGCATCAAAAAAATGTAGCGCCGGTATCCGCCGGCATGCCGGCAAGGATGCCGGCGCTACAAAACCGTCCGGCTTCGTTCCTAAACTGCTTATAATCGGCGCTTTATTAACGTCAAAGCGCGCCGGCCTTCCATGAATCTTCTCAAAGCCCTCGCCACCGTGAGCGTGATGACGCTGCTCTCGCGCATTCTCGGATTCGTGCGCGACACGGTGATTGCGCGCGCCTTCGGCGCCGGGCTGATGACCGATGCGTTTTTCGTCGCGTTCAAAATCCCCAACCTGCTGCGCCGCCTGTTCGCCGAGGGCGCGTTTTCGCAAGCCTTCGTGCCGATTCTGGGCGAGTACAAAGCCAAGCGCGAATTCGCCGAGATGCGCCTGCTGGTCGATCACGTGGCGGGGCTGTTGGCGCTGGCGCTATTCGTGGTCACCCTGATCGGGGTGATCGCGGCGCCGCTGGTGATCTATCTCAGCGCGCCGGGTTTTTCCGCCGACACGCAGAAATTCGACATCACCGTGAGCATGCTGCGCATCATTTTTCAGTACATCTTCTTCATCTCGCTGGTGGCGCTGGCGGGCGGCATTCTCAATACCTACAGCCGGTTTTCGGCGCCGGCGTTTACTCCGGTGCTGCTCAATCTGTGCATGATCGCCGGCGCCTTATGGTTGACGCCTTATTTTGATCCGCCGGTGCTGGCGCTGGCGTGGTCGGTGTTCGCGGGCGGGGTGCTGCAGCTTGCGTTTCAAGCGCCGTTTTTGCGCCGCATCAAGCTGTTGCCGCGTCCCCGCCTGGATTTTCGCGATGAAGGGGTGCGGCGCATCATGAAGCTGATGGGGCCGGCGGTATTCGGCGTCTCGGTCGGCCAGATCTCGCTTTTGATCAACACCATCTTTGCTTCGTTCCTGGTGACCGGCAGCGTGTCCTGGCTGTATTACGCCGACCGCTTGATGGAGTTTCCCGCCGGCATGCTGGGCGTGGCGCTGGGCACGATTCTGCTGCCGAGTCTGGCCAAGCACTATGCCACGGCCTCGCATGAGGAATATTCCAAGCTGCTCGATTGGGGCCTGCGCCTCACCCTGCTGCTCGCGCTGCCGGCGGCGTTGGCGCTCGCGCTGCTGGCCGTGCCCTTGATCGCGACCCTGTTCCACTACGGAAAATTTTCCGCGCATGATTTATTCATGACGCGCGAGGCCTTGCTGGCCTACAGCATCGGCTTGCTCGGCTTGATTATGGTGAAAGTGCTGGCGCCGGGTTTTTACGCGCGGCAGAACATCAAGACGCCGGTCAAAATCGCCATCGCCACCTTGATTGCGACTCAGCTCATGAACTTGGCCTTTATCTGGAAACTGCAGCATGCCGGTCTGGCGCTGGCGATTGGTTTGGGCTCGTGCCTGAATGCAAGCCTGCTCTACTATCATTTGCGCCGTGCGGGCATCTATATGCCGCAGCCGGGTTGGCTTCTGTTTTTTCTAAAAGTCGCGCTTGCGCTGGCGGTCATGGCGGGTGCGCTGTACTGGGGCATGGGCGATGCACAAGCTTGGCTTTCCATGCGCGCCTTGAATAAAGTGGCGCATCTGACAGCGTTGGTTGGGCTTGGCGCCGGCGCCTATTTCCTCACGTTGTTCGCGCTCGGGGTGCGTTTCCGGGATTTCGTCAAACGCGGCGCGGAATAATATCAAAGCCATTTGCCGCTAATCAGCTAGACCGCGCTACGCCTAAGCCGTTAAAATTCAAGGCTTATGTTTAGCTTACTAAATTTGAATCCCGTATTGCCCAAAGGGCCGGTCGCCTGCGCCGTGACCATCGGCAATTTCGATGGCATCCATCTAGGTCACCAAGCCATGCTCGCCCGCTTGCGGGAGGTGGCGGCGCAGCGTGGGTTGCCGGCAGCGGTAATGACCTTCGAGCCGCACCCGCGCGAAGTATTCACGCCGGATCAAGCACCGGCGAGGCTCACCAGCCTGCGCGAGAAACTCGAATTGTTCCGTAGTCATGGCGTCGATCGCGTGGTGCTGGCGCGATTTAGCCGGCGCTTTGCCGCGCTGACCCCGCAAGAATTCATCGAACGCATTTTGATCGCGGGCATTCAAGCGCGCTGGATATTGATTGGCGACGATTTCCGTTTCGGCGCAAAACGCGCCGGCGATTTTGCCCTGCTAAGCCAAGCCGGTGCGGTGCAAGGCTTCGACGTGGAGAGCTTGCCCAGCGTGTTGGCCGGGGGCGTGCGCGTGTCCTCCACCGCGGTACGCGATGCACTGGCGCAAGGGGACATGGAACTTGCCGCGCAATTTCTCGGCCGCCCCTACAGCATCAGCGGGCGCGTGGTGCATGGCGACAAGCTCGGACACGAGCTGGGTTTCCCCACCGCCAACATCCAGATGAAGCACAACAAGCCGCCGTTGGCCGGCATCTTTGCGGTAGAATTGTGCGGCTTCGATGGCGTCCGCCTGCCGGGTGTCGCGAGCCTGGGCGTGCGGCCGACAGTGAAGCAAAACGGCGCGCCCACGCTGGAAGTGCATGTCTTCGATTTTCACGATCGCATCTACGGCGCCCACGTCCGGGTGGATTTCCTGCACAAATTAAGAGACGAAGCAAAGTTTCCCGACCTGCCCACGCTGATCGCGCAGATTGCGCGCGACGTGGCGGAGGCAAAACAATATTTTTTAACCGCGCAGCGCCCTTTGTACCCCGGAGGGTAGGCTGCGCGCCGGTGAGATGTTTTTTATATGGCTGATTACAAGCACACACTGAACCTTTTTGATACGCCGTTTCCGATGCGCGGCGATCTGGCCAAGCGCGAGCCGGGCATGCTCAAAACGTGGCAAGACAAGCGCGTGTATGAGCGCATGCGCGAAGCGGCCAAGGGCCGGCCGAAATTCATTCTGCACGATGGCCCGCCGTATGCGAACGGCGATATTCATATCGGCCATGCGGTGAACTAGGTGCTCAAAGACATCATCATCAAGAGCAAAACCTTGGCCGGGTTCGATGCGCCCTATGTGCCGGGCTGGGATTGCCACGGCCTGCCGATCGAGCATCAAGTCGAAAAAACCCACGGCAAGCAAATCGAGCCGGCGCGATTCCGCGCCCTGTGCCGCGAGTACGCGCAGTCGCAGATCGAACGCCAAAAACAGGATTTCATCCGCCTCGGCGTGTTGGGCGATTGGGCGCATCCCTATCTCACCATGGATTTCAAAGTCGAGGCCGACATCATCCGCACCCTCGGCCGCATTCTGGAAAACGGCTATCTGTATCAGGGCGCGAAGCCGGTGCATTGGTGCATCGACTGCGGCTCGGCGCTGGCGGAAGCCGAAGTGGAATACGAAGACAAAGCCTCGCCCGCAGTTGACGTGATGTTCGCCGTGCAGGAGAGCGCGAAGCTGGGCCTGGACCAGCCCGCTTTTGCCGTGATCTGGACCACCACCCCCTGGACGCTGCCCGCCAATCAAGCGGTCTGCGTGCACCCGGCATTTTATTATGATCTGGTGCAAACGCCGAAAGGCGTGCTGATTCTCGCGCGCGATCTGGTCGAAGCGTGCATGCAGCGCTACGGTTTTGCGGCTTGGGATGTGCTGAAAAGCATGAAGGGCAGCGAACTGGAAGGCGTCGCCTTACAGCATCCGTTCTATGAGCGCGTCGTCCCCATCATCTGCGGCGACCATGTCACGCTCGATACCGGCACCGGGCTCGTGCATACCGCCCCCGGCCATGGCCTGGAAGACTATGTGGTGGGCGCGCGCTACAAATTGGCGGTGGAAAATCCGGTCGGTGACGACGGCAAGTTTTATCAGACGACGCCGCTGGTCGGCGGGCAACTGGTGTGGGGCGCGAACAAGACCATTGTCGCCGCACTGGCCGATGCGGGCCGCTTGTTGAAAGAAGAAAAGCTCAAGCACAGCTATCCGCATTGCTGGCGGCACAAGTCGCCGATTATTTTCCGCGCCACCAGCCAGTGGTTCATCGGCATGGAGATCAGAGGACAGAGGACAGAGGACAGAGGACAGACATTGCGTGAGCAGGCGATGGCGGCGGTGGAGCACACACAATTTTTCCCAGCATGGGGCCGCGCGCGCTTGGAGGCGATGATTAAAAATCGCCCTGACTGGTGCGTGTCGCGCCAGCGCTTTTGGGGCGTGCCGATGGCGCTGTTCGTGCACAAGGAAACCGGCGAGCTGCATCCGAATACGCCGGCCTTGATCGAGCAAGTTGCGCAGCGCGTGGAGCAAGCGGGCATCGAAGCGTGGTTCAGCCTGGACGCCGCCGAATTGCTCGGCGCCGAGGCAAGCCAATATAAGAAATTGCCGCATACCTTGGACGTGTGGTTCGATTCCGGCGTGACGCACGCCTCGGTATTGAAGCAGCGCGAAGATTTGCGCCACCCCGCCGATCTTTATCTCGAAGGCTCCGATCAGCATCGCGGCTGGTTTCAATCCAGCCTGCTCACCGGCTGCGCCACCGATGGCCGCGCGCCGTACGAGGCGCTGCTCACGCATGGCTTCGTGGTCGATGGCCAGGGCCATAAGATGAGCAAGTCCAAGGGCAATGTGGTCGCGCCGCAAAAAGTGATCGACACCCTGGGCGCGGATATTCTGCGGCTGTGGGTCGCGGCCACCGATTACTCGGGCGAATTGTCGATCTCGGATGAAATCCTCAAGCGCGTGGTGGAAAGCTATCGCCGCATTCGCAACACCCTGCGCTTCTTGCTCTCGAATCTCGCCGATTACGACCCGCAACAACACGCGCTGCCGATTGACGAGTGGCTGGAAATCGATCGCTACGCCTGGGTCATGACGGCCGACTTGCAGCTCGCGCTGGAAGGCCATTACAGCAGTTACGAATTTCACCAGATCGTGCAAAAGCTCACCACTTTTTGCTCCGAAGAGATGGGCGGCTTCTATCTGGATATTCTCAAAGACCGGCTCTATACCGCCGGCGTCGATTCCAAACCACGGCGCTCGGCGCAGAACGCGCTGTATCACATCACCCATGCGCTGACGCGTTTGCTGGCGCCGATCCTGTCCTTCACCGGCGAGGAAGTGTGGGCGAGCTTGACCAGGAACGACGACGATACGGTGTTCGTGCAGCGCTGGCATCAACTCGATCTGCCCAAGCATGCGGCCGAGCTGCGCGCGCATTGGGGCGCGATTCGAGAAGTGCGCGCCGATGTGCAAAAGCAACTGGAAGCGGTGCGCGTTGCGGGCGACATCGGTTCCTCGCTGCAAGCGGAAGTGGCGATTCACGCCAGCGGCGCCAAGCATGCGGTGCTGGCCTCGCTGCAAGACGATCTGCGCTTCGTGCTGATCACCTCGCAAGCGCGCGTGGTGGAAGTGGCGGACCCCGCCGCGGAAAAAACCGTGGTCGCACCCAGCGCGCAGCCGAAGTGCGAGCGCTGCTGGCATTACCGCGCCGATGTGAGCGCCGATCCGCGGCACCCCGGTTTGTGCGGGCGCTGCGTGTCGAATCTGCATGGCCCCGGCGAGCCGCGCACGCATGCGTAAGATGACACTCGCGCAGCGAGCCCGCTTGCTGTATGTAGCGCCGGCTTCCAGCCGGCATGCAAGCAGGATGCTTGCGCCACACAAGCCTCGCCATGACCATTAACATCAGACATTGGTTAGGCCTGAGCCTGTCTGTGATCGTGTTCGATCAACTCACCAAGCTATGGATCCTGGCTAACTTTCAATTCGGCGACAGCCTGCCGCTGACCGGTTTTTTCAATCTGGTGCATGCCCGCAACAGCGGCGCGGCGTTCAGCTTCCTGGCCGGTGAGGGCGGCTGGCAGCGCTTCTTCTTTATCGGCATCGCGCTCGCGGCATCAATCCTGATCGTGCATTTGCTGCGCAAGCATGCGCGGGAACGCGGGTTCTGTTTCGCGTTGAGCCTGATTCTCGGCGGTGCGCTGGGCAATTTGATCGACCGCGTGCGCTTCGGCTATGTGATCGATTTTCTGGATTTTTATTATGCGGGCTATCATTTTCCCGCATTCAATGCCGCCGATTCCGCGATCACGGTGGGGGCCGCGTTGCTGATCTGGGATAGCCTGCGTAAAAGCGTGAAGGGTGAGGCGTGAGGTGAACGTGGCGTTGGGAGACACGATCCTGATGCACTATAAGCTCGCTAGCCAGAACGGCGCGGAGCTTGAAAATACTTTTGATGACGACCCGATTGAAATCACCTTGGGCCGCAACGAATTGGCGCTGAATCTGGAGCGCTGCTTGATCGGGCTGCCCTTGCACGAGCGCCATGTTTTCATGCTTGATCCGGCACAGGCGTTTGGCTGTAGGGACGAGCGCTTGATTCAGCGCATTCCGCTCTCCGAGTTCCCCCCCGAAATCACGCCGCAACCTAAAGCAATGATCGAATTTCAAATGCCGAACGGCATCACGCTGCCGGGCGTGATTCGGGAAATAGGGCCGAGCGAAGCGGTAGTGGATTTCAACCACCCGCTTGCCGATTGTCCGGTGGTATTTGAAGTGGAGATACTGGAAATTAATTAGGCGGGGAATCAGCCGCCGGGCTCACATTGATGGCGTGAGCGCCTTTTTCTCCGTTTTGGATTTCGAACGCGACGCGCTGGCCGCCTTTCAGCGTGCGGTACCCCTCCACTTGAATCGACGAGTAATGCACGAATAGGTCTTCACCTTCTTCCGGCGCGATGAACCCATAACCCTTCGTGTTGTTGAACCACTTGACGACGCCATTAGCCATGTTGATCCCTCCTTTCTCTGGTGACTACAGCCTTACGTAAAACCTTGTTATTATGAGCAATTAACGATATTGATAAACTATTTGGGTGAATTATGCAAGTGTTCTTAGCCAATCCGCGCGGCTTCTGCGCCGGAGTAGACCGCGCGATCGAAATCGTGGAGCGGGCGCTCACCCTATACGGCGCGCCGATTTATGTGCGGCACGAGGTCGTTCACAACAAATTCGTGGTGGACGATCTGCGCCAAAAAGGCGCGGTTTTTGTCGAGGAATTATCCGACGTGCCGGCGGGCGGCACCGTCATTTTCAGCGCCCACGGCGTATCGCAAGCGGTGCGCCATGAGGCCGAAGCGCGCGGCTTGAAAGTTTTCGACGCCACCTGCCCCTTGGTGACCAAAGTCCATGTCGAAGTCGCTAAAATGCGCGCCGCCGGCAAAGAAATCATCATGATCGGCCACAAAGGCCACCCCGAAGTCGAAGGCACCATGGGCCAAACGGCGGGGGGGATGTATTTGGTGGAAACGCCGGAAGACGTAACCAAGCTGCAAGTGCAAGATATGGACAACCTCGCCTTCGTCACCCAAACCACACTTTCGGTGGATGACGCGGCCAAGATCATCGACGCCCTGAAACAACATTTTCCCACCATCCAAGGCCCGAAAAAAGACGACATCTGCTACGCCACGCAAAACCGGCAGGATGCGGTGAAGGCGCTGGCGCAGGAATGCGATGTGGTGATCGTGGTCGGCTCGCCCAACAGCTCCAACTCCAACCGTCTGCGTGAAGTGGCGCAGAATCTTGGCGTACCGTCCTATAGGGTCGATACCGCAGCCGATTTAAAAGCAGAGTGGGTGGCGGGAAAAACGCGGGTGGGTGTCACCGCCGGCGCATCCGCACCGGAAGTGTTGGTGCAGGAAGTGGTGGCTCGTTTACAAGCGTTCGGCGCGGGCGCCGTCGAAGAGCTTCCAGGCGTCGTCGAAGGTGTGGAGTTTCCCATGCCCAAGGGTTTGGCGTCAGCGCGCAGCTAAGGAACCTCTGCCGGCTTATGCATATGCAGAGCTTCCCTAGGCCCTTTATTTGCATAAAAAAAGAACTGGGGCAGGCCCCAGTTCCCTTTTAAAATTGAATTTAGGCTGACTATTTTTTATTGCGGCGTTTGCGAATGGCGATCGCCACCATGACTGCGCCGCCGAGCGCGAATAAAGACAGGATGTCCGGTTCCGGAATAGGATTTGTAGTAGCCGCCATGACAGGCGCGGAAGCTAAAAGTGCAATGAGCGGGAAAATGCTTGCTGCTCGTCTTGCAATACGTGAGGTGTTCATGAATGCTCCTTATGTCTATCTGTTGTCGTGTAGGAAGCTCGCAAAATAAGCGGGGCTTAATTATCAATAAGCAAATAATGTTCCATCTTTGTCAATCTATTGATTCTAAATGTTTTTAATTTCAGGCCAGCTAAGTCCTGCTTGGAGTCCGTAAAAAATACCGACAATTTCTCTTGCAGAGAAGCAGGTTTATGCTTCTGCAAAGCGGAAACCTGTTGATTTCATTACTGATTAATTATTTCACGCAAAGAAATACGGCGAACTGAGGTAGGCGAAGACGGCAAGGGAATTTTCGTTGTAACCGTTTCCTTAGTCGATTTCCTGACTAATGTATCCACATCCCCGCTTTCGGGTTTATCTAATACCGCCCGGCTCTATAGCGCCACAGGAAATCTAAGCATTATTCCAATACCCAAACATCGGTAATTTGCGCGCGGCTGCCGGCGCTGCCCGGTTTGCTGTTGAAGCCGATGCGCATGTTTTTTTTCAATTGCTGGGCAGTGGTGACCGTAGCGGTTTTGTTGTGCAGCTTCACATTCCCGGAAGGGAACAAATAGCTGACGCCATCGATGACGATCGCGCGACTGCCCAAGTCGATGGAATTGATTACGCCGGATTTCTGATAGGCGCTTTGTGTCTGGGCGCCCGCAGTATCGTCGACGCGAACGCGCGCGGACACGGGAGCCGCAGCTATCGTTGCGCATAGTGTCGTGATGAGTAACAAAATAGCGTTCTTCATGGCATTCTCCTCATACTAAAATTATTTCCAGTTGTCTTCGCCGGCATCAAGGTAATCAGTATCGTTGTTAGCATCATGCTGTTTAGCGCCTGTTTGATCAATTGTCATTTTTCCATCCGCCGCCGGTTGCGCGCCGGTTGGGGTCGCAAGGATTAAAAACGTGTTAGCAGTCAAGGCGGGGATGGTAATGCCATAGTTTCCCTCTGTTGAGGTGCAGGTGCCGCCGACGCCACTGCATTTGCCGGGGCACATGCTGGGTGTGCCGACAGCGGCACATAAGGTAGCCGTTAGATACGTATTGTTTTGCGCATAATACCGTTCCATATTCGCCACTGCCTGGGTCAGCGCATTCTTGCCGTCGGTCCGGCGCGATTTGCGCAGACTATCCTGGTAGGAAGGAAAAGCAATGGCAGCCAAGATCGCAACGATCGCAACCGTGATCATGACTTCCATTAAGGTGAAACCGCGTTGTCGCTTTAGCATCATGTTTGCTCCCTTATTCATTCAGCAATTCGCGCCAAGACACGCGGCCGATGCCTTTGCCGACATTATTGAGTGTGCTGGTGATTACACTAGTACTTCCTGATCCGTATTTGATGCCGGTGCCTTTACTTGTTGCGCCCGGGTTATACACAAAAGTGGGGGTGCCCGAAATACCCCCTGACAATTTAGTGCCATTCGCAATCGCGGTACCGACAGTGCCGCCGAAGGCCACCGTGTCGGAGGTGTTGAAAGCGTTGTCAGCATTGGTGTCAAAAGGGCTGGTCAAGGTTTGCCCGCCATTGGCGAAATCAAGTTCCATGAGCCAACTCGATCCGCCGGCGGTGCACGAGACGGTGCTCGGCAGCAAGGTGGTAAAGATGATGCGGCCATTCACCAATATCGCGTTGCTGACCTGCTTTTCACCATAGTTGTTGGCGCAGGCGCCGCTACCGGTGGTGTTAAGGCAGAGGTCGATATACCAACCCTCATCCGTGCTCCAGTTGATGGGGTTGTTGGTGACATGGCGCCAAGCACTGGTTTCCGCATCCACCGCCTGCTGTCGCAGGATATTGCTGTTGCGGGTGGTGACGCTGTTCACCTGCGCGTTGTTATCCCAGATGCCGTAGAAGGTCTGCGTCTTGGCCGTGGTGGTGTTGACGTCGGTCACCTGTTCCAAATATTTGCCGGTGCCGAACAACACGAGATAACCGCTGCCGTTGGGATGGATCGTTACCTCGGGCCGGGTGGTAATCGGCTGTACCGTGCCATCCGGCGATTTGGCTTGATACAACGGCGCGGGTGAGGGGCTGCTGCCGTAGGCGATGCTCCAGGCGCCTATGGAGCCGGTTAAATCGAATTTCCACATATTGCCTTGCAGATCGCCGGCATAGACATAGTCGACATAGTAATCACCATCCACATCTACGAGGGAGGGCGAAGCCAAGCCGTTAGGTGTCGTGGTAGAGCCGGTTTTGGTGTCGAATTTTTTAAGAATATTCCCATTCTCGATGTCCACTACATACAGATAGGCATAGCCGGTGGTGCTGGCGCTGCCGTCGGCATCGGTGTTGTTATAGCCATTACCGAAGATCGCCACCCACTTGGACGCGGTGCAAACGCCCGATGAGCGAGCGGTGCAGACGCGAGCGACGCCGGGTTGGCTGAAGGTGGCGCCGAGATCGGCGTCGCCATCGGTCGAAGTGGTGGTTGCGGCGTTGTCGGTGTCATTGAATTCCCACAGCACCAGACTCTGCGCGTTGGCCACGCTCTGCGTGAAAGTTGACGGGTTGGTGATGTCCAGGGCGAAAATGCCTTGTCCGCCGCCGGCGAGCGAACCCACCAGCACGGTGTGCCACGCGCCGCCATAGAACACATCGGCGGTGGTGGGCGTGCCATCGACGAAATAGCTGTGGGAGTAGCCGGAGGAGGTGAGCTTGGATAGGGTGGAGTAAACCTTGCTCGGTACATAGCCGAGGATTTCCTTGCCGCTGCTCGCGTCGAAACCATGCAGCATGCCGTCGTTCCCGCCAGCGTACAACACCTTGGTGCGGTTGGCTTTGGCATCGCGGAAAGTCGCATAAATCACCGATTCGAGCGAGGACGGGTAGCCGGCATCCGGTTTGCCGACAAAGGCGGGCGTCGAATTAATGATATCTCCCAGCTTGTTGGCGGGGCGGGTGCGGAAGGAGGATGAGCTGATGCCTTCGTTGCTGGAATCGCCGCGCAAATAATCCAAGCGGCTGGAACCCAGCCCATCGTTCACAGCGGAAATGTTGGTATTGAGCGCTGTGACTTGGGTGGTATCGATTTCGGTAGCGGTAGGCGTAGCCGGGTTGGCTGGCCAAAGAAAGGGAACGCCCCCCCCCGTGGAGGGTTTGTAAGTAAAGATGTTACGCGCGGAGGGGGCCTGGGTGGAGACTGTTGAACCCACGGTCCAGGACACCGTACCGCCTTGCCAAATGGGAGTTGAGCTAATCGCGCCGGTGGTGGCGTTGATGCTGTAGGCCAATATCTCCCCGCTCCAGTTGGCCGAGTTGAATTTTGCCTGGTAAATAGAGCTGTTGGCATTGAGCGTGGTTGAATTGGCGGCGACCGCCGAAGCCGAGCCGACTTTCGCTAAAATATCCGAAAAGATGGTGCTGAGCGCAGTGGTGAGCGTGGCCGTATTGGAGGCGGAATAGGCGGAGCCGGTGCCACCGGCGGCGGCAATCGTATCCAGTTGCGTTACGCTGGTGCCATAAGGCATGGCAAAGCCGACCATGTAGGTTTCTACCAGTCGATTCGTTTTCAGATTGCCTGCCGCGGTGGCCGCCGCAGCCAGGGCGGTGGTGGTATTGGTGACCGCGACGCCGCTAGCATTGGTCGAGGGCAGGCCATCGGTTAAAAACACCACGAAATCCTTGCCGCAAGATTGCGGCAGCGGATAGGCCGAAGCGACATAACCCTCGGATGACACATTCCAGGTCGAGGTGGAGCCGCCAAAATAATCCGAAGCGGTATTCAGCGTGCCTTCAATCGGCGTTAATCCCGCGTTTTTAATGCCCGAAGTCGAACAGGTCGAGGTGCAGGTTGCGCAGCCGCCTGCCACCGTACGTGGGGTCGGTACGTTGCATGAAAGTTTGGTGTTCAGCGCGGTTTGCTGGGTAGCATCGAGCAGTTTGATCGGCGTGTGCAAATAGCCGCGGCCGGGCGCGCCGTTATTAAACCAAGTGGTGCCGACGTAAGACCAGGTATTGAAGCGACCGAAGTCGAGAATATTTTGCGCAATATCGCTGTCGGTCGGATAAAACCCGCCAGAGTAGACCAAGCCGCCACCATAGCCGGCAGCGGCTTCCGCCGCGGCATCCCCATATGGGGCAGGCAGGGTGTCCGATGTGGTGGTCTTAGTTGCGAAGCAGCGATAGTTATCTGCGACAAAGCCGCTTGGGTAAGTTTCGCTGCCGTTATCGAAATCGGCGGTTGCCGAGTAACAGAAAGCATTGCCCTGATTGGATGAGGCATAGAAGGGTAGCGCGACATTGTAATGGACGTAGTTGCTTGTATTGCTCGGGTTGACGGCGCGATATTTCTTGGTGAGGGAGTCGCGGATTCCGGCGTAGGCCGAGTTGTAGTTGGCCGGGTCGTAGCTCACGTCATAGGGCGAATTGTGCAAGTAATAGGATGAAGGCGCATTTTGCTTGTAGGCCATTAGTCCCAGATTAATCTTGCTGAGATAGCTGCTGACGATATTTTTAGCCACGTTGCGCGCGATTTCGGATTTGCTGCTCGAATCTTCGCCGCCCACGGCTTGGCCGGTTTCGTCTTCATCCATGCTGTTCGAGTTGTCCAGGATGAGCAGCACGCTGGCTTTTTCCGTGGTGCTGACGAACAAGGGAACTTGGCTGATGCTCAGGGAGGCAGCTTGCGTTGCCGGGATGAGCAGCATGCCGGCCAGCACGGACCAGAGAAGCTTCGGTTTGATAATTTGGGGTTTAGGTGCGCGCATGATGTCGACCTCCAACAGGTGCAGTGGTTAATCGGTTAAGGCAGAACAGTAGTGGATTGGGCCATGATGTTGGCTTCGGCTGTGCCGCCGTAGCCCACCGCAGTGACCCGAAAAGTTTTTGTCTTTTTAGGGGGCCGTAGGCTCTCGCCGGATTTAGAAGTAGGGACTGGCTCGATGATGTAACGCGGCTGCGTGACGACACCGCTGAGGGCGGTCGCGCCGGTCTTGGCGCCGTAGAGCACATATTTTTGAGTCGAGGCGGAATCTTTGAAATCAATGGTTTGCCAGATGCTCTGAAGGGTGCCCGGATCCGTGCGGCATATCCCATCATATTCTGGCGTAACACCAAATGTGCTGCATTTATTATCGCTTCCGCCGCCGCGTTCGCTGGCGATATCCGTTTCGCCATCGCGCAAGCCGGCTTCCACCGCCTGGAAGGCAATGTGCCAGTCTTTCAAGTTGCCGGCCATTTTAAGTTGCAGGCCGGATGTACTCATGCCGGTGACGCCGATGAGGGTCATGACCACCAGGATCAGCAAGCCGATGGCCAGCACGGCGCCGCGTTGGCGCTGAGGGGTAGAGGGAAAATTGGTGTGTTTCATAATGATTACCTCTAAAGCGCGCGGTTGCGCAGAACAATGGTTTCGGTATAAACCCGCCGGAAAGCGCGGGGAGTCGCGGTGAGAGTAGTCGTGGTGTAAGTCGTGTCATTGTTAAAGAGCGGAATTTGTGAAGTCGGCGCCGTAGTATTGGCTTCGGGCGAGACGTTGGTCTCCACCGAGCGCACCAGCAGGTTGACCCGCACGCTTACCACCTTCGGCCAATCGGCGGCGGCGACACTGCTCGCAGCCACGAATTTATCCGCCGAGAGGTCGGCATTGGTATCCACACCGTAGAGTAGTTGCAAGTCTTCCACGCCTTCGGCGATTTCTTCCACGCAAAAACCTTGCGTGACGCTGGAGGTGGCGTTGGTGCAGTATTGGGTGGCGTCGCTACTGGCATAGAAGCCCAAGCGCCGGCGCATCAGAGAGGGGCCACCATAGGCGCCAGTATCGATGTAGTACACATTGCTCTGCATGCGCATCACTTCGGCGGGTTCTTTATAGTCGTGGACGGTGTTATTGCCGGTGTTGTTGCTGTTGCTGTGGGCGATGGTGACCGTGCCGGATGAGCTGGACACGCTGGTGGCCTTGAAGATGTCGGCAAAGGCGCAGTCGGTCACGACTAGAATTTCGTATTGTTGGAAGTTTAAGGGGTTGCCGCTGATTTGCATGTTGGCATTTTGCGGGCCGGGGTTGATCAATTTCGCGCTATTGGGCGAAAGATATTGGATGAGCACCGCATCGGTTTTAATAACGGCAGAGCCTGAAATGGCTGAATACGTCACGGCGGAAGCCTCATACCCCTCAATACCTTGGAGCGTGATCGGGCTGGTGGCGGTGTTGAGCGGCGACCAGCCGCTGATGGGGTTGGCCATGTTGTTGACGGTGGTGCCGCCGCTGACACAGCCGGTGTAGCCGGCGAGGCGGATATCGCGCGCCAGATAGTCCATGGCGTAGCGGCCGTTTTCTTGCATGCGGGATAAGGCTTCCGATACCCGGTAGCTGCTCTTGGCGCCGGCATACACTTGGGTCAATACGCCGAGGATGAGGGCGCTGATGGTGATGGCCACCATCAATTCTATGATGGTGAAGCCGCGCATCTTGCGTTGAGTAATTTGCATAGTCATGGCCGGAAGGTCAATTGAAAGCAGGATAGATCGGTGGTGAGGTTGGTACTGCAGCCGGTTCCGGTGGCGCCCGTTCTGGCTTCATCCCACATCACGGTGATGAGGTATTGCTTGTTCGGTATGGCAGTACCGCCTACGACCGCCACAGTTCCCCTGCCCAAGCGCAGCATGTTTTGGTTGTTGGTGTTCCAGTAGCGCTGGTCATAATCGCGCAGTTGCGTAGCAGAGCAGCCGCTGGTACTGGTAATGCAGCCCGGGTCCCCTGGGATGGTTGTGGTGATGTTGTCATAGGCGCCGGCTGAGGCGCCGATGGTGTTCGCGCGTATCCGATCCGCCATATCGTATGCCTGCTGGATGGCCAGGGTGCGCGCATTAGCGTCATACGTATTCTTGATGCCGACCGCTTGAATCCCGGCCAAGCCGAGCAGGCCAAAAGACAGCACGACGATGGCGATCAGCACTTCCAGCAGGGTGAAGCCGCGGCTCGATGAATGAGGCTGTTTTGGCATGCCTGACTCCTAGGTGCAGTTCGAGGTCATGGCCGTGATATTGACCCGGCCAATCGCGTTGAAGTTGATGGTGCGGCCCTTATAGCCGCTAACGCATAAAGTGAATGTACCGGCGGTGGTCGGCGAACCGCCGGTGACCCCGCTCACCAGCCCGCTTGGCAGGAATTGGAGGTAGTCGCCGCTATTTTGAAAGCCGGCGACCGCGAGCGTCATCCCTGTCGGCATTGCGCTATGCACGCGCAAAAGCTTCTCATCTGCAGAAGTGGAGGTGTAGGTTCCAAAACCGCCCGGGTCGGTAAAAACGATCCAGCCATCCGCCCAACTGCTGGCAGGGACGCAACTTGTGCCGGTATTGCTGCGGCAGATCGTGACCCGCGTGTTTCTGCGCACCGCCTCGGCCCGGGCGTGCGCCAGATCGGATACGAAATCGTTGGTTTGGGAAACGATGCGGTTATTGGTGATGAGTTCACGGAAACTGGGAATGCCCACCGTGAGCAAAATGCCCACGATGGCGATGCTCATGACCAGTTCGATAAGAGTGAAGCCGCGTATGGATTTCATGGTTTCCGTATAACTCAAGATTCGTCAATGTGGAGAATAGAGAGGTCTTGCGCTATGGCAAAGCCTTTACCGATGAGCGGTCATGACGAGTGGATGAATGACATCGGCTCAAAATTTGCCGTTTTGTGCCTGTCGCTGATGAGCGCGCATAGCTATTTGATCTGCTTTACCATTTGCCTTTGTTAGAATGAGCGGCTTACGTTGTTGGGTACGTTGAATTGTTACAGCATGTTTGCATTATCGGCGGCGGCGTTATCGGCTGCGCCACGGCTTTGGAACTGGCCACGGCGGGCTGCCGCGTCACGCTGATCGAGCGCGGCGCGCTGGGCGGCGAATCATCGTGGGCGGGCGCGGGTTTGTTGTCGCCGCTGTTGCCGTGGCATTACCCGGATGAAGTGACGCGGCTCACGGATTGGTCGCGCGCCCTCTACCCGGATTGGATCGGCGATTTGCGCGCGGCGAGCGGCGTCGATCCGGAATATCGCGCCTGCGGCATGCTGGTATTGCCGCCGTATGATCTGGCAGCGGCGCTGGCTTGGGCGGGCGCGCGCGGTGAACCGGTGCAAGAGCTTTCCGCGCGCTCGATGCTGCCGGCTTTGGCGGTGGACGATTTTGCGCTATGGATGAGTCAAGTAGCGCAGGTGCGCAATCCGCGTTTGTTGCAAGCGCTGCGACTAGCCTTGCTGCGGCGCGGCGTGCAAATTTTGGAACACACAGCGGTGACTGGTTGGCGCGCAACGCCAACCCGCATCGAAGCCGTGACCACCGCGCAGGGCGCGATCGCGGCGGATGCATTCGTGCTGGCCGCCGGCGCCTGGAGCCGCGAACTGTTGGGTGAGCAGGGTGCAGAAATTCCGATCAAGCCGGTGCGCGGGCAGATCGTGTTGTTTAAGTCCGATCCGGGCCGCTTACGGCAGATTGTTTATCGCGATGGCTTGTACATCATTCCGCGCGACGATGGCCATATCTTGGCTGGCAGTACCCTGGAAGATGTCGGATTCGATAAAGGGATGACGGAAGCGGCGCGCATCGATTTAAGCCGGCGCGCGGCCGAGTTGCTTCCCTTTCTCGAACAAACGCCGATGGCCGGGCACTGGGCCGGCTTGCGTCCCGGTTCGCCGGACAATATCCCGATCATGGCTCGCCACCCGTCGATCGAGAATCTTTATCTGAGCAGCGGCCATTACCGCTATGGCGTCACCATGGCGCCGGCCAGCGCGCAGTTGATGGCCAATCTGATCCTGGGGCGGCCCAATCCAATTGATGCCTCGCCTTACCGCTGGCCAGCCTTAAAGTCTCTGTGATTAGCCCCGAACCTCAGAACGTCCAAAAAGATGACCTATCGACCCTTCCCTTCAAGGGGGGCCAAGGTGGGGATGAGGTTCGTAGCTCACCCACCCCCTAACCTTCCCCCTGAGGGGGAAGGAATGGTTTGTGGCAGTTTGAGTGAGTTTGATGGCTAATCAAGTAAAGTCTTGATTCATCTGGACGATAATCATTTTAATGGCTCATTCCGTAGTTTGATTAGACAAAGTCCAAATATTAGCTTAAGATTATTATATGGAAAAACAGCACTATACCCGCGACGACATGGCCGGCTTGCTGCGTGCGCATGACATCAATCCCACCCATCAGCGGATTGAGATCGCCTATGCCTTGTTCAGCCGCCAAGCGCATTTGTCGGCGGACCAGATCATGGCGATCGTCAACGACCGCCACAGCGAAACCTCCAAGGCCACGGTGTACAACACGCTGAATCTGTTCAAGCAGCACAAGCTGGTGCGGGAAGTGATCGTCGATCCGAGCAAGGTGTTCTACGATCCCAACACCGGCCCGCATCATCATTTTTTTAATTTGCAAAGCGGCGAATTGATCGATATCGATGCGCATGACGTGCAGATTCAAGGTTTGCCTACCTTGCCCAGCGGCATGGTCACCGAAGGGGTGGATGTCATCATCCGCATTCGTCCGCAGCGCGCTTAACGCGTTGCTGGGTGGGCCTCAAAGCACTATAATGCCCCGCTTTCGCCGGTGTAGCTCAGTTGGTAGAGCAGCGCATTCGTAATGCGAAGGTCGGGAGTTCGACTCTTCTCACCGGCACCAATCCCTAAGCGGCCTACAGTAATCCTGTAGGCCGTTTTGCTTTTGTGGGTAGCTTGTTGCAGTATCTGCACGAAAATGCGTGAGGGGACGATGCTCAAAACAATCATCCGTTTGCTGACCCGGTGGATACTCCCCGTTGAATTGCGCGGCGATAGCGCCGAGTTGCGCGCCGGGCGCTTGCTCATCATCGCCAATCACCAATCGTTTCTCGATGGCCTGCTGTTGGGCTTGTACTTGCCGCTGAATCCGGTGTTTATCGTGAATACCGGCATTGCCAGGCATTGGGGCTTCCGCTTGATCCTGTCGCTGGTCGATCATCTCGCGGTCGATCCCGCCAACCCGATGGCGATGAAGCGCGTGGTGAAGCTGCTCGAATCCGGGCGGCCGGTGGTGATTTTCCCCGAGGGGCGGATCACGGTGACCGGCAGCTTGATGAAAGTGTATGAGGGCCCGGCATTCGTCGCGGCGCGCACCGGCGCCACCATCGTGCCGGTGCGTTTGGAAGGCGCGACCCGCTCGTATTTCAGCCGTACTTCAGGCGATATTCCGAAGCAATTATTCCCCCGCATCACGCTGACCGTGCTGCCCGCTACCCGCATCCCCATGCCGGATGCGCCGAGCGCAAAATTGCGCCGCAGAAAAGCCGGTGATGCGATGCGCAAGATTATGCAGAACATGCTCTTTGTCTCCGCACCGCAACGTTCATTGTTCGACGCACTGGTGGATGCGGTGCGTATCTACGGCCGCTCCACCCCCATCGTCGAAGACATGCGCCAGATCGAGGAAAGCTACGGCGATATTCTGCGTGCCGCTTTGGCGCTGGGGCGTATGGGCAGCCGCTTGGCAGGCGAGGGCGAGCGCATCGGCGTGCTGCTGCCGAATCTTTCCGCGACCGCGAATCTGATTTTCGGCTTCTCCGCATTTCAGCGCGTGCCGGCCATGCTCAATTACACGGCTGGCGCGGAGGGCATGCAAAACGCCTGCGCCGCCGCCGGGGTGAAGGTGGCGATCACTTCGCGCCAGTTTCTCGATTCGGCGAAACTGAGCGAGACCGTCGCCGCGGTGCAAGGCGTGCGCTGGGTGTATTTGGAAGATTTGAAATCCAGCTTCGGTCTGCTGGATAAAGCCTGGCTGATGGGGTTCGCGTTGTGGTTCCCGCGCTGGGCGACGCATCGCGTCGATCCGGAAGCGACCGCAGTGGTGCTGTTCACCTCCGGCTCGGAGGGCAAGCCGAAAGGCGTGGCGCTCCCGCATCGCGCCCTGCTCGCCAACGTCGCGCAGATCTGCGCCGTGATTGATTTTTCGCCGAGCGACAAGTTTTTTTGCGCGCTGCCGATTTTCCACGCCTTCGGCCTCACCGCCGGCGCGATCCTGCCGCTCGTCACCGGCACCAAACTTTTTCTGTATCCCTCGCCCTTGCATTACAAGGTGATCCCCGAGCTGATCTACGACCGCAATTGCACCGTGCTGTTCAGCACCAGCACCTTTCTCGGCAACTATGCCAAATTCGCCAACCCTTATGACTTTTACCGCTTGCGCTATGTGGTGGCGGGCGCGGAGAAATTGAACGAGGAAGTGCGTAAGACTTGGTTCGATAAATTCGGCATCCGCATCCTGGAAGGTTATGGCGCGACCGAGACCGCGCCGGTGCTGTCGGTCAACACGCCGATGGCGTATCAGGCGGGCAGCGTGGGCCAGTTGCTGCCCGGCATCGAATCTCACATCGAACCCGTGACCGGTATCGAGGGCGGCGGCATCCTGCATGTGCGCGGGCCGAATGTGATGTCCGGGTATTACCGCTTCGAGCAGCCGGGCGTGCTGCTCCCGCCGCAATCCGAAGTCGGCGCGGGCTGGTACAACACCGGCGATGTGGTGGAAATCGATGCCGAAGGGTTTGTGATCATCAAAGGCCGGGTCAAGCGCTTCGCCAAGATCGCGGGCGAGATGGTGTCGCTGGAAGTGGTCGAGCGCATCGCAACCCAAGCCTCGCCCGAGCAGCAGCATGCAGCCTCCTCACAGCCCGACGCGCAGCGCGGCGAGAGCATCGTGTTGTTCACCACCGATACCGACCTCAACCGCGAGCGCTTGCTGCAAGCGGCGCGCGCCAACGGCAACCCGGAGCTGGCGGTGCCGAAGAAAATCGTGCTGGTGGAAGCGCTGCCCGTGCTCGGCACCGGCAAGACCGATTATGTGAGCTTGAAGAAAATGGCGGAGACGGCATGAATCGCCGCCGCGATCTGAAACCCGATTCTTCTTCGAGCGAGCCCGGCATGTCCCCACCCCAGCCCAATAATCCTTCACTTTTTTCACCTGCCATGATCGCGGTATTGGCGGCGCAGTTTCTCTCTGCTGCCGCCGATAACGCGCTCCTGTTCGCCGCCATCGGCCTCATCAAGGCCAACGGCTTCCCGGATTATTTCGAGTCCATGCTGCAAGAGTTTTTCGCGGGCGCCTTCATCCTGCTCGCGCCCTTCGTCGGGCCGTTTGCCGATGCCTACGCTAAAGGCCGCGTGATGCTGGTGGCGAATGCGATCAAATTGCTCGGCGCGGGCGCGATGTTGTTCGGGCTGCATCCGCTGCTGGCCTATGGCATCGTGGGCCTGGGCGCGGCGGCTTACTCGCCGGCAAAATACGGCATCCTGAGCGAGCTGGTGACGCCGGATAAATTGGTGAAAGCCAATGGCTTGATGGAAGGCTCCACCATCGTGGCGATTCTGTTGGGCGCGCTGTTGGGCGGCTGGTTGTCGGACGTGTCGGTGAATTGGGCCTTGGGCGTCGTGGCGGGGCTGTATATCGCGGCGGCGCTCGCCAATTTGCGCATTCCAAAATTGCCCGCCGCGCATCCGGTTGAATCGTTCAACTTGCTTTTGCTGGTGCGCGATTTTTGGATTGCGCTCAAGCAGCTTTATCGGCATCCCGAAACGCGCTTCACGTTGCTGGGCACCAGCTTGTTTTGGGGCGCGGGCAGTACCTTGCGCTTCATGCTGGTGGCGTGGGTGCCGGTGGCGCTGTTGATCGACAATAACCACACCCCCGCCAACTTGAATGGCGTGGTGGCAATCGGCATCGCCGTGGGCGCGGCGCTGGCGGCGCGCTGGGTCAATCTGCAAACGGTGAATCGCGCGCTGATCGGGGGCTTGCTGCTGGGCGCCGGGGTGGGGATATTCGCCCATGCCACGCACCTGTATGTGGCCATCGGGCTGTTGATGCTGATCGGCGCCTGCGGCGGGTTTTATGTGGTGCCGCTGAATGCGCTGTTGCAGGAACGCGGTCACGAAACTGTCGGCGCGGGTCATGCCATCGCGGTGCAGAATTTCAGCGAGGGCATCGCCATGCTGACCCTGGTCGGCGCGTTCACCGCCGCGCGCAAGGCCGAGGTGGCGGTGATTCCCCTGGCTGAAGGCTTCGGCTTGGCGATTATCGTGCTCATGGCGCTGCTTACGCTCTTGCGCCTCACGCGTTGGAAAACACCTACCTATTGAGCTTTACATAATTCGTGACTGGTTTTTTTATCGTGCGCTACGCGCATTTTATTTTGGGGCCGGTCATGCCCCGGCGGGGCAGTTCCTTTTTCTTGCTTGTCCAAGCAAAAGGAACCAAAAAGAAGGACACCCCCTTTACCGCCCCCAGCAAAAGCGCTGGGGGTTCCCTGCGTTGCTCGCCATGCCGGGCGGCTGCGGAACTCGCGCGATCCGCTGCGCGGCCACGCGCTCAGACAGTCCTCGCCGACTTCCCCCGGCATGGCTGCGCTACTCGGCGGTGCAGAGGGGGCCCAACAACCAAGTCAACACCAGCGGTACACCAACGCTTCGTAAAGTTGTCATCATTTATGTAAAGATCAATAAGTGCGCAGGGTGCGTTCGTGTAGCGCCGGCATCCTTGCCGGCAGACCGCTGCTGCTTCGGCGCCACACTAGAATTTGAGCATCCCTGCCCCCGCTGCCTCAATATCCGGCTATTTCGGGCGATAAACAAGGTACTGGTTCATTCCCGGAGCGTTTGTGTTCGCATTCAAGCCGAGCTTTTTTCCTAACCCAGATAGCCTGCGAGATTGGTTCGGCCAGCGGCTGCGGCGCGATCCTGCTCCAGCGAGCGGGGAGGAGGCCGAGGCATGGCTCGCCGGGCTGCCGGCGCACGATGCCTATGCCGCGTTGCACGCTATCGCGGCGATGCTGGAATCCTTGGCCGTTGCCAAGGCGCTGCCTTGGTCCGATCGCGCAGCGGCGATGCATGTGCTCGACTGCGCGGCCGCACCATTCGCGGCCAAACTGAGCGCCGATTATTTAGCGCTGTTGCGCGGCCAGGCAACGCAGGAAGAACGTTTATGGCGCGCACTGGCCGATTATTGGTGCAGCGTGGAACAAGTGTATGCAAGCCTCGTCTCCGAGTGGCGCGAAGCAGGCGCAAGCAGTGAATGCGCGGTGTTGATCGAGCGCGCACTGGCGGCCTTAAGCGAGCAAGCCAAACTGGCGCGCATGCGTTACTGCGCAGTGGATGCGCGCATCTGGCGCGAGCTGGGGCGCTTATACGCGCTGGCCGAAACGGCGCAAGCGGGGGTGCCGGAGCCGGTGATGCAGGCGTGGGCGCGTTTGTTCCTGCGCGAGATGGCTTCGCCGCAAAATTTGTTGCCGCGCGAAATCGAGATCGTGGATTGTTTGGCGATGCGCTACGCCGCGTTGTTTGTGTGTCAACGCAAGGCCTCGCCCGAGGCCGGCTATTTCTTCGATCTCACTGCCGGCCAAGCGCCGTCGCGGCGCGTTCCTTCGGGCCGGCTCACCGGGGACAGCCGTTTCTTCGGCGCGGGCGAGGGTTATCGCCAAGCCGAGTCGGATGCGCGCACCCTCGAATTGCAAGGCGCCTTGGATGCGTTTCCGGCCTTGGCGAATTTTGCGCCGGACGAGATAGTGCGGATGCTGCATCATGTGGCGCGGCATTGGTCGCCGGCGCCCCCGGCGCGCGGGCAAGACCGGAGTGAAGTACTGAGCCGGGTGATGATCGTTTTCGATTTGAATGAAATTCGTCGAAAAGTCGCCAAAGGTGACAGCATCGCAATGCCCAAGGCGCCGGGAAACCGGGAAGGCTTGGAACAGGCCGACCTCCAGCGCTATGGCTTTGTCACCGAACGCACCCGGCAGCGCTTAGCCGAGGCCGATGAGCCGATGCCGCCCAAAGAAGACGCGTTAACGGAGAGCTGGGTCGTGCGCGATGAAAGCGGCGGCGGCTTGGGCGCCGAGGTGCCGAGCCCCGCCGGGGATTGGCTGTGCGCCGGAAAGCTCATCGGGTTCAAACGCGAAGGCGGGGAACATTGGGGCGTGGGCGTGATACGGCGTGTGGAGCTGGAGCCGCGCAAGCATGGCCGCGTCGGCATCCAGATACTGAGCGAGCAGCCGCGCGCGGTGCGGTTGCGGCCGCTGGACGCGGCGCAGCTTGCCGGATGGGACAAACTCACGGACGCGCCGAGTTACGAGTACCGCAACGGTATTCTGCTGAGCTTGCCGCAGGGCCGGGACATCGGCGTGTTATTGCTGCCGTACGGGACGTATGACCAAGAACGCCATTTCGAGTGGGTGCACGGCGCGGCGTGCGATCTGATGGCGGTGACAAGCCATGCGATGCATGCCGATGAATTTGATTTGCTCATGTTTCGCTTGGTGGCATGAAATCTGCTTTTAAATCACTAGTGTCCGGTTTATTTTAGCCCAGCGGACTGCAAAGCTAATACTGGCGCGGGTTTCGAGGGATTCTGGGGTGTCCACGATTTGATTTTCAATCTACACATTTGCGATGCTTCCTGGTTTGACCGGCCGGGGGT
>JACRIU010000113.1 GCA_016235775.1 Hydrogenophilales bacterium
ACCCCCGGCCGGTCAAACCAGGAAGCATCGCAAATGTGTAGATTGAAAATCAAATCGTGGACACCCCAGAATCCCTCGAAACCCGCGCCAGTATTAGCTTTGCAGTCCGCTGGGCTAAAATAAACCGGACACTAGTGATTATACCTAGCCAAGAACATTTGGCTGTGTCATGGCCGCGTTCAACTCCGCTTTAACTGCACCCCAATCCAGCCCTGCCTCCGCGCGGGCGATCACATCCAGCCGGCTGTCGCGCCGGTATGCAATCGGCGCCATATCCACTTTCCCGCCCGCCAGATTAAGCAAGCGCCAATCGCGGCCGATGCGAAACACCCCCTTGGCGCGCACGATTTGCGCATCATTTCCCCATGCTTCGAACAGCGCCTTGAGTTTGCCTGGGTCGAATACTTGCTCAGGTGAAAACACCCATCCCCGCGCGGTAAATTGCTGCGTGTCGTGCGCCTGGGCCGCGCTCAGGCTGGCGCTGGCCGTGGATTCGATATCCAGCCACGCGGCATCGAGCCGGCCCTGGCTCACCTGCGCCACTAAGCGCTTCGGCGGGTAAAGCTGTGCCGCGATTTCGGTGAACGCTTGCAGTTGCAGCGGTGTTGCCAGATCACCCTTATTCGCCACCAGCACATCGGCCAGCGCGATCTGGTCTTGATAGGTTTCCAAGCCGCGATATTGCCCGTCACTCAACTGGCGCGGGTCAACCAAACAAATCGCATTGCGCAATTCGAGCGCGCTCGCCAAACCCTCGCCGCGCAACACATCGATCACGCCCGCCGGATGCCCAAGACCAGTCGGCTCTATCAGCAAGCGCTCCGGCCGTACTTCACGAATCAGCTTGGTCAACGCCACGCGCAGCGGCAACTGCGCGCTGCAGCAAATACAGCCGCCCGGAACTTCGCGTAGCGCCACGCCGTTCTGCGTCAGCGTCGCGCCGTCGATGCCGACTTGCCCGAACTCGTTCACCAGCACCGCCCACCGGCTGCCCGCAGGCCGCTGGGCGAGCAGATGCAGCAGCGCGGTGGTTTTACCGACGCCCAAAAAACCGGTGATGAGATTGACGGGGGTTTTCATGTTTAAGGGGAAATTCGCTATAGTGCGGAGGTTTATTGGCAAAGGCTAAAACCTTAGCCACGAATTTACACGAATTTACAAACCGACGATTAAATAGCACGCCCCGTTTTCGTGTGCCGCCGCTTTGATTCTTGCAGCAGTGGTTTTTTGATTTTATTTGTGCAAATTCGTGTTAATTCGTGGCGAAAAAGGTTTTTAAGATATGCACATTCACATCCTGGGCATCTGCGGCACCTTCATGGGCGGCATCGCGGTCTTGGCGCAGCAAGCGGGGCACACGGTCACCGGCTGCGATGCCAACGTTTACCCGCCGATGAGCACACAACTCGAAGCGCAAGGCGTGCGCCTGATCGAGGGTTTCGACCCCAGCCAGCTCTCGCTCAAACCGGATATCTTCGTCATCGGCAATGTGGTCTCGCGCGGCAATCCCTTGATGGAGGAGATTCTGAATCGCGGCTTGCCCTATATCTCCGGCCCGCAATGGCTCTTAGAAAATATTCTGCACGGCAAGTGGACGCTGGCGGTCGCCGGCACCCACGGCAAGACGACGACCAGCGCGATGCTGGCGTGGATTCTCGAATACGCAAAATTGAATCCAGGCTTCCTGGTGGGCGGCGTGCCGGAAAATTTTGGGCTCTCGGCGCGGCTGACCGATCTGCCCTTCTTCGTAGTGGAAGCAGATGAATACGACACCGCCTTCTTCGACAAACGTTCCAAGTTCGTGCACTACCGGCCGCGCACGCTGATCATCAACAACATCGAATTCGATCACGCGGATATCTTCCCCGATCTCTTTGCTATCGAAACCCAGTTCCACCATTGCGTGCGCACCGTGCCCGGCACTGGCCTGATCGTCGCCAACGGCGCGGAAGAAAGCGTGGCTCGCGTATTGCGGCGCGGCTGCTGGACGCCGGTGGAGCAGGTGAGCAGTTCGTCCGGCTGGCATGCGGGCGAGATCGACGCGGCGGGCAGCTTCGACGTCATGCTCAAAGGCGAGCGCCTGGGCCGCGTGCAATGGGATTTGCTCGGCAACCATAATCGCCACAACGCGCTGGCCGCCATCGGCGCGGCGCGCCATGTGGGCGTGCCCCCGGCGCAGGCGATCGAAGCCTTGGCTCAGTTCAAGAATGTGAAACGCCGCATGGAAGTGCGCGGCGTGGTGAATAACATCACCGTGTATGACGATTTCGCGCACCACCCCACCGCGATTGAAACCACACTCGCCGGGCTGCGCGCTAAAGTTGGAAGCGCGCGCATCTTGGCGGTGCTGGAGCCGCGTTCCAACACCATGAAACTCGGCACCATGAAAGCGCAATTACCCTCCAGCCTCGCCGCTGCCGATCATGTGTTTTGCTATGGCGCAAATCTGGGTTGGGACGCAGCCGCTGCGCTCGCTCCGCTTGGCGGTAAGGCTGAGACACATGATGATTTGGATAAACTGATCCAATCGATCACCCGCCAAGCCCAGCCCGGCGATCACATTTTGATTATGAGCAATGGCGGTTTCGGCGGGATTCATAAAAGATTATTGGATCGGTTAGCGGCTTATTAGTCGCAGTTAACCATGAGGAGGCTACGTTACGACGATGCACCGCCGGTGTTGACCTGGTTGTTCGGGGCCCCTGTGCACCGCCGAGTAGCGCAGCCATGCCGGGGGGTGTCGGCGAGGACTGTCTGAGCGCGTAGCGCGAGTACCGCAGCCGCCCGGCATGGCGAGCAACGCCGGGGACTCCCGCAGGGAGCGGTAAGCGGGGTGTCTTTTTCTTGGGTTACTTTCTTTTGGACAAGCAAAAGAAAGTAACTGCCCCGCCGGGGCATAACCGGCCCTCAAACAAAATGCGCGCAGCGCACAAAAGAATGCCAAACAAAAGTGAAAACCTTATTTTGTATTGCCTAAACCTCCTACCATGAACGACCAGCACGACCTCGACCTCATGGTGGTATCGCGCTTCCCGATCATCCTGATCGAGAGCCATGAAGAAGCGCGTGTCCTGGAACTGCTGGAGCGCGTCTGCAACCTGCGCAACCTGGCCATGTTCACCTGGAATGTGAGCGATGGTTTGCGCCGAAATGGCCGCACTGACCGCATTCCGGAAACCAAAGATCCAGCCGCCGTGCTGCGCCATACCGAGGCGACACCGCAGAACGGCGTGTATGTGCTGCTGGATTTTCACCCCTATCTGCAAGACCCGGTGAATGTGCGCCTCCTGAAAAATATCGCGCAGACTTACCACAAAACCGAACGCACGCTGGTGTTCGTCAGCCACCAAATCACCCTGCCGCGCGAACTGGAACGCTTGGCGGCGCGCTTCGAACTCTCCATCCCGGATCAAAAGGGCATCCGCGCCATACTCAAAGAAGAGATCGCCGCCTGGGAGCGTTTCAACGAACCGGTGCGCGGCCAGCAGGAATCCGTCGATACGCTGGTGCAGCATTTGATCGGCCTCGCCACTGATGATGCGCGGCGCATGATCCGGCTCTCGCTGCGCGACGACGGCATGATCACCCAATCCGATATTCCGCGCGTGTTGAAGGCGAAGCACGATCTGTTCAGCCAAGGTGGCGTGATGAATCTGGAACTGGATACCGCGCAATTTTCCGATGTGGCGGGAATAAGCAATCTCAAGCGCTGGCTGAATCAGCGCCGCCCCGCCTTCCTGGGCGCGCCCGAGGCGGCGGGCCTGGATGTGCCCAAAGGCATCATGCTGCTCGGCGTGCAAGGCTGCGGCAAAAGCCTCGCGGCGAAGGCGGTCGCGGGCGCTTGGAACGTGCCGCTGCTGCATCTCGATTTCGGCGGCTTGTACAACAAATACATCGGCGAGACCGAGCGCAATTTACGTGAGGCGCTGAAGACCGCCGACGCCATGTCGCCGTGCATCCTGTGGATCGATGAAATCGAAAAATCGCTGTCCGGCGACAACGCCGATTCCGATGGCGGCGCATCGCAGCGCCTGCTCGGCAGCCTGCTCACCTGGATGGCGGAGCGAAAATCGCGCGTCTTCATCGTCGCCACCGCCAACGATATTCAAGCGCTGCCGCCCGAGTTGGTGCGCAAGGGGCGTCTGGATGAGATTTTCTTCGTCGATCTACCCGATGCAGAGACGCGCACGGAAATCCTGCGCATCCACCTCGCGCGGCGCAAGCAAGACCCAGCACAATTCGACCTCGCCCAACTCGCCACCGCCTGCAACGGTTTCTCCGGCGCTGAAATTGAACAAGCCGTGGTGGCGGCGCTGTACGAAGCGGTGGCGGAGAAACAAGCGCTGTCGGATGCCTTGCTGCACGCCGAAATGCAGCGCACCCGGCCGCTGTCGGTGGTGATGAGTGAAAAGCTGCAAGCGCTGCGCGACTGGGCGGCTGACCGCACCGTGATGGCGAATTGAAATTTAAAAATGATTTACCGCAGTTCACACGCCTCAACTTGACAAGCGTATATACACACTATACATTTAAAACATGATTAAATCTTTCCGGCACAAAGGCCTTGAAGACTTCTTCAAGAGCGGCAGCAAAACCGGAATACAACCAGCGCACGCCAAACGACTGCGCTTGCAACTGGGCAAGTTGGATACAGCGAAAGGGCCAGAAGACATGATCCTCCCAGGATGGAAGCTACATCCCTTGGGAGGAAATCTGAAAGATCATTGGTCGGTTTGGGTCAATGGCAATTGGCGCATGACCTTCACTTTCGAGGGCGAAGATGCTGTACTCGTTGATTACCAAGACTATCACTGACAAGAGGCCATCATGACTAGAATGCACAATCCTCCGCACCCAGGCGAAGTTCTGCGTGATGGGGTTTTTACCGGCACCGGCATTACCGTAACGGAGTTCGCCGCACGTATCGGCGTAACCCGCGTGGCCCTCTCCCGCGTGCTAAACAGCAAGGCAGGCATCAGCGCCGATATGGCGGTTCGGCTTGCCGCCGCGCTCGGTGGCAGCGCCGAGTCATGGCTTCATATGCAGGCAAACTACGATCTATGGCAGTCTGAAAAATCGCTCAAGCGCGCGATTGCAAAGATAAAACCCCTCAAAATTGCCGCGTAAGGTTTAATCGCGCGCCCCTTCCAAGGCGTTTGCGATCAAGCCTTACCTCGGCGGGTATAATGCCGACCGTTTCTACCTTCACGCCCTGATTGAATGTCTACAAAAAAACCTGCCGCCTATAGCGAATCCTCGATCCGCGTCCTGAAGGGCCTGGAGCCGGTCAAGCAACGGCCCGGCATGTACACCCGCACGGAAAACCCGTTGCACATTATTCAAGAAGTGATCGACAACGCCTCCGACGAGGCGCTGGGCGGGCATTGCAGCCATATCATCGTCACGCTCAATACCGATGGCAGCATTAGCGTGGAAGACGATGGGCGCGGCATCCCCGTTGGTCTGCACCCGGAGGAGAAGGTGCCCACGGTCGAGATCGTGTTCACGCGCCTGCACGCCGGCGGCAAATTCGAGAAGGGTTCCAGCGGCGCGTATGCCTTCTCCGGCGGTTTGCACGGAGTCGGGGTGTCGGTCACCAACGCACTGTCATCTAGGCTGGAAGTCATGGTGTGGCGCGAGGGCCGCGTGCATCAACTCGCGTTTGGCAATGGCGACGTAATTGAAAAGCTGAAATCGCATGCCATTGCGCGCGATGAAAAGAAATCCGGCACCCGCGTGACCGCTTGGCCGAATCCGAAATATTTCGATTCGCCCAGCATTTCGCAACCCGCCTTGCAGCGCCTGCTGCGCTCCAAGGCGGTGTTGCTGCCCGGTGTCAAAGTCTCGCTGACCATCGCCAAGACCGGCGACACCCAAACCTGGCAATACGAGCAAGGCTTGCGCGGCTATCTGATCGAGACCCTGGCGCAGACTTCCAATACCGACCCGTTGATTCCTTTATTCGAAGGCGAGCAATACGCCAACGCCGATGCGGAAGGCTTTGCCGAAGGCGAAGGCGCGGCGTGGGTGGTGGCCTGGACCGAAGACGGCAATGTGGTGCGCGAATCCTATGTGAACCTGATCCCCACCCCCGCCGGCGGCACGCACGAATCGGGCTTGCGCGAAGGTTTGTTCGGCGCGGTGAAAAGTTTTGTCGAAATGCATTCCTTGCTGCCCAAGGGCGTGAAACTATTGCCGGAGGATGTGTTTGCGCGGGTGTCTTTCGTGCTCTCCGCCAAGGTGCTCGATCCGCAGTTCCAGGGCCAGATCAAAGAGCGCCTGAATTCGCGCGATGCGGTGCGCCTGGTTTCCACCTACACCAAGCCGGCGCTGGAGCTATGGCTCAATCACCATGTCGATTACGGCAAGAAGCTGGCGGAGCTGGTGATCAAACAAGCGCAGTCGCGCCTGCGCTCGGCGCAAAAAGTGGAGAAGAAAAAATCCTCCGGCGTGGCCGTGTTGCCGGGAAAATTGACCGACTGCGAATCCAAAGACGTCACGCGCAACGAATTATTTTTAGTCGAAGGCGATTCCGCCGGCGGCTCGGCCAAGATGGGGCGCGACAAGGAATTCCAGGCGATCCTGCCTTTGCGCGGCAAAGTGCTCAATTCCTGGGAAACCGAAGCCGACCGGCTATTCGCCAACAACGAGATTCATGACATCGCCGTCGCCATCGGCGTCGATCCGCATACGGCGAACGATCACCCGGATTTGAGCGGACTGCGCTACGGCCGGATTTGCATTCTGTCCGATGCCGACGTCGATGGCTCGCATATCCAGGTACTGCTGTTGACGCTGTTCTTCAAACACTTCCCCAAGCTGATCGAGTGGGGCCATATATGCATCGCGCGCCCGCCGCTGTATCGCGTGGATGCGCCTGCGCGCGGCAAAAAACCGGCACAGAAAATTTATGCCCTGGACGAAGGCGAGCTGGAAGCGATCGAAGACAAGTTGCGCAAAGATGGCGTGAAAGACACCGCCTGGAGCATCTCGCGTTTCAAAGGCCTGGGCGAAATGAACGCGGAGCAACTCTGGGAAACCACGCTCAACCCCGACACGCGTCGGCTATTGCCGGTGGCGCTGGGCGAATTCGATGCGGCGGCTTCGGAAGCGCGCTTCAATATGCTGATGGGCAAAGGCGAAGCCGCCGCGCGCCGCGCCTGGATTGAAGAGCATGGGAATGAAGCCGAGGCGGATATTTGATTACCACCCCTTTCACCGCAGAGGACGCAGAGGGCGCGGAGGAAAAGCTAAATCATAAACTCCGCGTCCTCTGCGTCCTCTGCGGTGAAACGCTTTTTTATTTTAAATTTATCCCGAAATATCTCACATGACCGAACATGGTAATCTCTTCTCAGAAATCCACCCCGACGACGGCGACTCGCTGACGCTGGCGCTGTTTGCCGAACGCGCCTATCTCGAATACGCCATTTCCGTGGTCAAAGGCCGCGCCTTGCCTGATGTTGCCGATGGCCAAAAGCCGGTGCAGCGCCGCATTCTGTACGCGATGAATGAGCTGGGTTTGAACGCCACAGCCAAGCCGCGCAAGTCGGCGGCGGTGGTGGGCGATGTACTCGGCAAATTGCATCCGCACGGCGATCA
>JACRIU010000115.1 GCA_016235775.1 Hydrogenophilales bacterium
GCAGTCCAAGGTGCGCACCCCCGCATCCCCGCCGTGACGGTCGATGATGCGACCGAAGGTCTTCCATGGCACGTACTCCATGACTTGCGCAAACATCGTCTTGCCAATATTCATGATTCACCCCGAGTTCTCTAAACCCGGAATGATCGCAAATGCTTATTCTAAAATTCAAATCGTGGACACCCATGAATCGCTTGAAACCCTTATCAATATTGACATTTCCGTCGGCACGGCTCAATTTAACCGGACACTAGTGAATTGGAATAAGCGATAAAATTTCTTGAGCAACGCAGTATCGCGACGGAGTTTGGATTTATAGAGGTGCCCTATATGCACACCAAATGCTGCCGCCAGCGTTGCAAGCTTGCGTCCATACACAGATCACAAACCAGTTTTGCTGCCGCATCCAGATTGGCTGCTGCCCGCCCGGTCAATGGATCGCCCAATTCAAAATCATGGCCGCGAATACGCAACAGAAAGGCGGGGGGCGCGTTCTTTCCATACACCTGCCGGAAGGCGTGCAACAAGGCAGTTGGCGTCATCGCATGGCTGGTATAGCTGTCATCTTTTTCGGCGGTGAGTTCGGAAAAATCGAACGGCTCGGCGCATGACATATCGGCATCGATGAACAGCGCCTGACTGCATGCAGCCAGATCGGTGACATGTTCGACTTGCAGTTGCATATCGTTCTGGCATTCGACACCGGCGATATGCAATTGCGCAATACGCCCGATCAACTCGGGGCCGAGCGCATCGTCGCCGCGCCCGGGATTGCCGTAGCCGAACAGCAGGAGTTTCTCCATGGCTAACCGGCCGAAGGGGCGGAGCGGCTGATTTCGCCGCTGGCGCTCTTGGTCAGCCGGTCCGCCGGCGCGCCTCCGGCGTCGATCAGTTCCACCTGTAACGGCATCTTGCCCAGCGCGTGCGTGGCGCAGGACAGGCATGGGTCGAAAGCGCGGATGGCGACCTCGATGTAGTTGAGCAGGCCTTCGGTGATCTTGCGCCCATCGATATATTGCCGCGCCACCTGGCGGATCGCCTCGTTCATCGCCTGATTGTTGTGCGTGGTGGAGACGATCAGGTTGCAGCGCACGATCTGGTCGTGCTCATCTACCTTGTAATGGTGGATCAGCGTGCCGCGCGGCGCTTCGATCACGCCGACGCCGCGCTCCCGGCGCTCGCCGGTATTGACCAGATCAGACCCTTGCAGGTCGGGGTCAAGCAGCAGTTCCTGAATGACCTCGGCGGCATGCAGCATCTCGATCATGCGCGCCCAGTGGAAACCCAGCGTCGCGCCTGCCGCCCTGCCGTTGTCGAAGGCGAGGAACGCCTTGCGCTGTTCTTCCGCCAGCGGCGTAGGAATGAAGTCGCATTGCGTCACGCGCGTCAGCGGGCCGACGCGATACCAGCCCGCCTCCGGCCCGAGGCTGCGCAGGAACGGGAACTTCATGTACGACCACGGCTTTACGTCCTCTAAGATCACGTCCCAGTAGCGTGAGTAATCATAATGATCGAACAGCGTGCCGCCGTTCATGTCGCGCGCGCGCAACCCGCCGTGGTACAAATCCAGCGCGCCGTCGCTTCTCACCAGATTGAGCGTGTGCGCATCGAAGCGCCCGAAGTTGTTGTACAGGTCGAGGTTCTGCTCGAACAACTGCCGCGCGATGGCCACCGCCTCGCGGCTCCACGCAACGATCTGCCCGATGTCTTTCAGCAAATAATCGCGCTCTTCCGCGCTGACGTTCTTGTTCACGCCGCCCGGTATCGAGCCGGTGCCGTGGATGCGCTTGCCTGCGGTGATACGGATCGCTTCCTGCCCGAATTTGCGCAGCAGCACGCCTTGCCGCGCGATCCCGGGATAAGCGGCCGCAATGCCGGCGATATTGCGTTTGGCGGCATCAGAGTCGAAACCGAATAATAAATCTGGCGATGACAGGTGGAAAAAATGCAGCGCATGCGATTGCAATATCTGCCCGTAGTGCATCAACCGCCGCACCTTCTCCGCCGTGGGCGTAATCTGGCTGCCGACGATCATGTCCATCGCCTTGGATGCGGCGATGTGGTGGCTCACCGGGCAGATGCCGCACAGCCGCTGCACCATCACCGGCGCTTCCCAGAAAGGCCGCCCCTGAATGAATTTCTCGAAGCCGCGAAACTCGACGATGTGCAGCCGCACCTGATGCACGCGGTCGTTCTCATCCAGCAGCAGCGTCACCTTGCCGTGACCCTCGACGCGCGACACCGGGTCTATCGCGACGCGGCGCAGATTCTCCGGGTGTTCAGCCGTTTCCAGTTCAGAATTCATTTACACCCCATTTTTAACCACGGAAAACACGGAATACACGGAAAAAACAAGAATGCTGGTTTTTAGGCGCTCACCCAATAAATAC
>JACRIU010000120.1 GCA_016235775.1 Hydrogenophilales bacterium
CGAGGAAGTCGAATTTCACCAGGCCGATGGCTTCTACATCGTCCTTGTCGAACTGGCTGACCACGCTGGCGCTGCTGTCGGCGCAATACAGCGGACAGAAATCGGTCAGTTGCCCGGGCGCGATCAACACGCCGCCGGCGTGCATGCCGACGTTGCGCGTCAAATCTTCGAGACGTCCGGCCAGTTCCAGCAACTCCGGCACACCCTCTTCGCGCTCGGCAATCGCGTTGATTTCCGGCTCCATCTCGCGCGCCTTCTTCAGCGACACCGGCTTCACGCCTTCCAGCGGACTCGCCTTGGACAGGCTGTCGCACAGCCCATACGGAAAATCCATCACACGCCCGACATCGCGGATCACCGCCTTGGAAGCCATCGTGCCGAAGGTCGCGATTTGCGACACGCACTGCGCGCCGTATTTGTTCTTCACATACTCGATGACGCGCTCGCGCCCGTCCTGGCAGAAGTCCACATCGAAGTCGGGCATCGACACGCGCTCCGGATTCAGGAAACGCTCGAACAGCAACTCGTAGCGCAGCGGGTCGAGATCGGTGATGCCGAGGCTGTAAGCCACCAACGATCCCGCGCCCGAACCACGGCCGGGACCGACCGGCACGCCATTGTCCTTCGCCCAGCGGATAAAGTCCGCCACGATCAGAAAGTAGCCGGGGAAGCCCATCTTGATGATGGTGTCGGTCTCGAAGGTCACACGCTCTTGATACTCCGGTTGCTTGGCGGAACGCTCAACCTCATCGGGATAGAGCAGTTTCATGCGCTGCTGCAAGCCGATTTCCGCCTGCTCGCGCAGATAGTCGTCCAGTCCTTGTCCGTCCGGTGTCGGAAAATCCGGCAGGCGCGGTTTTCCCAGAATGAGCGACAGGTTGCAGCGGCGCGCGATCTCCACGCTGTTTTGCAACGCCTCGGGCAGATCGGCGAACAACTCCGCCATCTCGGCTTGCGTCTTGAAATATTGCTGCCCGGTGAATTGCTTTACGCGGCGTTTGTCGTTGAGCACATAGCCTTCGGCGATGCATACACGCGCTTCGTGCGCCTTGAAATCATCGGCGGCAAGAAATTGCACCGGATGGGTGGCGACCACCGGCAAACCAAGCTCTGCGGCGAGTTGCGTCGCGGCATGAATGTAATGCTCTTCATCGGCAAATCCGGCGCGTTGCACTTCAAGATAGTAGCGATTGTTGAACAGCCCCGCCCATTCCTGCGCAAACTGCCTGGCTTGAGCGGCATTGCCGGACAACAGCGCGCTGCCGGAATCGCCGAGGTGCGCGCCGGACAGGGCGATCAGGCCGCCCGTTCCTTCCTGATGAAACCACTCGCGGCGCAATTCGACACGCCCGCGATGCTGATTCTCCAGATAGGCGCGCGACAGCAGGCGGCACAACAACAAATAACCCTCGCGTGACTGGCACAGCACCAACAGGCGATACGGCCTGTCGCGGTCTGCATCATTGGTAATGAACACGTCGCAACCGGCAATAGGTTTGATGCCCGCGCCACGCGCCGCTTTGTAAAATTTAATCAGGCCAAAGAAATTATTGAGATCGGTCAGCGCCAGCGCCGGCATCGCATCGCCTTGTGCGGCGGCAACGGCTTCATCCACGCGCACCATGCCATCCGAAATGGAAAATTCGCTGTGCAAACGGAGATGGATAAAGGAAGGCTGCGGCATGATGGAATACTTAAATTTTGAGGGACGATTTTAGCACTCCGGGCAGCGCGAAAGGGTGTAAGCAGGCATTTCGCCGCAAGGCGAAAGCTCGCAAAATTTCTTGTCGGCGATTCAAAACGTTAGAATCACATTCCTAGTCTTCAACGCCATAATCATACGTGTACGCCACGCTCACCCCGCAACGAGAACGCTTTTTGCTGCTGACCCTCGCGGGCATCCAGTTCAGCCACATCCTCGATTTCATGATCATGATGCCGCTCGGTCCCATCCTGATGGCCGCCTTCGGCATCGGCACGCATGAATTCGGCCTGCTGGTCGCGTCTTACAGCTTCAGCGCAGCGCTGTCCGGCCTGTTCGCCGCGACGTTCGTCGACCGGTTCGAGCGCAAGCGGTTGTTGCTGGTGATGTTCGCGCTGTTCGGACTGGCCACGCTGACATGCGGCCTGGCTCCGGGTTATGCCACATTGCTCATTGCGCGCGGCCTGGCAGGCGTATTCGGCGGCGTGATGGGCGCGATGGTGCAAACCATGATTGGCGATGTGATTCCTTTTGCGCGTCGCGCCAAAGCCGGCAGTTTTGTGTCTGCGGCGTTTTCGCTTTCCACGGTTGCCGGCGTGCCGCTGTCGTTGTGGCTGGCCAATCATCTGGGATGGCGCGCGCCGTTCGTCCTGATCGCGGCTTTTACCGTGCTGTTCATCATTGTCGGGCTGCGCATATTGCCGGAACTGCGCCATCACATCGGCACGGAGAAACATGCCCACCCATTCTCGGCGATGTTTGCCGTACTGCGCGACGCCAACCATCTGCGCGCTTTGCTGTTCGGCGCGCTGATCATTTTTTCCGGCTTCATGGTGATCCCCTACATCACCATTTACGCGGTAAGCAACGTCGGCATTTCGCAACATGACATTCCATTCGTCTACCTCGCAGGCGGCGCAGCTACGCTGATTTCCGGGCGGCTGATCGGCCATTGGGCAGACCTGCGCGGCAAGATCAAAATCTATCGCTTGGTCGCCGCCGCCGCGCTGCTGCCATTGTTTGTAGTAACGCAGGCGGGGGTCGTCCCGTTATGGCTGTGGCTGATTTGCACCACGACATTTTTCGTGCTGGTGTCGGGACGCATGATTCCC
>JACRIU010000116.1 GCA_016235775.1 Hydrogenophilales bacterium
ACCCCCGGCCGGTCAAACCAGGAAGCATCGCAAATGTGTAGATTGAAAATCAAATCGTGGACACCCCAGAATCCCTCGAAACCCGCGCCAGTATTAGCTTTGCAGTCCGCTGGGCTAAAATAAACCGGACACTAGTGATTAAACCCGCTCTAAAGACAACTCAATGCTCAACTACCAATTCGATTGGGGTGTAGTTACCTCAGGCACTTATGCCGACTGGCTCTGGCACGGCCTGCTGCTCACCTTGCAGTTGGCGGCACTGTCTTGCGTGCTGGGGTTTGTGTTGGGCTTGGTGGTGGCCATCTTGCGCATGAGCCCCGTCGCGCCGCTGCGCTGGCTGGCACAGGCTTATCTGGAATTCATCCGCAACACGCCGCTGGTGATTCAAATTTTCTTCTGGTACTTCGGCGCCTATGAGGTGCTGCCGCAAGCGGTGAACGACTGGCTCAATCAGTGGAGTTTTGAGTTCGTCGCGGCGGTGATCGCGCTCACGGTGTATACCTCGGCGTTTATCGCGGAGGATATCCGCTCCGGCATCCGCGCGGTGCCGCGCGAGCAAATGGAAGCGGCGCGCAGCCAGGGCTTCGGCTATCTGGCCGCGATGCGCTTCGTGATATTGCCGCAGGCGGTGCGCATCACCGTGCCGCCCTTGATCGGGCAATTTTTGAATGCGACCAAGAATTCTTCGCTGGCCATGACCATCGGCGTGGCGGAGCTGACTTTCCAAGCGCGCCAAATCGAGAGCGTCGCCTTCAAAGGTCTGGAGGCCTTTACCGCGGCCACGCTGATTTATTTGCTTGTGTCGTTAACCATCACCGCTTTGGTCTCGATGTACGAGCAGCGCTACTTGCGGCCAGGGGGCGTGCGCTGATGGATTTCACCGTCATCACCGACAACTTCACCTACTTCATGATTGGGCGCTACCCCCAGGGTGCATTCGGCGGATTGGCGCTGACGCTTTATTTGGCCCTGGTGTCGTGTGTATTCGCGCTCGTGGGCGGTGTGATCTTGGGCGTGGCGAGTTATGCGCCGTTTCGCCCCTTGCGCTGGCTGGTGCGCGGCTACACTCATGTGATGCGCGGCGTGCCGCTGTTGATGGTGATTTTCTGGATGTATTTTCTGCTGCCGCTGGCGTTCAATCAGCCCGTTCCGGAAAACTGGACCGTGATCGCGGCCTTGACGCTCTTCACTTCGGCCTACATGGCGCATATCGTTCGCGCGGGGATCGAGAGCGTGCCCGCCGGGCAACGCGAAGCGGCCTTGGCCACCGGGCTCAAACCCTGGCAGGTGATGGCCTACGTGGTGTTGCCGCAGGCCTTGCGCAATATGATTCCTTCATTCGTGAATGAACTGGTAGCGGTGACCAAGGATACCTCGCTGGCTTTCATCGTCGGCGTATCGGAACTGACGCATATCGCTACGCAGGTGAATAACCGCGAGCTGACGCATCCGGCGGAAATTTTCCTGTTTGTGGCGGCGGTGTATTTCGTGATTTGTTTTTCACTGACGCAGTTGTCGCGGTGGTTGGAGCGGCGTTTGAGTTGGGATAGAGGTGAATGGTGAATGGTGAACAGTGAATGGTGAACAGTGATTGATTCACAATCACCCAATCACCCAATCACCAAATTGCCCATCCCTTTCTTGAAGTACCGATCAAACCAAGCAGTCGCCTGGCGCGCCACTTCCTCCAAGGTGCCGGGCTCTTCGAATAAATGCGTGGCGCCGGGAATGATGGAGAGTTCTTTTTTACAACTCATCACATCATAAGCCGCCTGATTCAAATCGATCACCACATCGTCCCAGCCGCCGACCAGCAACAGCGTGGGGGCGCCGACCTGGCGCAGCGCGGCTGCGCCCGCCATATCGGGCCGGCCGCCGCGCGATACCACGGCGCTGATGGCCTCGCCCATTTTTGCCGCCGCTTGCAGGGCTGCTGCCGCGCCGGTGCTGGCGCCGAAGTAGCCAAGCGGCAATCCTTTCACGCGTGGATCCTGGTGCAGCCAGGCGGTGGCCACGCTGAGCCGCCGCGTGAGCAGTGCGATATCGAAGCGCGTTTCATAGGTTTTATCTTCTTCCACGGTGAGCAGATCCATCAGCAGGGTGCCGATACCGGCCTGGCGCAGCACTTTGGCCACGTAGTTATTGCGCGGACTCAAGCGGCTGCTGCCGCTGCCGTGCGCGAATAAGACGATGCCCTGGGCATTCGCCGGCACTTCCAGCATGCCTTCGATGATGGCCGGGCCATCGGGGATGTGGACGAGTTCATTGATCATCGGTTACTCCATGATTGGGCGAGCGGTGAGCGGGGAGCGGGGAGCGGGGAGCAGTGCGAGCCTTTACCGCTCCCCGCTACCTGCTTACCGCTCACGCACCCACATGCATCGCCACCGGAATGCGCCGTGGCCCAAACTGCTGGTTTAACTCGAAGTGTTGGAAGCGGCCGGCGATATTGGTCTGGCATTGCGGGCAGTGGCCCGTGTCGGTCAGGCGATATTCCTTGATCTGATACCAATCGCGCACGATGAGCGGTGCCTTGCACGCGGGGCAGAAGGTGGTGTCGCCCTCGACGTTGTGGATGTTGCCGGTGTAAACGTAATGCAGATCGGCGCGCAGGGCGATTTCGCGCGCTCGCACCAGGGTGGCAGGCGGCGTGGCGGGCACATCAGGCATTTTGTAATCCGGATGGAAGGCGGAAAAATGCAGCGGCACGTCCGGGCCGAGTTCCTTCGCGATCCATTGCGCGAGTCCGGTGATTTCCTCATCCGAATCGTTTTTACCGGGGATGAGCAGGGTGGTGATCTCCAGCCACACATCGGTCTCGCGCTTGAGATAGGCCAGCGTATCCAGCACCGGCTGCAAGTGCGCGCCGGTGAGCTTGACGTAAAATTCGTCGGTGAAGGCTTTGAGATCGACGTTGGCCGCATCCATCTTGGCGTAGAACTCGCGCCGCGCCTGATCGTGCATGTAGCCGGCGGTCACGGCCACCGTCTTGATGCCGAGCTTGTGGCATTCGTCGGCGACATCCATCGCATATTCGGCGAAGATCACCGGGTCGTTGTAGGTGAAGGCCACGCTCTTGCAGCCGTGGCTTTGGGCGGCGCGCGCGATTTCTTTCGGCTTGGCTTGATCCATCAGGCGATCCATTTCGCGCGATTTGCTGATGTCCCAGTTTTGGCAGAACTTGCACGCCAAGTTGCAGCCGGCGGTGCCGAAGGAAAACACGCTGCTGCCGGGATAGAAATGCGCCAGCGGTTTTTTCTCGATCGGGTCGATGCAAAAACCGGAGGAGCGGCCATAGGTGGTGAGGATCATCTCGCCGCCTTCCATCTTGCGCACGAAGCACGCGCCGCGCTGGCCTTCGTGCAGCTTGCAGTCGCGCGGGCACAGGTCGCATTGGATGCGGCCATCGTCGAGTTTGTGCCACCAACTGCCAGGGTAGCGGGATTCGGTGGTCATGCCTGCTTTGCCTCGCGCGCGGCTTCCGGCTCTTTCCATTTGCTCACGGTGTAGCGCGACAGCCGCACGCTTTCGGCCCAGAAATCGTAAGTCAGCCCGGCTTTGCGCTTCAGGTGCGCCATGAAGGTTTCCGGGTCGGGCAGTTGCTCCCACACCTGGGGCAGAAAGGTGCTGCGGTAATGGCGGTACTCGAACACGATGCCATCGATGTGCGGCCGCAGTTGCGCCAGCGCATCTTGCTCGCCGTTGAAGGTCAGCGCTTCGCTGGGGGAGAGCAGCGATATTTCCACCCGCGTCAGTTCGAGTTCACCCCGTTCCAGGGGCATGAAGCGCGGATCCTGAAAGGCGGCGGCAAGCGCGTTCGCTTTCACGTCCTGCAGCAGCGGGCGGCGCGCTTCCAGGCTGCCGATGCAGCCGCGCAGTTCCCCCGCTTGGGTGAGCGTGACGAAAGTGGCGCCAGGGTGATGCAGCCAAGGGGCATCCGCTGCAGCGGATAAGGGCCGCCCCAAGGCCGTGGAAATTTCGGCGCGGGCAATGGCGAGCAGGGTGTTGCCTTGATCAATGGGCATGGGATGTTCCCTCGTGAAAAGCAAAAGCGGCATAGCCCACCACATGGTCGTGATCGCCGGCCGTGTCGCCTGAGTTGCGCAGATCGAGCAGCTCGGGGCTTAAACCATGGCGAAGGGCTGCGAGCAGCAGGCCGTTCACCGGCGTGCCGCCGCAGGCCTGCTCATGGTTGATGCCGGTTTGCAGCCCCAGAATCATGTGGGTAGTTTGCTTATCGACACGCTGCGCCACGGCATAGGGCAGATAGTGCGACAGGTCGGAGCTGATCACGATCAATGTTTCCGGCCCGCCCCACAGGCGATCCAGCACTTGCGCCACGGCCTCGGCGGAGGTGTCGCCCACCACCAGCGGGATCAGGCTGAATTCGCCCAATATTTTTTGCAGGAAGGGCAGTTGCACTTCCAGGGAATGCTCCATCGCGTGGGCTGCCGCGCTCACCGAAACTTGCGGCAGATCTCGAAGCGCATCGCTGCCGGCGTGATCGATCGCCACCAGGCCCAGCGGTGTGGCGAAGTGGTCCGCCTCGGGCAAGGCCAAGCCGCGCACCGGCACGCGGTGTGCGGGGCCTAATAGCACGACACGCTTGATCGTGCCGCGGCCAGGCGCCAGACGCTGGTAGGCGCTGGCGGCAATCGGGCCGGAATAGATATAGCCGGCATGCGGTACAATGACTGCTTTCGGCAACGGCCCATTGGCTGCGGTGATGTCCCCCAGCATGGTGTCGAGATCACGGCTTAATACCTGCCCGTTGCCCGGATAAAACGCGCCGGCCACCGCAGCGGGACGAATCTGACTCATGGTGCAATACTCCAAATTAATTAATACTTTAAATGGACGCTGCCGCGCCGCATTTCAAGTCATCGAATTCATTTTTGTAGGGGCGAGGCATGCCTCGCCCGGCCCCTACGTTAACTATAGTCAGCAAATCGAAAAATGAACGCCCCAGGACGTTGCTTTGCATTAATTCCGGCCGCCGGCAGCGGCAGCCGCATGGGCGTCGAGTTGCCCAAGCAATACCTGGAAATCGCCGGCGAGCCGATGCTGCGGCATGCGGTGCGAGCGCTGTGCACGCATCCCAAAATCGAGCAGGTTTTCGTGGTGTTGGCGGATGATGATGCGCATTTTGCAAGCTACGACTGGACACCCTTCGACGCCAAATTGCGGCGGCTCTACTGCGGCGGCGCGACGCGCGCCGAAAGCGTGTTGAATGGCTTGCGCGCCATCGACCCGGTATCGCAGCCGGAGGATTGGGTGCTGGTGCATGACGCGGCGCGGCCCTGCCTGGCGCAAGCGCATCTCGATACCTTGATCGCGGCGCTGGCGGCGGACGAAGTGGGCGGCCTGCTGGCGGTGCCGGTGGCGGATACCTTGAAACGCGCCGATGCAGACGCGCGTGTCATCGCCACCGAACCGCGCGAAAATCTGTGGCAAGCCCAAACCCCGCAAATGTTCCGCCATGGCTTGCTTTTGCGCGCCCTGGAAACCTTCGGCGCCGGCACCCCCACCGACGAAGCGCGCGCCATCGAACATATGGGGCTGAAGCCAAAGCTGGTGGCGTGCGATGCGACGAATCTCAAAGTGACCTACCCGCAAGATTTGAAGCTTGCGGAATTGATATTGAGTAGTTTAAAAACAGTTTGAAACCACGAATGAACACGAATGCACACGAATGCACACGAATTAAAACCAGATAGTGAGGGTTTTGCTTTTATTTGTGTGTATTCGTGTTCATTCGTGGTTCCAAAGGTTTAAGGATAAAAATGCGAATCGGACAAGGCTTCGACGTACATGCCCTGGTGGCGGGGCGCAAGCTCATCATCGGCGGGGTGGAGATTCCCTATCATTTAGGTTTGCTGGGGCACTCTGACGCCGACGTGTTGTTGCATGCCATTTGCGATGCGCTGCTCGGTGCGGCGGCGCTGGGCGATATCGGCCGGCATTTCCCCGACTCGGATGCGCGCTACGAAGGCATCGATAGCCGCGCCTTGCTGCGGCAGGTGATGCATCTGGTCGCCGCGCAAGGCTATCGCGTGGCGAATCTGGATGCGACCATCATCGCGCAGGCGCCCAAGATGGCGCCGCACATTCTCGCCATGGTGGCCAATATCGCCGCCGATTTGGGCGTCGCGCCGGCTGCCATCAATGTGAAGGCAACCACCACCGAGCAACTCGGTTTCACCGGACGCGGCGAGGGCATAGCGGCGCAAGCAATTTGTCTATTGGCGTAGGGGTCGGGCATGCCCGACCCGCGCTTGATATCGGGCGAGGCATGCCTCGCCCCTACAAAATTGGGAAGAAGTGCGGTGAGCGTTCCTGAACCCGTCCGGCTGTTTTTTGCACTATGGCCGGAAGCGAGCCTGCAACAGGCACTGTATGCAGCCGGCAACAAGCTCTATCAGCGCTGCGGCGGCCGCCGCACCCGGCGCGAGAACATCCATTTGACCTTGGCGTTTTTGGGCGCGGTGGACGCGGAGCGGATGCGGCGCATCACGGAGGTGGCGGATCAGATCACGCTGCCGGCTTTCGACATGCTGTTCACCCGTTTGGGTTGGTGGCGGCAGAATCAAGTGGCGTGGGCTGCCACGGACGAGACGCCGCGCCCGCTCATGGATTTGGTGCGCCAGTTGCAGTTGGGATTGAGCGCGGAGGGCTTTAAATTCGACGAGCGCCGGTATCAAGCCCATGTCACGCTGCTGCGCAAGGCGAGTTGTCCGCAGGGTTTGATCGAAAACCCAGCTATCGTGTGGCAAGCCAAGGATTTCGTTTTAGTGCGGTCCACCCTGCACGAGGGAGGGCCGCATTATGCAATTGTGAAGCGCTGGCCCTTGCAGCCAACAGCAGACTAAAGATAAATGCAGTGCTCCAGCTTGCTGCCTAATTCGCGCTCGTTCACGCTGGTGTAGTCTTTCTCGACCGTATCCGACATCAAGCCCAGCACCGGGTCGGACAGGCGCGCTTTTAGCGTTCCCAAAAAGGGCGATCCCGCCACCAGAATCAGGCGCTCGTATTTGTTCTGTCCTCGGCCATGTTCCAGGGTGCGTGCGATCTCCAGCGCAAAGTGTTCGGCTTCATTCTGCTTTGGATCGGTGGCTTGCTGGCGCGAGGCATGGCCATTGCCCACACCTTGCACAAAACCGGCGCGGTCTGATACCAACTCAGAGCCCTTCATTCGGCTTTCCGGGTGATCGAATTCGGAAAGCAGCTTTAGTCCTTTGCCAATCCCCGTGTTTTCATACAAACGTGCGCGTGCGGAATTGGCAACTAAAATCCAGGTGGTGCTCATAATTCAATTCTCCCTTTGAATAAATACAATACTTAATTTAAAGCTAGCATTTGGGCGCGGAGAGTCAAGACATCGTTGGCCTGCAAATACCTATTCCACTTAGGTGGACAAGAACTCGCGGGCAAGCCCGGCAAAGCCGTCGGGGGAGATATCGGCGGGGTGCAGCACCGTCGCCTGATCGAGATGCGGATAGTGCTTGAGGGTGGAGCGCTGATAGGCCGGGTCGTAATGACTGACCAGCATGTCGAGCACGAATTCGTCCCAGTGCCCGGCATGGGCAAGCGCGTTCCAATGCGCTAAACGTTCCTTGCTATGCAGCTCCTTGAGGCAGGCGATTTTTTCCAGCAAGCTTTGCGGGTCGGCGATGAAATGGGCGTATTCTTCCTTCAGCAACTGCACGCGTTGCGCGCTCGCCACTTCCAATGTCACGCAGTGGCCTTGCTGCCACATGCGCTCGATCAGCGCATCGGGCACGCGCAACTGGCCCACCTTTTTGCTTTCTGCTTCCACATAGACCGGCTTGGCCGGATCGAAATGCCGCAGCTGATGCCAGATTTGGCTATCGAACATTTTTTGCGCCGGCTGCGGCGCATCGGGCAGGTTGCCCAGCACCGAGCCGCGATGCGCGGCGAGTTGTTCCAAGTCCAATACCTGGCCGCCGCTCGCTGCCAGCGCTTGCAGGAAGCGGCTTTTACCCGAGCCGGTCGGCCCGCACACCACTTCGAACTGAAAGGCTTGGGGCAGGGTGGCGAGGTCTTCGATCACGCGGCGCCGGTAGGCTTTGTAGCCGCCTTCCAGGCGCGCCACTTTCCAGCCGATCTCGCTCAGGATATGCGCCATGGCGCCGCTTCGCTTACCGCCGCGCCAGCAATAAATCAATGGCCGCCAGTTTTTCGGCTTGGAGGCGAAATAGTCTTCGATATGGCGTGCGATATTGCGCGCGATCAACACCGCGCCGATTTTTTTCGCTTCAAAGCTGGAAACCTGTTTGTAGAGGGTGCCGACGCGCTCACGTTCTTGCTCGGTGAGTACGGGAAAATTCACCGCGCCTGGAATGTGATCTTCGCGGAATTCCGGTGGAGTGCGCACGTCGATAATTTCGTCAAACTGATCGAGCTGTGCTACGGTGGCGACCGCTGTCATGGCTGTATTATTCAGTGAAAAGAAGCGATTTTAGCCCTTTGGCACGGCATAACCCTAATCACGCATTACATCCCCAGGACTAATCAGGAATAAGCATGGCTGAAATCAAGCTCACTCAGTATTCGCACGGTGGCGGCTGCGGCTGCAAAATCGCGCCCGGCTTGCTGTCGGAAATCCTCGGCCAGCTCGCGCCGGGCAAATCCTTTCCCGATCTTTTAGTGGGCGCTGAAACCAGCGACGATGCCGCCGTCTGGCGCTTGAACGAGCAGCAGGCCATCGTGGCGACCACAGATTTTTTCATGCCGATCGTGGACGATCCCTTCGATTTCGGCCGCATCGCCGCCACCAACGCCATCTCCGATATCTATGCCATGGGCGCGCAGCCCTTGTTTGCGCTCGCCATTGTCGGCATGCCGGTGGATAAGCTGCCGGTGGAGGCGATTCAAGGGATATTGGCCGGAGGCGCCGCGGTGTGCGCGGCGGCGGGCATCCCGATCGCGGGCGGGCACTCGATCGATTCGCCCGAGCCGATTTATGGCTTGGTGGCGCTGGGCGTGGTGCATCCGGATCAGGTCAAGCGCAACAATCGCGCACAGCCCGGCGATCGGCTGATCCTCGGCAAGGGCCTGGGCATCGGCGTGATGAGCGCGGCGCTGAAAAAAGGCCAACTGGGCGCGGACGGCTACCGCGCCATGCTGGACAGCACCACCCAACTGAACACGCCGGGCGTGCAACTGGCGGGCATGGCGGGCGTGCATGCGGTGACCGATGTGACCGGATTCGGTTTGCTTGGGCACCTCTTGGAAATCTGTCGCGGCTCAAGTCTCGGCGCCCGCGTCGAATGGAATCAATTGCCGCTGCTCCCCAATGTGGCCAATCTGGCGCAGCAGGGCTTCGCGCCCGGCGCGGCCGACCGCAATTGGGCTAGCTACGGCGCTTCGGTCAACTTGCCCACGGGTTTGGCCGAGTGGCAGCGCAAGCTGCTGTGCGATCCGCAAACCAGCGGCGGCTTGCTGGTCGCGTGCCGCGAAGAGGTCGCCGCGCAGGTTTTGCAACTGTTCCGGGATACGGGGTTTGGCTATGCGGCTGAGATCGGGGCCATGCTTCCCGGCGAGCCGAGGGTGGAGGTTGCTAATTCTTGCGCAGAGCCGTGATGCGCTGGTTTGCCGCTGCCGCTGCCGCCTCGGCGGGAGATTGCCGGCGCTCAAAATGCCGGTTTTCGCGCAGTAAAAAGGTAAGATGAGGGCTGGCATTGCGCCGCTCGAGCAAGCGGCGTTCCAAAGGTAGGAACTCAACACTATAGCTGGGTAGTTTCGTCGCGGTATTCATCGTCATGCTCCCGTTTTGCTCATTATGGCAAATGAATAGCAAAATCAAGCTAAATAACCAATTTTTAATGAACTCGTAGTGAACCCCTGAGCTAGAATCAAATGCAAACAACCAGTTGAGGGCCATGCGATGAGGTTTCTGATTATTGAAGACGATGCTTCCGCTGCGGATTTTCTGAAAAAAGGTCTCGGTGGTTTTGGCTATGACGCCGATGTCGCCCACGACGGCGAGGAAGGCCTCTCCATGGCGCGCGATAAGGACTACGACCTGTGGCTGATTGACGTGATGCTGCCCAAGCGCGATGGTCTGTCCGTGCTGCGCTCGCTGCGCGATGACGGCAAGCATGTGCCGGCCTTGATTTTGAGCGCGCTCGGCCAGGTGGACGACCGGGTGGAAGGTCTGCGCGCCGGCGGCGACGATTATGTGGTCAAGCCTTACGCGCTGGCCGAACTGCAAGCGCGGATCGAGGCCTTGCTGCGCCGCACCAAGAGTTTCGATACCTATCCCGAGACCGAACTCGATGTGGGCGAGTTGCACATGGAGCTGCTCTCGCGCGCCGTGACGCGCGCCGGGCAGGAAATTTTTCTGAAGCCGCGCGAATTCCGCTTGCTCGAATATCTGATGCGCCACGCCGACAGCGTGGTGACGCGCACCATGTTGCTGGAGAATGTGTGGGATTATTTCTTCGATCCCCAGACCAACGTGGTCGATGTGCACATCAGCCGCCTGCGCTACAAGATCGATAAATACTTTCCCTATCCCATGTTGCATACCGTGCGCGGTTCCGGCTATATGCTGCGCTCCACCCAGGGGGCGGAAGAGGTCTAGTCCGCGTGCCGCCTATTTTCCAACGCCCCGCGGCGCTGCTGACGACGCCGGTGCGGCTCACGCTGGCTTTTACCGCGCTCTATATCGTCGGCACCCTGCTCATCTTTGTTTTTCTCAATTACCAACTGCGCATCGCGCTCGTCGGGCAAGTCGATAAGTCGCTGCTCGATCAACAAAACCTGCTCACCGTCCAGCACAAGGAAGCCGGCTTTCCGGCCATGTTTCGCGCGATTCGCGCCGAGCTGCTAAGCCGCGGGCAAAGCGATCGCACATATCGGGTATTCGATGCGAACGGGGCGAGGCTGCTGGAGGCGGGCGAGCTACAACTGCCGGCGGATATTCCAGCCGGACAAGGCATTCATGAAATCCAAGCCATGCTGAATGTGGGCGAAGGCGTGCGGGTCAAGGCGCGCTTGTTGAGCTTCACGATCGAAGGACAGGTCAAAGTGCAAATCGCCAAGAGCATGCAGGCCACGGACGAGCTGATGGCGAGCTTTCGCTCCGCCTTCATCACCACCGTGGCGCTTATTTTGCTGCTCGGCCTGGCCGGCGGCTGGTGGCTGGCCAAGCGTTTCTGGAATCAGATCGAATCGTTCAATCAAATGGCGATGAAGATCGTCAACTCCGGCAACCTGGCCAGCCGCATGCCGGTCACCGGCAACGACGAGTTTTCGGTGCTCGCCACCAACATGAACGCGATGCTCGATAAGATGGAAAAATTATTCCAGGGCATTCGCCAAGTCAGCGACAACATCGCGCACGATTTGCGCAGCCCGCTCACCCGCTTGCGCGCCGATGTCGAAGTGACCCTGCAAGAAAACGACCCCAAGCTGTTTCGTCTCACGCTGGAGCGGGTGCTGACCGAATTGCAAAACATGCAGGAGATTTTTCAATCCCTGCTCTCGCTCGGCCAGGCGGAGGCGGGGAGCCTCAAGATCCGCAAGAAACCGCTCGACCTCTCGCACTTGCTGGAAGACATCGTCGAACTTTATGGCCCACTGTCGGAAGATAAGGGGCAGGCTTTCGATGCGAATATCGCCGCGCATATTGAAATTGAGGGCGACCGGCAATTGCTGGCCCAAGCGCTGTCCAACCTGCTCGACAACGCCGTGAAATACGTGCCGGCAGGCGGCAAGATCGTGCTGTCAGCCGAATTCAAAGACGAAAAAGCCGTGATCCGCCTCGACGATAGCGGGCCGGGCATTCCGCAGGATATGCGCAGAAAAGTCTTCGACCGTTTCGTGCGCGTCGATCCCAGCCGCACCTTGCCCGGCAGCGGCTTGGGCTTGAGCCTGGTCAAAGCCTTCATCGAGCTGCATCAAGGCAATATCACCCTTTCCGACAGCAAACTTGGCGGCACATCGTTTCTCATCGTGCTGCCGGTGAAATAAAACTAACTTCGAATAATAAAACCTTTGGAACCACGGATGAACACAGATGAACACGGATGATATAAGCGTGTGATTGCAGTGGTTTAGGTTGATCGAATTTTTAGCGCAACACAATAATCCTGAATGACAATCGCCAAATGTTTTTGCATTTATCCGTGTTCATCCGTGGTTCCAAAGGTTATTCTCTCCAGCATGATTCGTATCTACCAAGCCGCCGACTTGCCGCAGGCGCATCTTGTTGCGGGCCTGCTGCGCCATGCCGGCATCGCTTCGCGCGTGCTCAAGGAAAATGCGCAAGGCGGGCTGGGCGATATTCCGTTCGGTGAAGCCTATCCGGAGGTGTGGATCGAGCACTCCGCCGATCTCGCTCGCGCGAACGCGATCATCGGCGAATTCGAAAGCCCCATGGTCAATTCCGGCAGCGTGGCTTGCCCTGCCTGCGGCGAAGAGAGTCCGGGCAATTTCGAATTGTGCTGGAAGTGCGGGATGCGAATTTAAGGTAAAACCCTGAAAAAACTTGCCACAGAGGTCACAGAGAACACAGAGAAAAGCACGGCAGATTAAGGGCGCTTAGGTGTTTTTTGAGTGAGATCAACAAGACACTAAAGCCGCTCGTTTTTCTCTGTGACCTCTGTGTTCTCTGTGGCAAATTGTTTTTTCGGGTTTAACGTTTCAACATCGGCCTCAACACCGGCCACACCGTATCGAGTAGCAGCGGCTGCGCTTCGGCGGTCGGGTGCAGGCCATCTGCCTGGAAATATTCGCGCTTGCCGGCTATCGGCGCCAGCAGGAAGGGCACGCGCTTCGTTTGATATTTCAGCGCGAGTTGTTCATACACGCGATGGAACTTTTCGGTATAGGCGGGGCCGTAGTTGGGCGGCAGGCGCATGCCAATCAGCAGCACTTGTGCGCGGTTTTTTTTGGCGCGCCGGATCATCGCTTCGAGATTCGATTGCGTGGCTTCCAGCGACAGGCCGCGCAGCCCGTCGTTGGCGCCCAGCGCCAGAATGACTACCTTGGGCCGGTGGCTGGCGAGCAGGGCGTCGATGCGATACAGTCCGCCGCTGGTGGTCTCGCCGCTGATGCTGGCATTGATCACTTGATGCGGGAATTTCTCCGCCGCCAAGCGTTGCTGCAACAAGCTGACCCAAGCGCTGGTTTGCGCCAGACCGTAGCTGGCCGAGAGGCTATCACCGAGCACCAGAATTTTTTGCGCGCCCCCTGCGGGCTGGTAGGGGCGAGGCATGCCTCGCCCCGTATCGGAATCGGGTTGGGCATGCCCAACCCCTGCAACTAAACAAAAGGCGGCGATCAATCCGCGAAGGAACAATAACTTCATGTCAGAACCATCGATTATTCAAGCTGAGCAGCTTGCCAAAACGGTTGACCTGGAAGCAGGGCCGCTTACTATCCTGCACGATATTTCATTCGAGATCAAAAGCGGCGAGTCGGTCGCCATCGTCGGCGCCTCCGGCTCCGGCAAATCGACACTATTAGGCTTGCTGGCCGGTCTGGACGAGCCATCGAGCGGTAGCGTGATGATTCAGGGCGAAGCGCTGTTCGCGCTGGATGAGGACGGCCGCGCGGCCTTGCGCGGGCGCTGCATGGGCTTTGTATTCCAGTCGTTTCAACTGTTGCCGATGCTCACCGCGTTGGAGAATGTGATGCTGCCGCTGGAGTTGGCGGGGAGCCTTGACGCGCGCAGCCGCGCTCGGCGCATTCTCGATCGCGTCGGCTTGGGCAGCCGCATGCAGCATTATCCCAAGCAGCTCTCCGGCGGCGAGCAGCAGCGCGTCGCGATTGCGCGCGCCTTCGTGACCGAACCGGCGCTATTGCTGGCGGACGAGCCCACCGGCAATCTCGACAGCGCCACCGGCGCCAATGTGATCGAGTTGCTGTTCGCCTTGAATCGCGAACGCGGCACGACCTTGCTCTTGGTCACGCACGATACGGCCTTGGCTTCACGCTGCGGACGCAGCTTGCGGCTCGACGCCGGGCGGGTAGTATGAACCTCGCGCAGCGAGCCTACGTCCCTCTCTCCCGCTTGCGGGAGAGAGCTAGGAGAGAGGGCAACATATCATGAAGCTCGCACTGCGCTTGCTGGCACGCGAATCGCGCGCGGGCGAACTCACGCTGATGTTCGCCGCGCTGGTGGTGGCGGTGGCGGCCGTGACCACGGTGAGTTTCTTCACCGATCGCGTGCGGCAAGCGCTCACCACTCAGGCGAATCAATTGCTCGCCGCCGATCTGGTGCTGATCAGCGACCATCCGATTCCCGCTTCGTTCGAGGCGCAGGCTGGCGCTTCCGGCTTATCCAGCGCGCACACGCTGGCTTTCCCCAGCATGGTGATACAGGGCGCGCGCAATCAATTGGCGGAGGTAAAAGGCGTCAGCGCAGGCTATCCGCTGCGCGGCGAATTGAGCTTGAGCCGGGTGTTGTTCGGCCCGGCTGAAACTGCGCGCAGCGGCCCGCAACCGGGCACGGCCTGGGCCGATGCGCGCTTGATGCAGGCTTTGGGTTTGAAAACCGGCGAGGAGATCGAGCTGGGCCAAACGCGCTTGACGCTCGCGGCGGTGATCGCCAAAGAGCCGGACCGCGCCGGCGATTTCTTCAATATCGCGCCGCGGCTCATGCTGCATGCGGACGATATGGCGCGTACCGGGTTGATCCAACCCGGCAGCCGCGTCGGCTATCGTTTGCTGATCGCCGGAGAGGACAAAGCACTTAGCGCCTATCGCAAGTGGGCCGAGCCGCGCCTGGCGCGCGGCGAACGCATCGAAGGCGTGCGCGATGCGCGGCCGGAGATTCGCGCGGCATTGGAGCGGGCAGGGCGGTATCTGGGCCTGGCCGCGCTGGTGTCGGCGATATTGGCGGCGGTCGCGGTGGCGCTGGCCAGCCGGCAATTCGTCTCACGCCATTTGGATAGCTGCGCGGTGCTGCGCTGTCTGGGCGCGAGCCAAGCGGCGATTCTTCGGCTGTATCTGATTCAGTTCGCGATTCTCGGCTTGGCGGCCAGCGCGCTCGGCAGCTTGGCCGGTTTCGGCGGGCAGGCAGGTCTTGCGGAATTCATGCGCGGGCGCATCGTCAACGATCTGCCGGCGCCCAGCCTGTGGCCATTGGCCGAAGGCGTGGGCATGGGCTTGCTGCTGCTGCTCGCATTTGGCCTGCCGCCGCTCATGCGCCTGAAGCGCGTATCCACCCTGCGCGTGCTGCGGCGCGAGCTGGGCATGCCGAGGCAGCTTGGGCTCGCGAGCTATGCCTTGGGCGCGGCGACGGTAGCGGGGGTGCTGGTGTATCGCGCCGGGGAGATTGAGCTGGGTCTATATGTGCTGGCGGGGCTGTTGGTCGTGGCGCTGGGCGGCTTGCTGCTGGGCGGCTTGCTGCTGCGCGCCATTGCGGCATTGCGCAGCCGCGCGCGCGGCGTGTGGTTCTACGGCTTGGCCAACGTGGGGCGGCGGCGCGCATCCAGTCTGACACAAATTCTCGGCTTCGCGCTCGGCTTGATGGCGCTCCTGCTGTTGACGCTGGTGCGCGGCGATTTGCTGGCGAGCTGGCAATCCTCGCTGCCGCCGGGCGCGCCGAACCGTTTCGTGATCAACATCCAACCGGATCAACTGCCGCGGCTGGCGCAATTCTTCCGCGCGGAAAAATTGGATTCCCCCTTGCTGTATCCGATGGTGCGCGGGCGCTTGGTTGCCATCAACGAGCGCGCGGTGAACGCGAAAGACTATGCGGAAGAACGCGCGCAGCGCCTGGTCGAGCGCGAGTTCAATTTGTCTTGGGCGGAACTTCCGCGCTCGGATAATCGCATCACCGCCGGCCACTGGTGGCGCGCGTTTGACCCGCCCGATCAATTTTCGGTGGAACAAGGCATCGCGGAAACATTGGGGATGAAGCCACAGGATCGCCTGACGTATGAGATCGCCGGTACGCGCGTCACCGGCCGTGTGAGCAGCCTGCGCAAAGTGGATTGGGATTCGATGCGCGTCAATTTCTTTGTCATCGGCACGCCTCAATTGCTGCAAACGCAACCCGCGACATTTATCACCAGCTTTCATCTACCGGCGGGGCGCGAGGCCGTGTTGAATGATCTGGTGCGGCAATTTCCCAACTTCACCGTCATCGACGTCGCGGCGATCATGAGTGATGTGCGCGCCATCATGGAGCGCGTATCGGAGGCAGTAACCTTCGTGTTCCTGTTCACTTTATTGGCCGGGCTGGTGGTGCTGTATGCCGCCGTGATGGCGACGCGCGACGAACGCTTATATGAAGCGGCCGTGATGCGCACCCTCGGCGCGCGCACCCGGCAACTGGCCAACGCGCAATGGATCGAATTCGCCACCCTGGGTGCGCTGGCCGGGGTGCTCGCCGCCACCGGCGCCAGCGTCTCGGCGTTCGTGCTGGCGCAGCAAGTGCTGCACCTGCCGTTCGCGTTCAATCCTTGGGTGTGGGTCGTGGGTGTGGTGGGCGGCGCGGCCGGCATAACGCTTGCCGGCATGATGGCGACGCGCAGCGTGCTGCGCACGCCGCCTTTAGCCGTATTGCGGCGGGTGAATGCCTAGAATGTAGGCGCAATAGTGGCAGCAATGGTCTTGTGCTACGATCGCTGGCACCTGGCACAATAACGATTACGCCCTTGCGAGCTTGGGCGGCTAAAGAATGATGATCAAGCCGCGCTCAGAAGTGCTATTAGCAAAATCGTCGGGTGAGTAATGGCGCGGATATGTCGAGTCTGACCCTATCACTTTGTGTCGAGTCTGACCCTATCACTTTGATCACTTGTGACCCCATCACTTGCGCCCGCCCGGTCGCCAAGGCAACGGAATTTGAAATTTTTGCGGCTTAGCAAGCGTAAAGGGGGCGAACCTTGGAGACAAGCATTCTGTGCCAAGGGATTCCTGCTTTTGCTCAGTGGGCGTAGAATTTCTCATTAGAACATCTGAAGAGGAATCGACATGAATGCACCGCTACCCATCCCGAAGGCGCTGCTCAAGCGTCTGGAAAAGGTCGCTGCCGATAGCCGCAAGAGCGCGAGCGCAGTCGCCAAGGAGGCGATTATCGCGCATGTGTCTTATCTGGAATCTCGCAAGCGGGCCATCGAAGCAGGTATTGAGTCCGGCAGACGCGAAGGTTACCTAAGCACCGAGGAAGTTCTTAGCCATTTCAAAAAAAAGCGGGCCGCTGTTGTCGGAAAAAAAACTAAAGCGGCTTGAGTGGTCGCCGCGAGCATCCGAAGACTACTTCGAAGCTTGGCGCTACATCGTCGAACACCACAGTTTACGCAATGCCGATCTGGTGGTTAGCCGCATCATGAAAGCGGCGCTTTCGCTCGCTCATTTTCCCCTGCTAGGCAAATCCGGGCAAATCCCCGGGACGCGCGAATTGGTTGTTCCGCGCGCCCCATTCGTTATCGTTTATCGCGTCATGGCCGGGTCGCTGCGAATTGAACGAGTTTTGCCTGACGCGATGGATCGCCCCTAAGCTCAGCTATCGCGATTGCATGGAGATGTTGAGCTTCGCGCTGCGCAGCCCAATGAATCGCAATCACCGCAACACATCCGACCAAATATTATTCGCCCAATACTTGGCGAAGCTGCCTTCTTCTTCGCTGTATTTCTCCGACACGCCGCCGCCTTCCGCTGCGACCATGCTCTGCTTCTCGACATTGAAGCGGAACACGTTGGCGACGTGCATGGCTTCTTTATCCGACACCATGCTGTAGCAGGTGTTGTTGACCACCGGATCGGGATCGGGCTGGCGGCCGTTCATCAACTCGATGATGGCGGCGGCGGTGACTTTGGCCTGGGCGGTGGCCATGTGGCCGGATTTGGGCAGGCCGGCCGCGACGGCGTCGCCGATGATGTGCACGTTCTTTTGCACTTTGGATTCGTAAGTGAGGAAATCCACCGCGCACCAGCGCTTGTCCACGTTCACCGCGCCCGCCAGGTCGGCGGCCTTGCCCGCGCGCATCGGCGGCACCACATTAAGCACGTCCGCTTTCACCTCCTCGAATTCGGTTTTGGCGCTGCGGGCGGCGGCGTCCACCTTGGTGACCAGCGCATTGGGCCGGTACTCGATCATGCCGGGATATAGGGTATTCCACGCGGAGAGGAACAAGCCCTTTTTCGAGGTGATATCCGGATTGGCATCCAGGATGATGACCTTGGATTTGGGTTTATAGTTCTTCAGGTAAAACGCGACTTGGCAGGCGCGCTCATAGGGACCAGGCGGGCAGCGATAGGGTGCTTTGGGAATCGACAGCACATATACGCCGCCGTCCGCCATGGCTTCGAGCTGTTTTCTGAGCAGTGCGGTCTGCGGCCCGGCTTTCCAGGCGTGGGGGATTTGTTCGTCGGCGATTTTTTGGCTTAAGCCTTCGACTTGGTCGTACATCAAATCAATGCCCGGTGCGACCACCAGCCGGTCGTATTTCAAAAAGCCCTTGGCCAAGTTGACGGTTTGCTTAGCGGTGTCGATGGCGAGCACTTCGCCTTGAACCAGTTTGACGCCATATTTCTTGCCGAGCGCTTTATATTCGTGAGTGATGTCTTGCATACTGCGCGAGCCGCCGATCACGGTGTTGCTCATGGGGCAGGAGATGAAAGTTGGACTACGCTCGACCAGAATCACTTCGATCTTTTTGTCGCTCCACATGCGCAAATACTTGGCGCAAGTCGCGCCGCCGAAACCGGCGCCCACGATGACCACGCGCGGGCCTTTTTTCTTCATCAGTTCGGGTGCGGAGAAGGCGATAGAGGGAAATGCAGTCAGCAGCGTGCCGCCTGCGGCGATTTTCATAAATTCACGGCGATCGAATGTCATGCTGTTCTCCTATTCGCCACGAGATTGGGTTGAAAAGTAGGTGGCCATTTTCTCGATCTCTTCATCGCTATAGCCACGGGCGTGCTGATGCATGACCGTGACTTTGCGTTGGCCGGATTTGAACGAGGTCATTTGCTTGATGAATTCCGCCTTGTCCATGCCAGCGAGTACGGCGGTGCCGCCCACGCTTTTGCCGCCGGTGCCGTGGCAGGCGGCGCAAGTGGCAGCCAGGCTGCGCGCGCGCTTGTCGACTTCGGCGGAGGCGGGGAGCGCGATAAGGAGAGCGAGCAGGACTCCTGTACAGGCTTTCATGGCTTAGTCCTTTCAACGAGTGAACATGGTTTTACTTATAGCCCATGCAGTGGGGTTTTCCCAGGAAGAAACCTTTCATCCGGAAAGGCCATTCAGTTGAGCCGCCCAAAAACCAGGCTTGGCCAAGGAGATTACAGAAGCGCAAATTATCCTTGACTCCATATTCAAGTATTCATATGATTACTTTAGTAGATGTCCTGGACAGCGGGTATCCTTTAACCAGTAAGGAGGTAGATCATGTCATTTAAGCCATTGCGTGTTTTCATGTTTGTGACGGTTGTGCTGGGCGCCGCGCCGGCGCTTTCTCATGCCGGGGGGCCGCCCGGCCAGGCGGTGATCAATGGCCAGAAGGTGCTCACCTTGATCGGCCGCGATCCGCCTGGAGTACGCTGCAACAACAACATGCAGGTGGCGGCCGAGCTGTCCAATCTCTATAAGCTGCCGGTGCAGATCATTCCGGTCACGTTTGCCGGAGCGGGCGCCAAAGCCCCGGCGGTGTACTACGGCGACCAGTTGATCGCGGTGGACGGGGGCGAGTTGAACGGCATGGTGAGCTATGCCGAGGTCGCCGACATCCTGGAAATCGAAGGCGTGCCGAAGCAGGAGCAGAAAGGGCGCCTGATGGAAATCAAAAAGGATTTCGACAGCCTCAAGGCAGCGATCAAGGACGTCAAGTAAAGGAGCACAAAAATGCACACGAGAACGCAGGGACGGTTTTTGATTGCGGCAGGTGCGTTTCTAGCGCTGCTGGCCGGTCAGGTTTCCAGTGGTGAGCAGGCGCAACTGAAGGGCCGGATCGTCGGGGAGAAATGCGCGCAGCTTGGAAAAATCGGCGAGTGCTATCTCAAGTGGGCGGAACCGATGGTGTTCTGGACCGAAGACGGGGATTACTATGCAATCGATCTGTCCGCCAAGAGCGGCGTGGCGCAGGAAAAGTTCGACGAAGCATTCGGCCAGGAAGTCGAGCTCCAGGGCGAAATCCTGAAGAACGGAAAGATCGAGCGGCTACGGGTCGCGCAGCTCAAAATCCTGAGGCCCCCAGCGGGGAAGGAGTTCTTCAAGGGTTGACTGTAATGCTCGATCCCCGGCGGGGATCAGGAAAAGCAGGGTTTCCCAAGTTTAACTTTCGGCAAAGCAGTTGAAGGGGGGCAATATGCAATTTGCACAACATGGGTGGCTCTCGAATCTGCTGCTTGCAGCCGTCATCGCCCTGAGCGGGCCGGCGGCCTTGGCGGGCCAGGATTACGCCAGGCCCGAGCTTTTGATCGAAACCGAGGAGCTGGCGAAAATCCTCAATCAGCCTGATGTCAGGGTGCTGGACACCGTGGACGCCGCGAGCTACCAGCGGGCCCATATCGCTGGCGCAGTGAATATCTTCTACCTCGACCTTACCCGGCTCGACGAGCGCAAGAAAACCGGTTTCCCCCTGAGCCCGGCCGAGGCGGAGAAGATTTTCGGCGAGGCCGGTATTCATGCCGGCACGCAGGTGATCGTTTATGACGGCGGCGAGGGAACGTCCGCCTCGGGCGTGTGGTTCGTGCTCGATTTCTTCGGCCACAAGAACGTCAAGGTGCTGAACGGCGGCTTTCGCAAGTGGCTCAAGGAGGGCCGCCCCGTGACCCAGGACGCGCCCGTGCCGGAGAAGAAAAGATTCGCCGCCAAACCGCAGCCCGAGAAGGTCGTGACGCGCGAGTGGGTGCAGAAGAACCTGCGCAACAAGGACGTCGTGATCGTGGACACGCGCTCGTTCAATGAATACATCGGCAAGGACCTGCGCCCGGGCGCCTCGCGCGGCGGACACGTCCCGGGCGCCAAGCATCTCGAGTGGACAAAATTCTCGGACAAGGTGAATACGTTCAAGACCGCCGGCCAGATCGAGAAAGTGCTCAATCAGCGCGGCATCACCAAGGATACCAAGGTAGTGACTTATTGCCAGAGCGGCCTCGGACGCTCCACCGACGTGGCGCTGGCCATGAAGCTGATCGGCTACGACAACGTGGTCGAGTACAGCGGCTCGTGGGATGAGTGGTCGGTCGATCCGCGTCTGCCGATCGAGAAATAAGGAAGGGCGGCCGGGAGAGCCATGCGATATCTTTACGCCTTCCTGGCCCTGTTCGCCATGCTTGCCCCGGCCGGGGCCGGAGAACTCAAGCCGGTCAAGGGCGCGCTGATGGCGGGCGATTTCGTCACGCAAGACTTGAAGGGGCAGACGGCGCGTTTCAACACGCTGCAGGGCAAGGTGGTGCTGCTCAACTTCTGGGCCACCTGGTGCACGACTTGCCGCAAGGAGTTGCCCTCGATGGAGGCGCTGCATCAGGCTTATAAAAACCAGGGCCTGGTGGTGCTGGCGGTGTCGCAGGATCGGGCGAGCGCGCGCAGCGTGCAGGCATACGCGGAGGAGCTCAAGCTGAGCTTTCAAGTGTGGCACGACCGCGACGGCCTGATCGGCAGGCAGTACGGCATTCCGGGCGTGCCCGCGTCGTATCTGATCGGCGCGGACGGGCGCATCGCCTACCGCGTGCTGGGCGAATACGACTGGTACGGGACGGAGGCGCGCGCGGCGGTGGAGACGCTGCTCGCTGCGCGCTTTACGTTAAACAAGCCACGTTAAACGAAAACGGAGTGAAAAC
>JACRIU010000117.1 GCA_016235775.1 Hydrogenophilales bacterium
CTTCCCGCTCACTCGGTGCGCGTGCTGTAGCGCAGCACATTTGGCCGCTCGCCATCGTCGTGCGGCAGTGGCTTGATATCGGGGAATTGCGGCCAACTACCCACTTCGCCCGGCTCGGCTTTGTAAATTTTGACGCGCAAATCGAACCACGCGGCTTGGCCGGTAACCGGGTCGGAATTGGTGATGCGGCGCTCGCCCTGCTTCTCCGGCAGCAATTCGGAAATCAGGTGGTTGAGCAGGAAACCTTTCTTCGCTTCCGATGCCTCCGGCTTCAAGCCCCAGGCGCCGCCTTGCTTGCCGATTGCATTCCAGGTCCAGACCGTGTTTTCTTCGCAGCCTTCCATGGTTTTTAGCTGGCAGCGAATCTTGCCGTTGTGCGACTCGACCCAAATCCAATCGTCGTCTTTGAGCCCCATGCGCTCGGCCTTGCCGCGATTCATATACATATAGTTCTGCGCCATCAACTGGCGCAGCCATACGTTTTGCGAATCCCAGGAGTGGTACATCAGCATCGGGCGCTGGGTGAGCGCGTAGAAGGGATACTCCGCCTCATTCACGCGCTGCTGTTCCAGCGGCTGATACCACAGCGGCAGCGGGTCGAAATATTTCACCAAGCGGTCGCGGTCGGCTTGGTTCTTGGGTTGCGGCCCGTCGTACAAGCCTTGTCCCGCGAGGCGAAACTTTTGCAGCGGCTCGGAATAAAACTGCATGATGATCGGCTCGGCCCTACCCACGAAGCCGGCATCCGCCGCCACGTCCAAATAATCTTTATTGGCGAAGCGGTTGTATTTCATGTTGTCCGGCCAGTGGTGGGCGAAGAACGATTCGTTCTCGATATACTTTTCCCACTGCTTCGGATTCGGTTCGCCCTTGAGCGACTTCTCGCCATCTTTGCCGCGCCAGCCGGCGAGAAAACCCACGCCCGGGCTGCGTTCGTAATTGACGATGAAGTCCGGATAGTTCTTGAATTTGCGCGTGCCGTCCTTGTTGGTGAAAGCGGGGAATTTCAAGCGCGAAGCCAGTTCCACCAGCACTTCCTGCCACGGCTTCACATCGCGATCGAGTTCCACCAAGGGATAACGAATCGCATCCGCCGCCGCATCCGGCTCGGAAATCGGACGATCCAGTAACGAGATGCAGTCGTGGCGCTCGAGGTAAGTCGTATCGGGCAACACCAAGTCGGCGAAATTGACCGTCTCGGAGTGGTACGCATCCACCATCACCAGGAAGGGAATCTTATACTGGCCGGGTTCTTCCGGATCTTCTTCCACCAGCATCTCTTGCACGCTCTTGGTGTTCATGGACGAATTCCACGCCATATTCGCCATGAACAAAATCAGCGTATCGATCGCATACGGATCGTGATTGGTCGCATTGGTGATCACCATATGCATCAAGCCGTGCGAGGCGATCGGCGTCTCCCAGGAATAGGCTTTGTCGATGCGCAGCGGATTGCCGTCATGGTCGATCACCAAGTCTTCGGGCCGCGTCGGAAAGCCCAAAGGCGGACGCGACAGTGGCGTATTCGGCGCATGGATGATATCGAGATTGTTTTCCGGCACCTGATGCGGCGGAATCGGCTTCGGATACGGCGCACGCGCGCGGAAATTACCCGGGCCGTCGAGCGCGCCCAACAGCATTTGAATCAGATGAATCGCGCGGCAGGCATGGAAGCCGTTGGAGTGCGCCGCAATGCCGCGCATGGCGTACATCGCCACCGGACGGCCGATCACCTTATCGTGCTTGCGGCCCCAGATATCGGTCCACTCGATATCGAGTTCGACCGTTTCCTTGAACGCGACATGCGCCATTTCCAGCGCCATGCGCTCGATCGCCTCGGCCGGCACGCCGCATTCGGCTGCGACATTTTCCGGGGCATAGCGCTCGTCGAGATAGCGCTCGGCCATGAGCTGCATCGAGGTCTTCAGCGGGCGGCCATCGGGCGCGACAAATTCGCCGAACACGGCGGGCGCGATATCGGCATCCAGCGCGCTGACGAAGGATTCCTTTTCCATATCCCACACCAGCGGGTTGCCCGCTTCGTCGCGCAGAAACAGGCCATCGCCCACCTGGCCCGGCGTCTGCACCACCATCCACGGCGCGTTGGTGTAGCGCACCAAGAATTCCCAGTCGAACAATTCGCGCGACAACAGCACATGCACGACGGACAGGGCGAGCAGCCCATCCATGCCGGGCTTGATTGGGATCCATTCGTCGGCAATGGCCGAATAGCCGGTGCGCACCGGGTTGACCGACACGAATTTACCGCCGTGGCGCTTGAGCTTTTCCAGGCCGATCTTGATCGGGTTGGAGGAGTGATCTTCCGCCACGCCCCACATGATGAAATATTTGGCGTAATCCCAATCCGGCGCGCCGAATTCCCAGAAGGAAAAGCCGATGGTGTACAAGCCCGCCGCCGCCATATTCACCGAGCAGAAGCCGCCGTGCGCCGCCCAATTCGGCGTGCCGAATTGCTGCGCCCACAGCCCGGTCAGCGCCTGCATCTGGTCGCGGCCGGTGAAGAACGCCAATTTGGAAGGATCGGTGGAGCGAATCAGATCGAGCCGGTCGGTCAGAATATCGATCGCTTGTTCCCACTCGATTTCGACGAATTCGCCCGTGCCGCGATGCTTGCCCGGCTTGCGCATCAAAGGCTTGGAGAGCTTGGCGCGCGAATACTGCTTCATGATCCCGGCCGAACCCTTGGCGCAGAGCACGCCCTGATTGGTCGGGTGATTGCGATTGCCCTGAATGAAGCGCACTTTGCCCGCTTCCAGCGTGACTTTGATGCCGCAGCGGCAAGCGCACATATAACAAGTGGTGAATTTCACCGCTTGCCGGTCGTGATTTTCAACTTTTATGGTCGCGGCGCTCATAAATTCTTTATTCAGGATAGCCCGTTCTGATGCCAGGAGCTGATACGTTATTACATCGTAAATTACTAATATTTATGCCGAAAATAAAAGCGAAAGAGGGCTCGCTTTGGATTTATTCCGTACCTAACGTCAAACACAAACAGGTGCATCCACACCTGAAGGGGGGCGGATTTTCCTTTGAAATCACATTCCTAGCAAGGCGGAATTTTTAATCAGGTAATAAGCATCGCTAATTGCCCCTAGCAACCAAGCGGCAAATCGCCGTAGCTAACTTAAACGTAATGGGCAGCGCATGGACAAGCCTGGCCGAACCACAAATAATGCCTGCAAACCCTATTTTCTTAAAAGGAGCGGTAATGAAGCGGAGCATGATTATCACGGCAATATTAACTAGCGCATTGGTTCTCCCCGCGCTGGCCGGCGAGATTGACGGCGGAGCCGTTGTGGGTGGCGCAATCGGAGGCGGCGTCGGCGCGGCGGCCGGGTCAGCCGTGGGCGGCAAAAATGGCGCAATCGTCGGCGCGGCCGTCGGCGGCGCTACCGGCGCGGCAATCGGCTCATCCGAGCCAAGCCTCAAAAAAACGAAAACACAACACAAGGTCAAGCACGACGACGACCACCACGATAACGGCAAGCATCTAGGACACCACAAGAAAAAACATAAGCACGATCATCATGATGACTAAGCGCGCATAAAAAGGCCCGAATCACGGGCCTTTTTAAGTAAGCGTCACCCGTGCGAACTTGCGCTTGCCGACCTGAACCACGATCGGCTCTCCAGGTTTAAGCACCAACGCTTTGTCGCTGATTTTTTCACCATTCAGTTTCACGCCCCCCTGCTCGATCATGCGCAGGGCTTCGGAGGTGCTGGGGGTCAAACCTGCTTGCTTCAACACCTGCGCGATAGGCAGGCCAGTTTGCCCACCATCTAAAGTCACCTCGGGCATGTCATCCGGCAGCGCACCCTGCTTGAAGCGCGCTTCGAAGTCCGCCAGCGCTTTTTCCGCGGCGATGCGGTCATGGAAACGCGCCACGATTTCCTGCGCGAAGGTCACTTTGATGTCGCGCGGATTGCGGCCGCCGGCCACCTCCTGCTTCCATTGCGCGACTGTCGCCAGGGGCTCGAACGACAGCAATTCGATATAACGCCACATCAAGTCGTCGGACACCGACATCAGCTTGCCGAACATTTCATTCGGCGGCTCGTTGATCCCGATATAGTTGCCCAAAGACTTGGACATTTTCTGCACACCATCCAATCCCACGAGAATCGGCATGGTCAGCACGACTTGCTGCGCTTGGCCGTAGTGTTTTTGCAGCTCGCGCCCGACCAGCAAGTTGAATTTTTGGTCGGTGCCGCCGAGCTCCATGTCCGCTTTCATCGCCACGGAGTCATAGCCTTGAATCAGCGGATAAAGAAACTCATGGATCGCAATCGGCTGGCCGGAACCATAGCGCTTGTGGAAATCATCCCGCTCCAGCATGCGCGCCACAGTGTGCTTGGCGGCAAGGGCGACCAGATCCGCTGCGCGCATTTCGCCCATCCAACTCGAATTGAACATCACCAAGGTTTTTTCGGGATGCAGAATTTTGAAAATCTGGCTCTCGTAACTGCGCGCATTCTCGATCACTTGATCCCGCGTGAGCGGGGGCCGGGTCGCGCTTTTGCCGGTTGGGTCGCCGATCATGCCGGTGAAATCGCCGATCAGGAACATGGCCTCATGCCCCAATTCTTGCAATTGGCGCATTTTGTTGAGCAGCACCGTATGCCCGAGATGCAGGTCAGGGGCGGTCGGATCAAAGCCGGCTTTCACCCGCAGCGAGCGGCCGCTGACGAGTTTTTGCTTCAACTCTTCTTCTAGCAGCAGCTCATCACAGCCGCGCTTAATGACTTGGAGCGCTTCGTCTATCGGTGCCATTGATTGAATAGAATGGGTTAAATATTAGATTTTTATGAAATACTTCAAGGCGGTACATGACAGCAATGTATTTTGCCATGCCTTCATTCTCTGCTATCCTCACGCCACTTATATAGAGCGGCTACCCATGCAGGATCCAATAAAGAACAAAGCAGGCGCAATTTTAGCGCAAAACCCGCCCCCTCAAGACAGAAAAATCCGCCTGCGCTGGCTGGTTGCCTTGTCCACGATACCGCTCCTCGGCATGGCGGTGGCTTTTGGTATCGCGCCTGCGACCGATCCGCGACCGGTAGAACTCAAAACCGTTATCGAAAACCTCGCCCTGCCGCAAGCGGCGATATTGAATGAAGGCGACAGCGCCTACTGGCGCGAAGCGCGCATTCAACGCGGAGACACCATCGGCAGCCTGCTCAACCGGCTGCAAGTCGAAGACGAAACCGCCGTCACCTTTATTAAAAGTGCGAAACACGCAAAAACCCTGTACCAACTCGTCCCCGGCCGCAGCGTACGCGCGAAGACCACGGAAGAGGGCGAATTGATTGCGCTGCGTTATATCGCCTCCGACAGTACGCTGCTTTCGGTTGATCGCGACGGCGCGGGGTTCAGGGCCGTCGAACAAACCGCGCCGCTCGACACCCGGGTAGCGATGAAGTCGGGCGAGATCCGCAGTTCGCTGTTTGGTGCGACCGACGCCGCCGGCGTACCGGATGCGATCGCGACGCAAATGGCCGAAGTGTTTTCCTCGGACATCGATTTCCATCTGGACATCCGCAAGGGCGACCGCTTCACCGTGGTGTATGAGACGCTCTACAGCAACGGCGAGCCGGTGAAAACCGGCCGCGTGCTCGCCGCGGAATTCGTGAATCAAGGCCACGCCTATCGCGCCCTGTATTTCAAGGATCGCGAAGGCCGCGAAGGCTACTACACGCCGGATGGCAAGAACCTGCGCAAAGCCTTCCTGCGCTCGCCGCTGGAATTCTCGCGCATCACCTCCGGTTTCAGCAGCGCGCGCCTGCATCCCGTGTTGCAAACCTGGCGCGCCCATAAAGGGGTCGATTACGGCGCGCCCACCGGCACGCGGATACGCGCCACCGCCGATGCCACCGTCGCCGTCGCGGGCAGGCAGGGCGGCTATGGCAACGTGATCATTCTCCAGCACGGCGGCAGCAACAGCACCGTGTATGGCCATCTCTCCGCCTTCGCCAAGGGCCTGCGTCAAGGGTCACGCGTGAAGCAAGGCGATGTCATCGGCTATGTCGGCGCCACCGGCATGGCGACCGGCCCGCATCTGCATTACGAATTCCGCGTCGCCGGTGTGCAGCGCAACCCGCTCACCGTTCCGATGCCGCAGGCCTTCCCCATCGCCGCGCAGTTCAAAAACGAGTTCCTCGCCTCTGCCAAGCCGCTCACCGCACAACTGGAAATGTTGCGCGGCCTGAATCTCGCCAGCGCAGACTAGCTCTTCGTTATTGAGTGCCTAGCCCTCAATCCCAGCGCTATATCGGCATCATGTCCGGCACCAGCCTGGACGGCGTGGATGCCGTGCTCGCCGATTTCAGCGCGGAGCCTCCCCAGCTCATTGCCAGCCAGCATATTGGTTTCGACGCCGCATTGCGCGCGGAACTGCTCGCGTTAAACCAGCCCGGCGAAAATGAATTGGCGCGCGCCGCACTCGCCGCCAATCAGTTAGCGCGGCACTATGCGGAAGCAGTGCACGCATTGCTCGCTCAACAGAAAATCAGCGCACGGCAAGTGGCCGCCATCGGCTGCCACGGCCAAACCGTGCGCCATCGCCCTGAATTGGGCTACACCCTGCAACTCAACAACCCCGCCTTGCTGGCGGAGCTCGCCGGCATCACTGTCGTTGCGGATTTTCGCAGCCGCGATATCGCGGCGGGTGGGCAAGGCGCGCCGCTGGCGCCGGGATTTCATGCGGCGGCGTTTAGCCATCCGGAAAAACACCGTGTGATCGTCAATATCGGCGGCATCGCCAATCTCACCGATTTACCCGTTGCCGGCAAGGTCATCGGTTTCGATTGCGGTCCCGGCAATATGCTGCTGGACGCGTGGTGCGCCGCGCATACCGGACACGCCTTTGATGACAACGGCGCCTGGGCCGCAAGCGGCAAAGTGATTCCGGCCTTGCTGGCCGCCTTGCTCCAAGCGCCGTTTTTCCAACTGCGCCCGCCCAAAAGCACTGGCCGCGATTTGTTCAATAGCGCTTGGTTGCAGCCGTTTCTGCGCACGGAATACGCGCCGCAAGACGTGCAAGCCACGCTGTTGCAACTCACGGCGCAATCGATTGCACAGGCGATCAAGGATTACTGCATGGGCGCGCAAGAAGTATTTGTGTGCGGCGGCGGCGCGCGCAATGGCGCGTTGATGCATGCGCTGCGCCATGCGTTTGCAGGACAGGGGATATCGGTCGCACCCACCGATGCACTGGGCGTGGCGGCGGAACAAGTGGAAGCGCTCGCCTTCGCTTGGCTCGCGCGGCAAGCCTTGCAGGGGAAAACGGGCAATCTGCCCGCCGTAACCGGGGCCAAACACGCCTGCGTGCTGGGCGCGATTTATCCCGGAACCGGTACTTAAACTAATATCCTGGCTGGATTAACGCAGAATCCGCTTGCCGCTACTTGGCGCGTCGTACGCAATTCCGTCCGCCGCGCTTGGCCGCATACAGCGCATCATCCGCCGCCTTGATGAGCGCATCGCTGGTTTGATAATCCGGGAAAGCAGCGATGCCGCCGCTGGCGCTGGTGCAAAAATAGGTATCGCGATGCGGATGGCGAATCTGAGCGAAGTCTTGGCGTATGCCGTCTATGACAGTGAAAGCTTGTTCCATGCCGGTATTGGGCAGGCCGATGAGAAACTCTTCGCCGCCGTAGCGGCAGAGAATGTCTTGTTTGCGCAGGCGTTGCTTGAGCAGCCATGACAGGCTGCGAATGATTTGGTCGCCGACGGGGTGGCCATAGTTGTCGTTGACCTGCTTGAAATGATCGATATCCAACATCGCCACCGACAAGTTGCCGCCCTCGTGCGCGACGTTGGAGATCATGGCGTCCAGCGTGTCTTTGCCGCTGGTGTGGTTGAGCAAGCCGGTGAGGCTATCGTGGTACATGGAGCGGCGCAACGCCCGGTAGCGTTCGATTTTGCTTTTAACGATGGCGTTGAGAAAAACCGGGTTAAAGGGCTTGGTGAGGAAATGATCGCCGCCCAAGCGCATGGCATCGACTTGCAGCGCGACATTGGTTTCGCCGGAAAGATACACGATGGGGATGCTCAAGAATTCGTCGTGCTGGCGGATGATGCGCGCGGCCTCGACCCCGGTGCAGTTGGGCATATACATATCCATCAAAATCAAATCGGGGTTGAACTGCTTGAGCGCACTGAGCACTTGGCGCGGGTCGTTGATGGCCTGGGTGAGGATTTGGTTTTCCTCCAGCGTGCGCTGAATGACGCGGCTTGCGGTCATCGAATCTTCCACAATCAGCACGCGGTAAGCTTCTTGCTCCTGTCGTTCGTTCAATTCCAGAATTTGTGAGACGATGGTGTGCAAGGGCATGCCTTCCAGCAAACATCCATCGCAGCCGATACGCAGCACTTGTTGCAACTGCTCAAAATCGGAGCGCACCGCGAGACAGAGCAACTGCCCGATCGCGAATTTTTGGCGCAGGGCTTTGATGCGCGCCTGCCATGCTTCTTCCGGCAGGCTGCTAATGTCGAGCAGCAGCAAAGGGGCGCTACCTACGCTATCCGGCAATGACTGTTCCCACGTCAGGAAATTTACCGGCATGCCGAAATATTCGAGCTGCGTCAGCAAGTCTTGCCATAATTCCCGGTCATGCCCGATCAGCCAAATATCGCCTACCCGCTTGGTATTGATCGGGGCGTGCTGCGGTTCATGGCGCCGCTCTGTCATCCCTTCGGTTGCCGCGGCGTGGCTGTCCACCATGCGCGCGAGCGCGAGTATGCGTTGGTTTAAATCATCCGCTGCGGCTTGGCTTAGCGGGTGCCTCACTTCTTCATTGAACAAGGCCAACGCCACTTGCTCGAGCTGATGGCTGGCGTGATGCAAGGCGGTGACGCCCTTGTCGATGAGGAATTCGGTAAAACTATTGATCGATACGGCCAACTCGACGAAATTCTCAAAGCTCGGCGCCGATTGATAGCGCTGCCAGGTGCTTAACAGCGCTTGGCTTTTTTTCGTGAGGTCGTCGGGAGAGCAAAGCATGAGGGGTGGGGGCTAATTGCGTCTATAAACAGTGGCCGGTTTTTATATTTACGGCTTATAGCGCAATTTATTTAGCGAAAAAAAAACTTTTGTATAAACCTGGAAAAAGCTGTTGAACCGCAGAGGCGCAGAGAACGCAGAGGAAAGATTTAGGCTGCGCGATGGCCCCGAAGATTGGCTCAGCCGCGCCGTTCCAGCGGCACGTATTCCCGGTCGACTTCGCCCGTATAAACCTGGGTGGGACGGAAGATACGATTCTGGCCCAACTGCTCTTTCCAATGCGCCAGCCAGCCCGCCACGCGCGACATGGCGAACAGGGAGGGAAACTGATCGGGGGCAATGCCCATTTCCCGATACAGCACGCCGGAATAGAAATCCACGTTGGGGTAGATACCCTTGGCGCCGAGCCGGTCGGTGGCGGCCTTTTCCACGGCTTGGGCAATTTCGAACAGGGGGCCGACCTTACCCTCTTTGTAATCCGCGAACTTGCGCATCAAGTGCTCCAAAATCACGGCGCGCGGATCCTTGACGTTGTATTCCCGATGGCCGAAGCCCCAGATTTTTTTCTTAGCCGATAGCTGGGCATCGATATAGGCTGCGGCCTTATCGGGTGCGCCAATTTCTTCCAGCAAATGGACCACCGCCTGGTTGGCCCCGCCGTGCAGCGGGCCGGATAAAGTCGCGATGCCGGAGGCGATGACGCTGTACGGGCTCGCCAAAGTGGAACCCGCCACCAGCACGGCAAAAGTGGAAGCATTGATCGTATGCTCGGCGTGCAGGATCAGGCAAATATCCATGATGCGCGCGATGTAGCGGTCCGGTTCCTTGCCCGTCAGCATCCATAGAAAATTTTCGGCGTGGGTTAAATCGGTGCGCGGCTCGATGGGGTCATAACCGTTACGAATATGCTCCCACATCGTTACCATGGTTGTCATGTGCGCAATGATGCGGACGGAGGTGTTATGAACAAAATTGAGATCGCCGCAATGATCGCCGCCGGTCAAATAATCCGCGCCGGAATGATCCATACCGAGACACGCCATCATCGATTGCAGCATGTCCATCGGATGGCCGGCAGGCGGCAGTTGGCGCATCAATTCGCGGATGCGGAATTTCACCTGGCGGTTGGCGCGCATGTCCTGGTCAAACGCTTTGAGCGTGGCGCGTACCGGCAAATCTCCGTCCAGCAACAACAGCGCGGTTTCTTCAAACGTGCTGCGCTCGGCCAGCACCTCGATCGGATAGCCGCGATAGGACAAGATTCCCTTCTCGCCATCGATGAAGGAAATATTGGATTTGGTTGCCGGCACGCCTTCCAGGCCGGGCACATATTCGTTCATGGTTTATCCCCGCACAAAAAACCCGTACAAAAACAAAGGAGGCGCAGAACGCCTCCTCTGGTTAAAGCTAACTCTCTAAAGCGCGTTAAGCGGTGAAAGAAGAACCGCAACCGCAGGTGGAGGTGGCGTTCGGATTCTTGATGACGAATTGCGCGCCATTCAAGCCCTCTTGATAATCGATTTCCGCGCCCGCCAAATAGGTGAAGCTCATCGGATCGATCAAGAGTTTGACGCCGGCCTTTTCGATCACGGTGTCATCTTCGGCCTGCTGCTCGTCAAAAGTAAAACCGTATTGGAAACCGGAACAGCCGCCGCCGGACACAAAAACACGCAGCTTGAGATCGCTGCTGCCTTCTTCCTCGATCAACTGCTTCACTTTCGCCGCGGCGCTGTCGGTAAACAGCAGCGGTGCGGGCATTTCAGTCGGTGCATTCATGAGTATCTCCTAAGTTCAATACGGTTCATTATCCAATGCTTATGCAGATTGGTCAACGATGGCGCCGTGCGCAAACCCTTCTTCTGAAAGGGTTCCTTCCACATGTACCAGCTTGCCTTCGACGATCGCGCCCATATGCATTTCCAGCGTTTTGTAGAAGACATCTCCGGTGACATGGCACTTGGATTGGAGTTCCACATATTCTGTCGCGTGTACCGGGCCTACCGCTGTGCCGTTGATCACGACATGCGACACACGAATCTTGCCTTCGATTTTAGCGTTCTCGGACAGCACCAAAGTACAGGGCTGATCGCCTTGCGCGGTGACATTGCCTTTCACTTGGCCATCCACGCGCAGCCCGCCGCTGAACGAGACATCGCCCACCACTTTCGTGTCGGCGCCGATCAGGGTATCGATACGGTTTTGCGGTTTGCTCGGTTTGTTGGAGAAAAACATGGCTTATCCCTTGCTCTGCTTATAGGTTAACGGTTTTAGTCCATTTTGGCTGGGTATTGCCAGCTTCGAATACCCGAATCTGGATATTTTTCGGCGACAATCCTGCCGGCAGTTGAAAAGCACCTTCCAAGCGCTGGTAATACTTGAAGCTGACATTGATTGCTTGGGGCTTGCCCGGCGCCGCTTCGGGCAGCGCATAGGCTGCTCGCTTACCCGCTTGGTCGCCGGTCACCAGGAACTGAACGCTGCCGACGAATTCCTGCTCGCGTTTGCCGGATTTCAATAGTAGCAGCCGGTAGCGATATTCGCCAGCCAGTACCGGATTACGTTCCACCTTGAAGTGATAGATCGAAACCGGCCCCGGCCCTTGATCCGGGGACAGCAGATTGCGGAAGAAAGCATTATCCTCACGCAACGTAGCGCTCTCTTCCTGCAATGCCTGCAGCGATTTGGCGAGGTCTTTATGCGTGGTTTGCTCGATTTCGATCTGTTGCGAAATGCGCATCTTCTCGGCCTTGAGTTCCGCATTTTCCTGCTCCAGCCCTTTTACCCGGCTAGTGAGTTCTGCAAGCTGGAGTTGCGCTTGGCTTTTCTCGAATCCGGCCAGGCGCAAACCCGTCTCAAACACCCACTGCCCCAGCATTAAGCCAGCCGCGACCAAGACGCCAATCGATATCATGCGTAACGGCCATGGAATGTGAGTGCGCACCAACAGGCGCGGCGCGTTGATCCCAAACTTGGATTTAACGGTGCGGAGGAGCTTATTAGATGCCACGCCGGCCTCCTGCGCGCACTAGGGCAAGACTGGAACTTGGTCGAGCCCCAGCGTCTCCGGCAGCCCGAACAAAATGTTCATATTTTGCACTGCCTGACCCGATGCGCCTTTGACCAGATTGTCGATCACCGACAGCACGACCACGGTATCGCCGCCCTGCGGCCGATGCACCGCGATACGGCACACATTGGAAGCGCGTACCGAGCGCGTCTCCGGCAGCGCGCCGGGCGCCATTACATCGACGAAGGCTTCATCGCGATAGCGCTGCTCGAACAGTGCTTGCAGATCCACTTCTTTGGTCAAACGCGCATAAAGCGTGGCCTCGATGCCGCGAATCATGGGCGTGAGATGCGGTACGAAAGTCAGCCCCACCTCTCTCCCGGCAGCGCGGGCCAGCCCCTGGCGAATCTCCGGCAAATGCCGATGGCCCGCCACGCCATAGGCCTTGAAGTTATCCGCCGCCTCGGCGAGCAGGGCATGCACTTCGGCTTTACGCCCCGCGCCGGAAACACCGGATTTGGCATCGGCAATCAAGTGCGCGCGATCGACCACCCCCGCTTCGATCAGCGGCAGGAAGCCCAATTGCACGGCGGTGGGGTAGCAGCCTGGGTTGGCGATTAAACGCGCGCCCTTGATTTTTTCGCGGTTGATTTCCGGCAGGCCATACACGGCGTCACTCACCAACTCGGGGCAGGCGTGCGGCATGCCATACCATTTCTCCCAGGTGGGCACATCCGTGATGCGGAAATCCGCGGCAAGATCGATTACCCGCACCCCCGCTTCGAGCAGATCGCGCGCTTGCGTCATGGCAATGCCATTGGGGGTGGCGAAAAATACCACATCGCATTGTGTGAGCGGTGCGGTGGCCGGGTCTTCAAACGCCAGCTTCACCCGCCCGCGCAGATTGGGGAACATGTCTGAGACCGGCATGCCCGCTTCTTTGCGCGAAGTAATCGTGGTGAGTTCCGCTTGCGGGTGCTGCGCTAAAATACGCAGCAATTCCACGCCGGTATATCCGGTGCCGCCGACAATGCCGATTTTGATCATAGTGCGAAATCCCTAAACAGGAAGCAAGGTGGCCAAAAAGCCGAAAATCGATTCACCACGGAGTACACAGAGTACACGGAGGAAAGGCCAACTTCACTAAAGGAATGTTTACAACATAGAAATGTTTTAAAACTCCGTGTACTCCGTGGTGAAAAATGCTCTTCATGGAATGATAAATCAGTCCGGAAGCGCCACCAACAAAAAAGCCGCCTTGCGGCGGCTTTCTGTATCAAGCGTAATGCGATTAACGCTTGGAGAACTGCTTGCGCCGGCGCGCTTTGTGGAAGCCGACTTTTTTACGTTCTACTTCGCGTGCATCGCGGGTAACGAAACCCGCCTGTTTGAGCGCACCCTTCAGATTCGCATCGAAATCGATCAGCGCGCGGGTAATGCCGTGGCGCACCGCGCCGGCTTGGCCCGATTCGCCGCCGCCCAGTACGTTTACTTTGATATCGAATTTGGACAGGTTCTCGGTCAATACGATGGGCTGACGCACCACCATGCGGCCGGTTTCACGCGAGAAGTAAGTGTCCACCGGCTTGCCGTTCACCGTGAATTCGCCTTTGCCGGGCTTCAGAAAAACACGGGCAACCGAACTTTTGCGCCGGCCTGTGCCGTAGTACCAGTTATCGATCATGAACGTTCCTTAAATTTCCAGCGCTCGGGGTTGTTGCGCTTCATGCGGATGCGTACCGCCAGCGTAAACCTTGAGCTTTTTGATCATTGCATAGCCGAGCGGGCCCTTGGGCAGCATACCCTTGACCGCTTTTTGCAGAATGCGCTCAGGATGCTTGGCTTGCAGCTTGGTGAAATTGGTGGTGTAAAGACCGCCCGGATAGCCGGTGTGGCGGTGATACAGCTTGTCTTCGGCTTTATTGCCGGTGACGCGCAGCTTTTCGACATTCACCACGACGATGAAATCGCCCGTGTCCATATGCGGGGTGTAGATCGTCTTGTGCTTGCCGCGCAAGCGGTGCGCAATCTCGGTTGCGACGCGGCCCAACACCTTGTCGGTGGCGTCCACGAGGAACCAATCCTGCTTGATGTCCTGCGGTTTTGCGGAGTAAGTGCCCATGCCAAAAATCCAGTAGCTGAAATCGGGAAAGCGCGAGACTATATAGGAATTACAGTCGCCCTGTCAAATTGGAATAGCGTTTGAAGAGGAATGGCGCGGGCGGCAGGCAAAAAAAAACGCAGCCGTTTCGGGCTGCGTTGAAATCCACCAATGAAGGAGGATGGAGGAGACAACACCAAAACACAGGAAGTGTTTCGATATGAGAATTATCTAATATTCGAATTAATCATGTCAAGCATTTATATTAAGATTCTAATAAACAAACATAATATTATTGAGTATCAATTGGTTATCTGCATACGCGTTTAGATATCCAGTGATCCAAGCTCAATTTTCCCGGCCCGCTGAGCATCAAGGGCAGAAACATCACCAAATACAGGAGCGGCAACTTGAAATTGCCTTGGCCGTTATCGGTAATGCCATAGCCCTGCCACAGCTCGGCAAGCGTTGACCATTGCGCCGGCCAATGCACGGCGGCGATCGCCACGATGGTCAGCACTGCAAGCGAGGCGCTGAAAAAGCGGGTAGCCAATCCAACGACCAGGGCAATCGCGCCGATCAACTCGATCCAGGTCGCCATCCGCCAACTGATATCCACGTGAATCGCGCTAAACGGAAACGGAAACTTGTCCTGAATCTCGGCAAACCAATTTTCGCCATGGAACTTCTCCACCCCGGCCACCCAAAACTCATACGCCAGCAACAGCCGCAAACCGAGCGGGCCAAGATATTCCCCTGCCCGGTTCACGCCATTCAAACCGCAGCGCAGCCATCCAATTGAACATCCCATCGACACATCCTCCATTCATGGTAAAAATACAAAATAATTCACGCGACCGAATCCCATGGATCAGCACACGACCTGGCTCTTGAGCAATCTGCTCGCTGCGGCGTTATTGCCGCCGCTGAGCCTCATCCTCTTGAGCGCATTCGGCTGGATACTGCTCAAGCGTCATCCCCGCTTGGGGAAATCGCTCATCACGGCCAGCTTCACGCTGCTGTATCTGCTCGCCAGCCCCTTAGTCGCGGATCATCTGCTTGGCTTACTCGAAAAAGACATTAAGCCCTTGCAAGCGGAAGACATGCGGCGCGCGGAAGCTATCGTGATTTTGGCCGGCGGCGCATATCGGGACGCCCCGGAGTATGGGCAAGACAGCGCGGGCGTCCTGACCCTCGCCCGTTTGCAGTATGGCGCCCACCTGCATCGTGTGACCGGTTTGCCCATCTTGGTAACGGGTGGCAACCCCGAAGAAGGATTAGCAGAAGCGCAAATCATGCGCCAAACATTGGAGGAATATTTCGGCGTGCGCGTCAAGTGGGTCGAGGCGCGCGCCTTCAACACCGCGCAAAATGCCCGCTTCAGCGCTGAAATACTGATGCCGGCGGGAATCAAAAAAGTATTGGTTGTGAGCCACGCGTGGCACATGCCGCGTGCGCGCTATGCGTTCGAAAAAGTGGGCATGCATTTTTTGCCCGCGCCGACGCGGTTCGCCAACCCGCCGCAACAACACGACACCGGTTACAGTCCACTCGACTTCATCCCGAACGCGCGAGCGCTGGAGAAGAGCTACTTCGCGCTGCATGAACTCATCGGCCTCGTGTGGTATCGTTTAACGCTTTAAGTTGCATTAAGTCCTGGGGGAAAAGCAGCATGAAAGCACGCATCAAGTGGGTGGAAGGCGCCAGCTTTTTGGGCGAGACCGAAAGCGGCCATGCGGTACTGATGGACGGCCCGCCCGATGGCGGCGGGCGCAACCTGGGGCCGCGCCCGATGGAAATGCTGCTGATCGGCACCGGCGGTTGCACCGCCTTTGACGTGGTCGCCATCCTCAAAAAGCAGCGCCAGCAGATCAGCGATTGCGTGGCGGAGATTCACGCCGAACGCGCAGACACCGACCCCAAGGTGTTCACGAAAATCCACTTTCACTTCATCGTCTGCGGCAAAGATTTAAAATCAGAGCAGGTCGAGCGCGCGATCAATCTCTCAGCGGAAAAATATTGCTCGGCCTCGATCATGCTGGGGAAAACGGCTGAGATTACCCACGACTTCGAGATTCAAGAAGTTTGACCAAGCTGCCGCGCTGGCTATTCGCAGCGCACTTCGAAGCGGAGATTCCGCTCGATAATATCGAACAGACGATCGATATTCGGATGTTTGCCAGGGTGCAGGCGCGCATCATCCGTATGCTCGGCAAACAGGGTCAACGCCTCTTGGGCGGCGTCGACGCCGATCCCACCCCACTTTTGAGCGACATGGTGATAAACCCGAAACGAGCCCTGCGTGCCGGGTGCGTTTTCAATCTCTGCCAGGGTTTGGCCATCTGCCCCAAGCAAGAATAATCGTTGCAAGCCATCGACCGGCGCGAGTTGCGCAAGATTGTCAGCAAAGCTCGACATCACTCAAACCCAATACGCGGTCTTGGTCATCAGCTTCGAGCTCAGCTTCATCCCCAGCTTGACCGGCAGCGGCAACTCAGCGCCGCCGTGCTCCAACGCCGTCGTTGCGTGGCGCGCTTCGTCTTGCTTCATTTGCTCGACGATCGCCCGGCTCTTGGCGTCTTGCGCCGGCAAGCGCTCTAGGTGCCGCGCGAGATGCGCTTCCACCTGATGCTCGGTCTCCGCCAAAAAGCCCAGGTTCCATTTATCGCCCAACACCCCCGCGAACGCGCCGATGGCCAGCGAGCCGGTATACAAGAGCGGATTGAGATAGCTCGTATGCGAACCCAATTCGCGAATGCGGGTTTCGCACCAACTCAGGTGCTCGGTTTCCTCCTGCGCCGCCTGATCCAACGCCGCCTTCGCCGCCGGATTGCGCGCCGTGAGCGCTTGACCTTGGTACAGGGCCTGGGCGCAAATCTCGCCGCTGTGATTTACGCGCATCAGTGCTGCTGACACTCGCTTTTCCTGTTCACTCAGCGTAGCTTCGCCCACCTGCTTGCTTGGCAAGGGGCGCACCGTAGCCGCTGACGCGAACAAGGTGCGCAGGCCTTTATCGAATTCCACAATTAAACGATCCAGCATCATAGACTCCCATACTCTCTACCCAACTTGCAGCATATCAAATCCATGATTTGATCGCCTCACAACACTGGCTTAACCCCCGTAATTCGCATATCCCTCGGCTCGCGCAATTTAAATTGTGCAGGTTCTTGCTGAAGGTCACGCAGACCCGCCTCGAACATAATGGCCGCCAAGCTCAAGGGCGTGTAGGCCCAACGGTGATTCATGTAGGGGTCGCGCCAGGAAGGATCGCCATAGAATACCCACATGGAGCGCTGGCCTTCTTGTCCGGGCCCCGCCGCCACGTCCGGATTTCTCAATAACTCCTGACAAGCCGAGATCAAATTGGGGCATTCCAAAATCATTTTTCCGCCCGGCTTAAGCACCCGCGCCCATTCGCGCAAAATATCCACCACCTCCCAGCGCCAGAAGTGTTCCACCACATGCACGGACAATATTTCGTCTGCGGCATTGTCCTCGAACGGCGTGAGCTGATGCAAATCGCAAATCACATCGGGCTTCTTGCCCGCACGGCTCTCGACCACATCCACGTTGACATAACCAGGGAGAATTTTGTCCCCACAACCCAGATTAAGCTTCAATGACTGCCTCCCATTGTTTGCCGATCGCTTCCGGAGAA
>JACRIU010000118.1 GCA_016235775.1 Hydrogenophilales bacterium
CGGGGCGAAAACTTGGTTGCCTTGCGGCTCGTCGTTCTTGATGAAGTCGCCGCCCAGCCAGAACTGGTAGGCCGCGTGCGCGAACGGCTCGGGACGCAGGCCCAGCTTGGGCTTGATGATGGTGCCGGCGATGTAGCCGCCGTTCTCGACCGGACGACCGAGGATGCGCCACAGGTCGGAGATGTCCTTGGCCGGGCCGTCGAACATCTGGACGACGCGCTCGGGCACGTAGAAGTCGATCATCTTGGCGTGTTCGATATCGCCCATGCCCTGGTTGTTGCCGATGGCCAGGGTCAGGAAGGAAACCAGCATGAAGCGGCCGTCGGTCACGTTGCGGTCGAACAGTTCCAGCGGATACGCAATCCGCATGTCTTCCGTGGCTTCGTCGATGTGATAGACCAGCGCGTCCACGCCCTTGGTGAAGTCGTCGGTGGTGGAGACTTCGACGTTGGTGCCGGTGGAAGACTCGGCGGCGAAGTGGGCGGCGGCTTCGAGGTAGCCATAGCCCGCCTTCGGCTTCATTTTATAGGCGACGAGAATGTGTTTGCCGCCCTTGAGCAGGTCTGCTTCTTTCAGGTCAAGGTTTGCGTAGCGTGCTGATTGATCCATGATTGCTCCGTAATTAGGGGTGGAAATAATCCCATGTCTTGGTTTGGGAATGAACGAGACTATAGCGCTGCCAAACCATCATGGATATTAAATAGTAATGATAATAACCATAAGGTTTGCTTATGCTTGAAAAGCTTTATAGCTTAATGCGGCGCTTCTTCGCCTTCCTTGCCGTGTGATTCGGCCTTATGCGTGAAGTACAAGGCCACGCCGACCAGCGCGATGGCGCCGCCCAAGTACAACAGATCCAGCGTGGTCGTGAGATTCATCTTCAGCGCCTCCTCGAACAAGGTGACGATCAGAATCATCAGGATCACCTTAGCCAAGCGCGCTTTCAGATCATCCAAGCTCTCGATCACCAGGATCTTGCTCGAGGTCTTGCTGCCGTGCGCTTCGTCGATGTCGCTCACGAATAGTTCATACATGCCGAGCGCGAAAATCAGCATGAAGGTGGCGAGCAGATAGCCATCCACCACTTCCACCACATGCGTAATGGTTTCGTCGTGCATGGCCTTGCGCGCCTCGCCCGCCATCGAAGGGTCGGCGTAATTCAGCATGTGGCCGACGAGGTAGATCACGTCTACCGTGGCCATGTAGAAAATCGCGGTGGCGGCGGCCATGCTCGCCACCACGGCCACCACCACCACGAAGCGGCCGTTCCACAGAGCTTTTTCAAATAGGTATTCAAAAAATCGCATGCATTACTCCTTAAAGAATTAGAGAACCTGAGCGTGTGAGTCCGGCATAAAGCAAATGATGAGTGGTGATTATACGGGCTGCCATGTATAAGTAGTATCTAATGTTTTAATTATTACTATAATATAAACATTATGATAAGCCGGTCTGGGTAAACCATGCTGCATCTCACCTTTCGCCAACTCTCCGTATTCGAGGCGGTCGCGCGCCACCTCTCCTATTCCCGCGCGGCGCAGGAGATGCACCTGACGCAGCCCGCCGTTTCGATGCAGATCAAACAGCTCGAAGAAAACGTCGGCATGCCGCTGTTCGAGCAGCTCGGCAAAAAGATCTATCTCACCGAAGCCGGGCGCGAGCTTTCCCACTATAGCCGGGTTATCGCTCAGCAGTTGTCCGAAGCCGAAACGGTCATGAATGATTTAAAAGGCCTGCAACGCGGTCGCCTCAAAATATCGGTGGCGAGCACGGCCAATTATTTCGCGCCGCAACTGCTCGCCATCTTCAGCCAGCGCTTCCCCACGGTGACCGTGAGCCTGGATGTGACCAACCGCCAAGCGCTGCTCGCGCAACTGGCCAACAACGAAATGGACATGGCCATCATGGGCCAACCGCCGGAGGGCTTGGATCTGGTGGCCGAATCCTTCATGGAAAATCCGCTGATCGTCATCGCCCCGGTTAAGCACCCGCTCGCCGCCGCCAAAAAAATTCCCCTCGCGCGCCTGAAAAGCGAAACCTTCCTGGTGCGCGAACAAGGCTCCGGCACGCGCATCGCCATGGAGCGCTTCTTCAAACAACATGGCGTTCCATTTCAAGCGGGGATGGAAATGAGCAGCAACGAAGCGATCAAACAAGCCGTGCAAGCCGGGCTGGGCTTGGGGATTTTGTCGCTGCACACCATCGGCCTGGAGCTCGAAACCAAGCGGCTGAAAGTGCTGGACGTAAAAGGTTTCCCCATCATGCGCCACTGGTATGTCGTGCACCGCAAAGACAAGCGGCTATCGACGGTGGCGCAGGCGTTTAAGGGGTTTTTGTTGACTGAGGCGAAGCAGATTTTGGGGCATTAGCAGCCAATAAATATTGGATAGTCGCCAAGGTAAGAATCTTCAGCCGAGCACTAGTGCGCAATATTGTGCGGCACGATCATTTATTTTGGCATCTTCTCAGTCGCGCTTATTTCGCCAAGTGGGTTGTAGGTGTAGCGGGTGTCGAACTTACTGTCCTTGTCGCTATCGACCTCAGCTGTGGCCAATTTTCCGAGCACATAGTGTTCAACGCGAAGCGGGAGAAAGGTCGATGGGTTCATAAACTCGGCGGTGGATAGCACACCGTTTATATAGTGCCATCTAAGGTCACGGTATCCATCGCCATCTGTATCGGTCTCAGATAACTCCATGTTGCTATCGCGAAAGCTACTTCTCGATTCAAAGACGCCGTCAAAATTATCATCGGCTTCGGCAGTTTCAGCGACCCCGTTCCGGCCATGCCGGACAATATAATCAATTTTCCCATCTAAGTTTCTGTCAATTTCAGACTTCAATAATTTGTCGCTAGGCGCGTAAGTCCATCGTTCGTCGAGTATGCCGTCCCCGTTGTGGTCGATGCCATCGACGTGAATAGGGGAACGAAAATAGGCATAAGATGAAGCAATGCCAATGAGTAAGCCGAGCAAGAATCCGCGCAGTGCATTGGGCTTATGTGCTGTTGGCTTCAATGTTGGTTCATTGGGTTGAGCGGCATCCCAGCGTTCAAGCACTGCGCGTGCTTGCGCGAATTCCGCATCGTCAACGACAACGCGAACCAGGCCTGCGCCCGGAAGCCCCCCAATAGCGCCCAGGAGATGTTCGCCTTGAATTTGCGCAGACAAACCCTCTTGCTGAAGGAGGTCAAGAATCATGTGTGCTTCAATAGCATTGGAAGCTTCGTAAACTGTCTTCATGGATTTCCCGGTTTGTTCAGAGTTTTTATCCGTAAATGAAGGGCGCAGTCGTTACTGCGTCCGAAGCAGAATTTTGTAGGCCTAATTAAACTCCGCCCTTAACCGCTCCACCGCATCTGTCTGCTCCCACGAAAACTCGCTGCGCCCAAAGTGACCATAGGCTGCGGTCTGCCGATAGATGGGGCGGCGCAGCCCTAGGGCTTCGATGATGCCGCGCGGCGTGAGATCGAACACGGAGCGCACCGCCGCCTCCAGTTTCTCGTCCGCCACGCTGCCGGCGCCGTGGGTATCGACCAGCACCGAGACTGGTTCGGCCACGCCGATGGCGTAGGCGATTTGCACCGTGGCGCGGCGCGCGAGTTTGGCGGCGACGATGTTCTTGGCGATGTAGCGCGCCATGTAAGCGGCGGAGCGATCCACCTTGGTGGGGTCTTTGCCGGAGAACGCGCCGCCGCCGTGGGGGCAGGCGCCGCCGTAGGTGTCGACGATGATCTTGCGGCCGGTGAGTCCGGTGTCGCCGTTGGGGCCGCCGATCTCGAATGGGCCGGCCGGATTGACCCAGATGCGGAATCCGGGGGTGCGCAAATCTTTCGGCGCCAGCGGGTCGATGACTTCGCGTGTGATTTCTTGCGTGACCCAGGCGGGGTCGAGGCCGCGCTCGATCTGGGTGGAGATCACGACGTTGTCGATGCCGGCTACGCGGTTGTCTTCATACGCCACCGTGACCTGGCTTTTCGCATCGGGGCGCAACCAGGGCAAGGCGCCGGAATGGCGCAGTTCGGCCAGCCGCTTCACCAGACGATGCGCCAACCAAATCGGGTAGGGCATTAAGTCGGGCGTCTCGTCGCAGGCATAGCCGAACATCAAGCCCTGATCGCCCGCGCCGATAATGCCGCCCGCAAGTTCCACCCCCTTATGAATCTGAAACGATTGGTGGTTGAAGCGCACCTGCACATCGCAGTGATCCGGATCGATGCCGGTCTCGGCATCGCGATAGCCGATGTCGCGCAGCACTTGGCGCGCGATGCCTTCGGCGTTGTTCTGGATTTTTTCGTAGAGCGCCTTGTCGATGGTTTTGAATTCACCGGCGATCACGACCAAATTGTCGGCGACGAGCGTTTCGCACGCCACTTTGGCGGTGGGTTCCTCGGCGAGAAAGGCATCCAGGATGGCGTCGGAGATTTGATCGGCAATTTTGTCGGGATGCCCTTCCGAGACCGACTCGGAGGTGAAGAGATAACGACGCGGCATTCAGTGCTCCATGTTTATGTTGGGGATTGAGGTAGGGCTCGACTTATTCGTCTTCATCCTCATCCATCTCCAATTCATCGTGCGTATCGATGAGTTCCTGCACGTCGTCCACAAACATGCCGCCGCCACTATTGTAGTTTTCAATGGCCTTGGAAGAGAGTTGCAGCACCTCGGTAGCAACTTGTTCGGATGCAAATTGATTGATCTTTTGAAACAGGGTTTCCATGAATTGCGCAAAAGTGATGTCGTCGTCGATGGTTTCGTAAGCGTCGTCCAAAGCGTTTTGCGCAATGGATTCGAAATATTCCTTGACGGAATTGATCGCTTGTTCATCTAAATTCATTGCAGCCTCCTCTCGTGATTATTCGTCTGTTGCCGGCAGGCGAATCGTGTATTGCCCCGATTTTTCATCACGCACCACCACCAGCAAGTGTTTCTTTTGGGCGTCCTCGACCAAATCCTTGAACGATCGATAGTCATAGGACGATTCGGTAAAGCCCGGTTTGCGCCGTTGCATCGTCGTCTTGACCAGCGAGCCCCAGATTTTTTCATCCGAGCCGCGTTCTGCGATCAGCGCCTCTACCGTCTCCACGATAAAATCGAGTGCTTCCTGGCGTTTATCGGGTTCAGCTTTCGGAGCAGCGGATTTTTTATCCTTCGATACTTCTTTTGCGGGCGCCTTCCTGGCTTTGCGTTTTTGTTTTGCTTCCTGCTCGCGCACCAGGTCGTCGTAAAAAATAAACTCGTCGCAATTGGCGCTGAGCAAGTCCGAGGTGGAATCCTTTACGCCGATGCCGATGACGTGCTTATTGTTCTCGCGCAGCTTGGATACGAGCGGGGAGAAATCCGAGTCGCCGCTGATGATAACGAAGGTATCCACGTGAGATTTGGTGTAGCAGAGGTCAAGCGCATCCACCACCATGCGAATATCCGCCGAGTTTTTTCCGGATTGGCGCACATGCGGAATCTCGATCAGCTCAAACGCCGCTTCGTGCATGGTGGCTTTGAAGTCCTTGTAGCGCTCCCAGTCGCAATAGGCTTTCTTCACGACGATGCTGCCCTTGAGCAGCAGCCGCTCCAGCACCTTTTTGATGTCGAATTGCGCATACTTGGCGTCGCGTACGCCTAAAGCGATATTTTCAAAATCGCAAAACAGCGCCATATTGGTGATTTCGATTTGGCCGGCCACCGATTACTCCTTACTTAAAATTGCCAGTTTGTTCAATATAGCTCAATCAACTTCACGTTTTATCCTTCAGCCTCTCCTTGAGATCGGCAAAAGGATTAAAGGTGGCGTGCGTTTCGGTTTTACCGCTATCGGCCCGCCCTGCTAAATCCCTTACTTTGGCGTGTTCATTCTCATGGCAATAAGTGCAGAGCAGCTCCCAATTGCCGCCATCGGCGGGATTGTCGTCGTGGTTGTTATTCTTGTGGTGCACTTCTAGCAGTTGCAGCGTCTTGTGGTCGAAGGTGCGCGCGCAGCGGCCGCACACCCAGGGGTAGAGCTTCAGCGCTTGCTCGCGATAGCCCAGCGCGCGCTTGTCTGCTTTGAGCCGTGCCTCCAGAATCACTTTATCTAATTTGCTGGGGTCTTTTGCCATTTCGGGACTCGCTTGAAAGATAGAAGAAACATTTAACCGCAGAGGACGCGAAGGACGCAGTGGAATTCAAAATCTAGGCGAAAGCCGATTATTCCTGATTTGGCTCTTCTCTGCGTCCTCTGCGGTTCAAGATTTTAACGTACCATGAGCCGCCACAGCGATGTCATCTCCGCAGCGCGTGCCGCGTGCAGCGGGTCGGTTTCATCGGCTGCGCGCGGGTGCTGCGGCCGCACCTCCATGCGGCCCACTACCTTCAAGCCTGCTGCGTCGATCGCCGCCAGCAAGGCATCTCGGGAGCGCAGGCCTAAGTGCTCTGCGAGATCGGAGAGAATCAGCCAGCCTTCACCTTCGGGCGTCAGATGTGCAGCCAGGCCGTTGAGAAACCCGTGCAGCATGCGGCTTTCCGGATCGTACACCGCGTGCTCAATGGGCGAGCTGGGCCGCGCTGGAATCCACGGCGGGTTGCACACCACCAGCGGCGCGCGCCCTTCGGGGAAGAGATCGGCTTGCACCACCTCCACCCGTTCGGCCAGCCCCAGCCGCTCAAGATTTTCTCGGGCGCAGGCCAGCGCGCGCGGGTCTTGATCGGTGGCCACCACGCGCTCGATGCCGCGACGCACCAGCACCGCGGCGAGCACACCCGTGCCGGTGCCGATGTCAAAGGCCAGCGTCGTTGTGGGCAGCGGCGCTTTGGCCACCAGCCCCACATACTCGCCGCGCACCGGCGAATACACGCCGTAGTGCGGGTGGATGCGCGCGCCCAGCGCCGGAATCTCCACGCCTTTTTTGCGCCACTCATGCGCACCGACTATGCCCAGCAACTCGCGCAGCGAAGTCACGGACGCGTCGCCGCCCGCGCCGTAGGCCTCGCGGCATGCCTGGCGAAAATCAGGCGCGCGCCGCAGGGGGATGCCGAAATCGCTCTCCAGCGGAATCAGCAGCATGGACAAAGTGCGCGCGCGCTGGGACTGGGCCTGACGATGAAAATTGAAAACCTCGGCCGGCGTCGGAGCCGGTTTGTGCGGCTTCTTATCAGCCCGCCGCGCCATCGCCTGCAGCAACTGGCGCGCATTCTGAAAATCGCCGCGCCACAGCATGGCCGTGCCCTCGCAAGCCCAGTGATAGGCGGCGTCGGCCTTCATCTGATCATCGGCGATCACCACGCGCTAGGGCGGTGTGGCGCCGCGCTCCGAGCGCCAAAGGGCAGAGTGCATCTCGTCTGCCTCGGTCCAATTGATCATGGGATGGCTGCTCACGCTGAGGTTTTAGTGGGTGATCGGCTTCCAACCGGGATGGTCGAAATAGACATCATATTTTTCCAACGCGCCAATCACCGTCACCGCGCCTGTTTGACGCTTGGTGCCTTTCGTCTTGCCTTGCATCGCCTCCACCCCGCTCAGAATATCGGCGATGATCAGGTGCAGTTGCACATCGGCTTGCGGATCGAGCTTGCAGTTGGCCACGATGCCGGCCACCTCATTGTTCACCTTATTTGCCAGCTCGTTGTACTTGGCGCTGGATAGTTTGTTTGCATGAATGGCGGGCAAAGCGCTAGCCATTGCCGCACGAATGTTTTCCATGCCCTTGCGCAGCGGAGCATCGCTCGCCCATTTCTTGCCGTCGTTTAGCTTAAGTGTGCTGGGGCTGGCGCCTGGTTCGTGGCGGTGCGCGCCGATCTCGGCGGCAGCCAAGCTGGTTGCAGTGAAACTGGTTGCAGCGAGGCTGAGCACGAAGCTGGTGAGGGCCACTCGTTTCCAGATGCTAATGGTTGTAGTCATGGTGCTATTTCCTTTCTTGATTTGCCGCGAAGTTCAGCAAGTTGTAGCCCACGGTGTTGCTCACTCCCCTATCCATCACACCCATCAGGACAACTGGTCCGTGTAGCGCCGGCTTCCAGCCGGCATGCAAGCAGGATGCTTGCGCTACAAACCCCGACTCGTTTCCTCCCACAAGTGGGCGTGGGAAATGCTGAACTTTGTGGCTAATCAAGTTTCCTTTATTGAGGGTTGGGGTGCAATAGGCGTTCATCGGTTTGCCGTCCACGGATAAAGACGAGGAATTAATATCGTCATGGCGGCGGAAATCGCTACTGCGACGAATGAGCCAATAACAAACAAGCTCCAACTATTGGGTTTGAGCGCACCCAAGGCGACGATTAAGAACAATATAGGCAAATCGAGAAAGTGCGTGAATGTGGGTACATGTTCAGCGCGCGTCTTCTCCAGTTCGGGCGTAAAGGCGCCAACCCGCAATGCCTCCTTGGTTAAACGGCGCAAGCGCATGAAGTAGAGACGAGTAACGGTATTGCCCTCGATGAATTCGAAAGCAAACAGAAAGACCATGCCCGCAAGCCAGGGTGTGGCAACAAAATCCCAACCACCGAAAAAATTAGCAATCATCCAGGCGCCGGAGATGAGGAGAATAATCGCCCCTGGAACCACCACGCCATCGTAAAACACCGCGATGTTGCGCACCGCCTCGGAAAAGCGCACCAGCTCGCTTGACTGACGCGATCGCAAATCGCTTAGCCAGACACCGATCAGGCCGCCACCGATCATGACTGCGCCAATGATGTGCACAAGTTTTAACAAATCATAGGTCATGCTCGTGCGCTCTGAAAGAATGGGTGAAACAGATCAAACTAGCACTTGGCGCGTTTCGACAAAGAATTGATGGATCTGCTGTTCTATTTTCGGATCGATCATCACTTCGGGCCGCTTGCCGTTCGGACAGGCGAGTCGTGGCGTGGCGCCGAATAGGCGGCAGATCAGCGGGCGCTCTGCATAGATTTGGCAGCCCTGCTCACCCAGGTGCGGGCAGCTGAGATCGGCCAGCGCCGCCTCGTGCGCCGCATGGCTTTTGACGGGCAGCCGGGCCATCTCTTCGCTCGATGTGGTTACCGGCCCGCAGCAGTCGTGGCAGCCCGGGATGCACTCGAAGCTCGGAATGCGCGCTCTGAAAAATCGGATCTGTTGGCTGATTTTTGTCATGGGAAGTAAGCGGCCGTGCGCCTAGAGCAGGCTAGGTGTCAATATTAGAGCAAGCCGAGCGGCTTAGCGACAGCGCGTTACTTCAGTGTCGGCGAGGCGGCGCACGTAGGTTCCCGCTTCGCGGCTGATGCGAAATACATTCAGCGTGCAACCGCCGTTGTATTGCTCAAGCTGCGCTTCGTAATTCATGCCTTCTTTGGGGTTGAGCACGAAGCGTTTGCTGCATTTGCCATAGGCCCATTTGACTCCGCTCGGCCCCGGCCCCTGGGCGGCTTTCATTTGTGCGGCGAAGGCTTGTCCGCTGCGGATCGCGATTTCGCTGGCGTTGGTTCGGGAAGCCGGGTCGCTCAAGGGCATGCCGACGCTGCGGCCTTGGCCGGTTTCGTTGCGCAGCGCTTCGCCGACCACGGCAATCGTCGCGGAAGGGGCGCTATCGCAGCGCGCTTCACTCAAGGCATGGATTTCGGTTTTATTGCCGGGGAGCGAGACGAAGCGCAAATTGGCCGTCGGCCCGCCCAGGGGTTCGAAGTAGTGGGCGCAGCCGCCAAGCAACAGCACGGGCAGGATCGGAAGTAGGGGGCGCATGTTGGAATCACTATAGCGTGGTAGCAAGGCTCGGCGCATTACCGGCCTGTAAGCCGGGTGAATGCCATTGCCCGGCTCAGGATTTTCTCGATTCTTGATTTAATGCCAAGGTAAAAGGCGCGCCCATATGATATCCCCCTACTGCGGCTGCCCAGCGCGGGTCTGGCGCGAAGCTGGCTACCCAGGCGGGTAAAGCTTCGGCTGACATAGGCCTGGCAATGCCATACCCCTGAGCAACGTCGCACCCGAGTTCCAACAGCAAGATACCGTGTTCGGCGGTCTCTACTCCTTCTGCAACCACGTTGCGCCGGAAAGCCTGGGCCAGGCCGATGACGCCTTCCACGATGGCCAGATCGTCCGGATCCTTGAGCATGTCGCGGACGAAAGACTGATCGATCTTCAGGGTGCTGGCCGGCAGACGTCGGAAGTAGGTGAGCGAGGAATAGCCGGTGCCGAAGTCGTCGAGCGCGAAGCTGACGCCAAGCTTGCTGCACGCATCAATGACCTCTGACACGCGATGAATGTCTTCGTGCGCCGCTGTTTCCAATACTTCGATTTCCAGGCGGCCACCGGGCACGGTGGGGTGCCGCGCCAGCAATTCGCCGAGCCGGTTTGGGAAACGCTCGTCTTGCAGGAGCGTTGCCGAAATATTGACGCTCACCGATAGATCGAGCCCGGCCATTTTCCATTGCGCGAGATGACTCAGCGCGGCATCGAGCACCCAGGTGTCGATGGCGGCGGCAAAATCAGATCCGTCGAGGAGCGGTAAAAACTCCATCGGCGGTAGGAGCCCGCGCTCCGGGTGAAGCCAGCGAATCAGTGCTTCGGCCCCAACGACGACCCCGCGGCGCATGTCCACCTTGGGCTGGAAGTAGAGGCGGAACTCGCCCGCGAGGAGTCCGGCCTTCATGCGATCGAGGATGTCGGTGCGGGCGCGCTGGCGCTGGTCTTGAACAAAGTCGTAGAACTGATAGCGGTTGCGCCCGGCCTGTTTGGCCGAATACATGGATTGGTCGGCATGTCGCAGCAAGGTGTCCGCGTCGGCATCATCAAAAGGATAAAGGGTGACACCGATGCTGGCGGAGACGCCCACTTTATGCCCATTGATGGGGTAAGGTTCGGCGACTCTCCGTAGCAATCGCGCCAGCCCCTTCTCGCATTCGTCAACGGTGGTGAGCCCCGGCAGTAACAAGACGAACTCGTCTCCGCCCAGCCGCGCGACCGTGTCGCCGCCGCGCATGCTCTCCGCGAGGCGGCGCGCCACTTCCATCAGCAAGCGATCGCCGATTTCGTGGCCGAGGGTGTCGTTGACAGGTTTGAAACCATCGAGATCCAGGTAGCAAATGGCCATCAGGTCGTGAGCGCGCTTGGTTTGCGCGAGCGCCAGATGGAGCCGGTCGGCCAGCAGGATGCGATTGGGCAGATTGGTCAGCGCATCGTAATGCGCGATATATCTCAGGCGCTCTTCGTGTTGTTTCTGGAGCGTGATGTCGGTGAAGATGCCGACAAAATGCGTTATCTGGCCGTTGGCGTCGCGTATTGCCGAAATGTTCTCGAGCTCGGCGAAAACTTCGCCGTTCTTGCGGCGATTCCAGATTTCACCACTCCAGTGGCCGGTTTCACGCAATGCGTGCTGCATGCCGACATAAAATTCATCATCATGCCGATCCGAGCGCAGCATGCCTGGTGTTTTACCGATCACTTCATTCGATGCGTAGCCGGTAAGGGTGGTGAAGGCCGGATTGACTTCGAGAATTCGCCGCTCGGCATCGGTGATGACGATGCCTTCATGGGTGTGCTCGAAAACGCTGGCCAGAAGATTCAATCGGTGCAATTTTTCGCGCTCGCCGCTTTGATCGCGGAACACCAGCACCGCGCCGATGATTGCGCCGGTCTCCGCGCGAATCGGCGCGGCGCTGTCCGCGACCGGACGCTCGCTGCCATCGCGCGCTACCAATAGCGTCAGGCTATCCATGACAACGATGCGACCGTCGCGCAACGCACGCATGACCGGGTTGTAAGCCGGCTGGCGGCTTGCTTCCAGCATGACGCGAAACACGCTGGTGATGGGTTGCCCTTTCGCCTCGGCTGAGGGCCAGCCCGTCAGCGCTTCAGCGACGGGATTCATGAACTCCACTTGGCCATTGGCATCGGTGGCGATGACCGCATCGCCGATCGAAGCCAGCGTGACCTGAACCCGCTCATTTTCTTGGATCAAGCGGCGGTTGCTATTTTGTACCGCCTCGGCCATGGCGTTGAAAGAGTCGATCAGGCGCCGCAGTTCCGGGCTGCCTTGAGGAAGAATGCGCGCGGCGAGTTCGCCCTGCTTGAGCGCTTGCGCGCCGGCATCAAGCGCGGAGAGCGGGCGCAAGCCTGCCCGCAGCACCAGCCAGATGCCCAGAAAGTCGAGTGCGATGGCCAGCAGCAGGATGGCCATGTGTTGCGTCAACCGTTCCCAACTGCGGTTGATCGCATGTTGCGGGGTCAGTGTGATTTCGATGACGCCGTAGCGGCGGGCGCCCACGATGGCGTCCGCTTGACCTGATACTTGCGACAGATTCAGCCAGCGCGCAAAGGCGGCCGGTGCACGTGAGGGAATGGGTTGGTCGCGGGATGACAGCACCGCGCCCGAGGCATCCCGGTAACGAACGGCGGCAAGATTGGAACGTGTTACAGCGCTATCCAGTGCCTGCTGGATACTGGTGAAATCACCAATCACCAACAACTCCGCCAGAGAGGCGGGCACGGCCTGGAGTTCGCCTGCCAGCTGTTCGGCCAAATCGCTTCTCGCCTGTTTCGCATCGCCCAATGCCGATGCGTAGAGCATGGTCGTGCCCGCGACGACCAGGGCGAAGCTGGCGGTAAACAGCAAACGGCCAGCGAAAGGCAGCCGGCCCCATAGCGATGAAATGAAAGCGAACGGCATGCGCGTTCTCACATTACTCGAGGTCTTTCACGACTGAGTGGCGGTACAGATACATATAATTTTGAAACTCTTTTTGGCTCGCGGGTTGAAAGCCGTAGGGCGGCTTTTCACCGATTATCTGCGCACTTGCCTCCTGCACCCGTATGCCTTCCGGGTCCTTGCCCATGTCGGCGAAGGCTTTTTGCACTGCCATAACGACCGCCCGCGGCACGCGCGGGTGCGCGGCAATGGGCACATCGTGATACGGTTGCGATTCCCATATCACGCTATAGCGCAGGCCTTCACGGGCGGCAAAGCCGCGCATGACCAGGTTGTTTACGGCTGCGGCCGCCACCTTGCCTGCCTTGAGCTGGCCCATGATGCCCTCCTGGTTGCCGCCGAACATGGGGCTCACGGTGATGCCTTGGCGGATCAGGTGATCCATGGGCACGGCATAGCCGACGAAGGCCGCTTTGGAAGGAAACCCCACGGTCTGCCCCTGGAGATCGGCAAGGCGGCGGATGGTCGAACCTTCCAGGGTGACGATTTGGCTGGTTAACGCTTCGGTACGGGGACGAAGGATGACTTGATAGCCGACCGATGCGGTCGTTGGTTTGAAAATATGGTTGGTCCAGGCAAAGTCATACTCGCCGCGGGTAATGGCGGCAGTGGACTCAGTCCCGGTGCGGGCAACCTTGAGCAGCAGCGTCACCCCGGCTTTCTGGGAAACATAATTCAGGATCGGGTTCCAGTATTGTGCCGTGAGAACGGGGCTGCGCACGGGGACGGCGCCGAAGGAATACACGGTTTCTGCCCGAACCGGCAGCACCGCCAAGCCCAGCAGAACCCACAGCAAACGCATCGGCATGACACTCTCCCCGGGTTGAATAGAACAACATCCTAACCCAGATTCGACTTTCAAAAAAATAGGGGGTGGGTGAAGCAGTGCACGATCAAGCATCCGGAAACAAAAAGGGTGGCCCTTGTGGGCCACCCTTCAGGAGACAATAGGCAAGCCCCCTTTCCGCTCGGTCCTGTAGCAGATATGTCGAGTCTGACCCCATTTCCGCCATTTCCGTTGTGCCATTTCCGTTAGTTGGCAAGAGCGTGTGACCACATGCTGAAGGAGCAGAAGCCCTTTGATGTGGCGCGCTGTTTTGCATGAGTTACGACGGCGACGGCAAGCCCGGAAATGGGGTCTGGCGCATCAGCCACGAGTCTGAATGGGATGCCGTTCGCCGTCACCCGAGCAGCAAAACGAATCGCCTGCAACGCGAGCCAGCAAGGGGTTGGCATCGGAATAGGATAGCCATGAATCTGTGCAAAGATCATTGGACGCGAAGCGGCACCAACGTTCTTCTGGGGCGGCAAAGCCGCCAGGGCGAAAGCAGTTCACCGCTGATCGCTTGATCCTGATGGGTGACTGGCGCGATTCGTTCGCAGCCATGAATTGAAGAAACGGGCGCGGATTGTTGGTTGATCGGAAATGGGATTAAAAACCGGCGGCTGATGCCGCCAGGGATTTGTTTACTCGCTTGACACAGACCGGCTAATGGGTGACCCCATTTGTTACACTTCCCGCGATACCAGGTGGCGATGCGCTCGGAGAAGGCGGAGAAGAAGCCCACGGAATAACCCCTAACGCTCGCCATAACCGGCGTGCAAAAGCAGAGCGAAGCGGCGCTTTTGCACGTCCGAGTTGATGGCGTTGTTAGCAGTCAATTTCGTTCCTCAGGGCTTTAATAAAGGAATTCTCAAGTTCCACAGATTCCTCTTGGCTGATCCCTTTTCGAAAGAATTTTCCGGTTGGAAGTTTTGGAAATAACGCGTTAGCCGATTTCATTGGCCCATACCCTCCGGGTATTAAACTAGGAACCCAATCCTTATCGTTTTCTGCCACCGCAGCAATATAGGCCGTGCGGAATTCGGCCCAAGAACATAAACCAATACCGGATGTGCCAATACCGATAAATGTGTGTGGCCACCGTGAAGAGTCTGTATTAACGACCCATTCATTGAACTCGCCTTTAGTTAAGCGAATGGTCCCTAGCTTGGCCTCAATTCCGAATTGGTGTTCGTGGTTTTTATAATAAACGATATCCCCGATGATGCCTTTTGTTCCATCGGGATTGATATAATCCGGCACGCGCTGATTTAGCTCGAAGAGCCGCGGAACTAGATATGCACTCACAAAGTGATGCTCTCCAGGACAGGGCCGCTTACTCAGCCCGGACTTGCTGAGATAGCGATCAATGTATTCACTATAAGTGTTCAGCACCTGCGGCCCCTTTGACTGCTAACGTTTGACATAACCGGCGCCGGAGCGCAGCGGAGGGAACCCAAAAGCGTAGCTTTTGGGCGTCCGGTTGATGGAATTGTTAGCAGCTAGTTCCACCATCGCTTGGCGTAGAAAGGCTTCACTGCTTTGGTGATTTCAAGAGCTGTACCGTTGTCATCATTTGCCAAGATGTCGATATATTCGCCTTCTCCAAGAAGCCCTTTCGTCGAGACAGCGAGGTCTTGGCATATGGCACCGATAGCGACTTTGTCTTTTGTGTTGACGTCAATTACGAGCGCAAGATGTGGTTTTTCTCCATCTCTAACGTAAAAGACCTGGCCAAGATAAGCTGTTTTAACCTCGGGATTCCTTGAGGAAATGGTTTTCTTGAGGGCTTCAATTAGGCCATTAGGGATCTTTGCTGGAGCGCCTATTAGAACCTTTGTGCCAGCAGGGACGCTCTCTGCTTGTGCTTTGGTAAGATTTTGTTTGAGCCATGTTATTTCATCTGGAACAAATGTCTTTACGTGGTCTGTTCCAACATTCAATGCCCAATGAAAATCGGTTCCCATCATTTCCACAATGGCGTGCCCGGGCAGTGCAGCAAAACCAACCTCTCTTTTTGCCCACGCAGCCAATCTCTCCTTTGTGTCAAAAAGCATCACATATTTCTCGCCATTTGACTCGATGATGATTGGCGATATGGATTCGTTGCTTCCCGCGCGTTTGGTTCTTTCAGATGTTGGCGAATCTGCGGTGGCTATAAATATCGTTGAGCTTAGAAAGGCGTTATAGAAAGTGGCTTCTTGTTTGGTTTGCATTGCAGTCACATACGCTTTGTCTAGTGGAGTCATGAGATTAGGGCTGTCTTTTGCGAAGGCAATAATGGGTAGGGTATAAGCAATGGCTAGGAGGTATCGGCGCATTGGAGCTGCTAACTTTTAATTATGCGTCGTAGTACGTAGTACTTCGTACTATATGTAGTACGCGTACTACATATAGTACGTCCAAGCCCCCATGTTTTCATCGAACGATCCTTTTCGTCAAGCCGATTCGCTTGACGTATTCCTCTGGTGCAAACCAAAGTTTTTTGCCGGCGTCCCAGCTTCCGCCTATGGCTTTGATTTGGCGTTGCAGGTCTTTTTCGGTGTAGTGGATGCGGACTGGAACGATGGGTGTGCTTGGCCGTTCTGGTTTTGGCTTGTCTTCCCGGATGATGGGGGCTGGGGGTTGCCAATCTTCCTCCGCGATGATGAGTTCGACGGTTTTGTAGCGTTTGTGCGCTTGCGGGTCGTAGCGGTAGCGCACGCTCACCAGGCGCTTGCCGTATTTGGCGACGAGTTTTTGGTGCCGGGTTCGCCGGGTTTGCGAACGGTTCGAATCTGCATGTGCGCTTCCTGGGTTATGTATTTGATTAATGCATTCAGCATACGTGCGGAGGGATGATTTTGGCAAGCGCATGGGCGGCGGGCATCGCCGGCTAAAAGAAGAGGAGGCGGCTGATTTTGAAGTGGCGCTCAATTTCGCTGGGGGCTACCCCTTGGAGAAATTGGCCAACAAATTTCAACAAGTCTTGCATGGTTAGGTTATCTCAATGATTATATTGGCCAGTTTATATATCTAACCGGAATAAGCAAGATTATTGGTAAGAAGATGGGGCTCCTGCAAACAAAAAAGGCGGCCCTTTCGGTACCGCCCTTTTTAAGATTGAAACGCCGGTCGTTTAGTTGACCTTCGGATCCAGCTCGCCCTTGTCGTAGCGCTTCTGCATTTCTTCCAGGTTGAACACCTTCTTGAACTTGCTGGCCTGACCGGCCGCGCCGAATGCTTCGTAGCGGTTTTTGCAAATGTCGCTCATGCCCTTGGTGGCTTCCTTGAGGAATTTGCGCGGGTCGAAGTTGGATTTGTTTTCCGCCAGGTGCTTGCGGATGGCGCCGGTGGAGGCCATGCGCAGATCGGTGTCGATGTTCACTTTGCGCACGCCGTTCTTGATGCCTTCGACGATTTCGGAAACCGGCACGCCGTAGGTCTGGCCCATGTCGCCGCCGTAGCTGTTGATGATGGCGAGCCAATCTTCCGGCACGGAAGACGAACCGTGCATCACCAAGTGCACGCTCGGGATGCGGGCGTGGATTTCTTTCACGCGGTCGATGCGCAGCACTTTGCCGGTGGGCTTTTGCGTAAATTTGTAAGCGCCGTGGGAGGTGCCGATGGCGATGGCCAGGGCATCCACTTTGGTTTTGGTGACGAAGTCGGCGGCTTCATCCGGGTCGGTCAGCAACTGGTCGTGCGACAGTTTTCCCTCGGCGCCGTGGCCGTCTTCTTCGCCGGCCATGCCGGATTCCAGTGAACCCAGGCAGCCCAGTTCGCCTTCCACGGACACGCCGCAGGCATGCGCCAGCTCGGCTACTTTGGCCGTGGTGGACACGTTGTATTCATAGCTGGCGGGAGTCTTGGCGTCATCCATCAGAGAGCCGTCCATCATCACCGAGCTGAAGCCGGATTGAATGGAGCGGAAACAAATACTCGGCGATGCGCCGTGATCTTGGTGCATACAGACCGGGATATGCGGATACATTTCGATCGCGGCCAGAATCAGGTGGCGCAAGAAAGGTTCGCCGGCATAAGAGCGCGCACCGGCGGAGCCTTGCAGAATCACCGGGCTGTCCACCGCGGCGGCGGCTTCCATGATCGCCTTCACTTGTTCCATGTTGTTCACGTTGAAAGCAGGCAAGCCGTAGCCGTTTTCGGCGGCGTGATCGAGCAATTGACGCAGGGAAATTAAAGCCATGACACTCTCCTTAGATAAAAACTTAACATTTCATTCTAGTTACTGGACAGGGGAAACCTGCCCCAAGCCACATTATTTCTTGTGATCGCCTACCCGTACAATCTTCATGGTATTGGTGCCGCCGGTTTTACCGATCGATTCACCATAAGTCAGCAGAATCAAATCGCCTTCGCGCACCGCGCCACGGCGGCGCAGCTCATCTTCGGCTTCGATCAACAGCTGTTCCCGATCTGACGTTGTGGTCTTGAAGTTGACCGGGTACACACCGCGAAACAGGGTCAACTTTCTACGGGTTTCAACTTCCGGTGTCAAGGCGTAGATCGGCACGTCGGTATTCATGCGCGACATCCACAGCGTGGTCGAGCCGGATTGGGTGAGCGCGGCAATCGCCTTCACATTGACGTGGCTGGCGGTGAACATGGCGGACATGGCGACCGTCTCGTCCACGCGCTCGAAATGTTTCTTCACCGTGTACTGGCTCATGAACGAAGTCTCTGCTTCCTTCTCCGCCTCGGTGCAAATGCGATCCATGGCCGCGATGGTTTCCACCGGATATTGTCCGGCGGCGGTTTCGGCCGAGAGCATCACCGCGTCGGTGCCATCCAGCACGCCGTTGGCCACGTCGGATACTTCGGCGCGGGTCGGGATCGGGCTGGTGATCATCGATTCCATCATTTGCGTGGCGATGATGGCCAGCTTGTTTTTCTGGCGCGCCATGCGAATCATCTTTTTCTGCAAGCCGGGCACGGCGGCATCGCCCACTTCCACGCCCAACTCGCCGCGGGGGACCATAATGTCATCCGAGGCGTCGATGTTTTCTTCCAGCGCGACGATGGCTTCGGCGCGTTAGATCTTTGCGATGAGCAAGCCTTTGCCGCCGGCGGCGCGTAGTAAATCTCTGGCGCGCTGCATGTCGGCGCCGGCGCGCGGGAAGGACACCGCGATGTAATCGGCCTTGAATGCCGCCGCGGTTTTGATGTCTTCCATGTCTTTTTCGGTCAGCGCGGGCGCCGACAAGCCGCCGCCTTGGCGGTTGATGCCCTTGTTGTCCGACAAAACGCCGCCTTGCAGAACTTTGCAGAAAATCTCCGCGCCTTTGACGTCTTCCACCCACAAGGTGATGCGGCCATCGTCGAGCAACAGCGTCGCACCGCGCGCCACATCTTTGGGCAAGTCTTTGTAATCGAGACCCACGCGCTCCTGGTTGCCGAGCGCACAGTTGGCGTCGAGAATGAAGCGGTCGTCATGACTGATCTGGATTTTTTTATTTTCGAATTTACCGATACGAATCTTCGGGCCTTGCAGATCGGCCAGCACGCCGACCGTCTTGCCGCGTGCGCGCGCCAGCGAGCGAATCATTTCGGCGCGGCGGATATGGTCTTCCGCTTTGCCATGAGAAAAATTCAGGCGCACTACATCCAAGCCGGCGGCAATCATTTGATCCAGGATTTTCGGATCATCCGAAGCCGGGCCGAGGGTGGCGACAATCTTGGTTCTACGTAGCATTGGTTTCCTGTGAGGTGTGAGGAGAGAGGTGTGAGGCGTGGTCGGCGGAAGGTTCTCCCCTCACGCCTCACCCCTCACGCCTGACGAGTACGTTACCCCTTCGCTCGCTCTTCCAGAATCTCAACCGCAGGCAATTTCTTGCCTTCGAGGAATTCCAGGAATGCGCCGCCGGCGGTGGAGATGTACGACACTTTGTCGTAGATGTCGTATTTCTGAATTGCGGCAATGGTGTCGCCGCCACCCGCCAGGGTGAAAGCCTTGGTGTTGGCAATCGCCATGGCGATGGCTTTGGTGCCGGCGCCGAATTGATCGAATTCGAACACGCCAACCGGACCATTCCACACTACGGTGCCGGCCTTCATGATGATGTCGACCAGTTCTTGCGCGCTCTTTGGGCCGATGTCGAAAATCATGTCGTCGTCGGCGACCGCGCCGGCGTCTTTTAATACTGCGGGTTCGTTGGCGTCGAATTTCTTGCCGCACACTACATCGACAGCGATCGGAATCGAGGCATTGCGCTTGGACATTTTTTCCATGAGCATTTGTGCAGTGGGCACCAAATCATCTTCGCACAAGGATTTGCCGACGTTCTTGCCGGTAGCCTTGAGGAAGGTGTTGGCGATACCGCCGCCGACCACCATCTGGTCAACTTTTTCCGACAGCGCTTCGAGCACGGTGAGCTTGGTCGAAACCTTGGAGCCGCCGACAATGGCGACCATCGGGCGCGCCGGGCTGAGCAGGGCTTTGGTCAGCGCGTCCAACTCTTCCGTCAACAGAATGCCGGCGCAAGCGACGGGCGCGTATTTGGCGATGCCGTGGGTGGAAGCTTGCGCGCGGTGCGCGGTGCCAAAGGCATCCATCACGAACACGTCGCACAGC
>JACRIU010000119.1 GCA_016235775.1 Hydrogenophilales bacterium
TGAACCTCGACTCGGCCAAGTGGATCGTGGGCGAGGACTACACCGCCGCGCCCACCTGCGCGACTTGCCACATGTCCGCCACCCGCGACCTGCCGATCACGCACGACGTCGGCGACCGCATCTCCTGGACCCTGCGTCCGCCGATCTCGGAGAAGATCGACGCCAAGGACGTCAAGGCGGGCAAGAAAAGCAAGAGCTGGGTCGATCGGCGCAAGGACATGAAGAACGTCTGCCAGGCCTGCCACGGCAATAATTTCGTCGAGAATTTCTACGATCAGTTCGACGGGCTGGTGACCTTGTACAACGACAAGTTCGCCATCCCTGGGGCGCGGCTCATGAAGGTCATGAAGGAGGAGAAGCTCATCACCCCGATCGAGTTCGACGAGAAGATCGAGTGGACCTGGTATTTCCTCTGGCACCATGAGGGACGGCGCGCGCGCCACGGCGCCGCGATGCAGGCGCCGGACTACACCCACTGGCACGGCACCTTCGAGGTGGCGCACCGCTTCTACACCGAGTACGTACCCGAGGTGCGCGAGGTGATCGAGAAGGCCGAGAAGGCCGGCAAGCACGAGGGCGCGAAGAAGCTCAAGGAGGCGCTCGACGAGATACTCAACACGCCCGACCACCGCTGGTTCATCGGCAAGATGCCGCCGGATGAAGCCGCGAAGCGCAAGGCGGATGCCGAGGCGTTCAAGAAGCGCTACACCCAGTAGCCGCTCATGGCTCGTCTGTCACTCGTGGCCGCCGCGGCCGCTCTGCTGCTGCTCGCGGCGACGGCCGATGCCGCGACGCGCCGGCCGTCGGATAAGCCGGTCGCGGTCAGCGCCGCGACCAGCGACGCCGCCTGCATCGAGTGCCACGGCGAGAAGGGCTTCGCCGTGCCGACCGGCGAAACCGGCGAGAGCCGCCGCCGCCAACTCTTCGTGGAGGTGGAAGGCCTGCGCGCGAGCGTCCACACCAAGGAAAAATGCGTCGCCTGCCATGCCGACATCCGGCAGATCCCGCACCGCGAGAACACGCGCCACGCGGTCGATTGCGTGCAGTGCCACGAGAAGCAATCGCCGAAACCGAAGGTGGACGAGGTCAAGGCGCAGATCACGATCACGCAAACCATGGTGGGACTGCCGTCCGCGCCGCCGCCGCCCCCCGTGGTCGGCAAGTTCGCCGCCCAGGCCGGGCACTATCTCGACTCAATCCACGCCAGGGCGAGCCAGCGCGACCCGCAGCGCCCGAACGCTTCCTGCGGGGACTGCCACGGCACCCACGAAATCCGCCCCCTGCAAGGCCGGGCGGCGCAGCGGTTCCGGTTGAAATCGGTCGAGACCTGCGGCGGTTGCCACGAGGAGGCGCTCAAGCAGTACAACAACTCGGTGCATGGCGCGGCGGTCAAGCGCCGCGGCGATCCCGACATGCCGGTGTGCAGCGATTGCCACAGCGCCCATCGCATCTCCTCCGTGAAGCAAGACCCGGCGAAGCTCGCCATCACCGAGAACTGTGGCTCCTGCCATGAGAAAGAGCTCAAGAGTTATCGCACCACCTATCACGGCCAAGTGACGCGCCTCGGCTACGCGCACACCGCCAAGTGCAACGACTGCCACACCGGCCACCAAGTGCTGCCGAGCAAAGACCCCGGCGCCACCACGCATACCGACAACCGGCTCGCGACCTGCAAGGGGTGCCACAAGCAGGCGAGCGCCGGCTTCGTCAGCTTTGAGCCGCACGGCAACACCCACGACTACAAGCGCTTCCCGGCGATGTGGATCGCATCGAAGTTCATGCTCGCGCTGCTCGGCGCCGTGTTCCTGTTCTTCTGGGTGCATTCGCTGCTCTGGTTCCGGCGCGAGCTCAAGGAACATCCGGGCGCCGTGCTGCACCTGGCGGCGCCGCGCGCGGACGAGCCATACGTGCAGCGCTTCTCGGCGGGCGTGCGCTTGGCGCATCTGCTTCTCGCATTCGCAGTGATGACGCTCGCGCTTACCGGCACCACCGTGCTCTATGCCGAAAGCTTCTGGGCGCCGGCGGTGATGCAGCTCCTCGGCGGGCCGAAGGCTGCCGCGATCATTCACCGCATCGCGGCCGCGCTATTCGCGACGCTTTTCTTCGGGCACCTGCTTGCGATCATGGTGCGCGCCCTGCGCCATCGCACGCCGCTACGGCGCTGGTTCGGCCCCGACTCGCTGCTGCCGAACCTTCAGGACATCCGCGATTTCGCTGCGATGCTGCGCTGGTTCTTCGGCAAGGGAGCGCGGCCGGCGTTCGACCACTGGACCTACTGGGAGAAATTCGATTACTGGGCGCCGTTCTGGGGCATGTTCGTGATCGGACTCTCGGGCCTCATGCTGTGGTTCCCGGTGTTCTTCGGGCAATTCCTGCCCGGCTGGGTGTTCAACGTCGCCACCATCGTGCACGGCGAAGAGGCGTTCCTGGCCATCGTGTTCCTGTTCACGGTGCACTTCTTCAACAGCCACTTCCGGCCGGAGAAATTCCCGCTCGACATCGTGATGTTCACCGGCTCGATGCCGCTCCAAGAATTCCAGCACGAGCGGCCGCTCGAATACGAACGGCTGGTGCGCGAAGGCCGGCTCGATCGCAGCCTGGTCCCGCCGCCCTCGGCGCGGATGGTGCGCGCCTCGCGCATGCTCGGCTTCACGCTGATCGTGATCGGGCTCGTGGAGCTTGCGCTAGTACTGCTCGGCTTCCTGCAAAATCTCCTTTCCTGAGCGGGCACACGCTGCGCTACGGAGCGACTTCTTTTAATTGGGGTCACCCATTAGCCGACTCCGGTCAATAAGGCGAACGAATTTATTGCGCCGTTAGGCGCAAGGTTTTTTCTTTTTGCTTACTTGCCCAAGCCTCACCGATTGCGCACCTTAGTTTTCGATGTTTAAAGTGTCGGAACTGATCCGCACCAGTCACCCATCAGGATCAAGACGCCCCGGCGTATTGGTGCCGGTTTGCCCCTGGCGGCATTCGCCGCCCCAGAAAACCTTCAGTACCCTGCCGTGTCCAAGTGGCCGAGCCTTGTGGCCCGTAACAGATTTATGGCTAGCCGCATGATGCATGCGGCGCCAACCCTATGGTGGCTCGCGACAGAGGCGTATCAGTTAAACCCGTCATGAGGTGGGGAGGCGCGTGGCGGCTAATCAGACTTGTTGGTTATTAACCAACCCCTACGCGAGCTCGCCACGCGCACCCCGGTTAAGTGGGGTCAGACTCGACTTTAAGTGGGGTCAGGCTCGACTTATTCGCTCCGAGCAGGCCGCCCTTTAGGCATCGGCGTCGCGCGCCTCCCGGAAAGCGCCTCGATCTGCGTTAAGAATCGACCGCTTCCCAACGCCCACCCTTTATTCGTCGCTTCTCGGATTTCACCAAGCGTGGCTTCGCCCAGATGCGCACGAAACAAAGCACGATAGGCCGATTGCCGTTCTTCGACATTCTTGCCAAGCCTGCGGTACAGCGGATGGTCAACCAATAGCTCATCACCCCGCCCCTCTGCATGCCAGTGGTAGCTCGACCAAGGATATTCCCGAGGGTGCGCCACCATATTCGCCCGCACCGGATTCAACTCGATATAGCGAGAGCAGGTCAGCAAATAGGGCTCGCTGTCGATAATCGTGGCTTTGTAACGCCCTTCCCACAAAGTGCCGGTGCGCTGATAGGTGAAATTGAAATACTGAACATAACGCCTGCCCAAGGATTGCAGGGTCTTGCCGATGCTGGTTTCGTGCGCTGGGGTGGCCAATAGATGCACATGGTTGGTCATCAACACATAGGCGTGTACGGCCAGATCATTGGCTTCGGCAGCATCTTTCAGGCATTCAAGGTAAAAAGCGTAATCACTATCTTCGCCAAAAATAGCTGCGCGGTTATTGCCGCGCTGGATGATGTGCTGCGGCTGGCCAGGAATGACGTAGCGGGGAAGACGGGCCATATGCTAATTCCAGAGGGTTGAATTAACCGCAGTATAGCAAATATGTCGAGTCTGACCCCATTTCTTGCACTCAAGCCTGGATTCCGGCTTGCCGCCGGAATGACGCCGGGAAAATAACTTGGTCTGATGGTTTTATTCTGCGGATGTCTTCGTCGCCAGCATCGCTTTCAATTGCGCCAAGCGCGCATTGCCGTCTTTCTTCGCGGCGACAGGGTCTTGTGCGGACTGCTGGCTGCGCACATGTTCGCTGCCCAGTTCCACGATGAAGCGCGAGGGCTCGCAGCTTTGCAGTTCGCGCGCGCGTTTGCGTTTTTCGCAGTAGCTGACGGTGAACGTTTGCTGCGCGCGGGTGACGGCGACGTACATCAAGCGCCGCTCTTCTTCCACTTGACCGTTCTCGATGCTTTCGCGGTGGGGCAGGATGCCTTCTTCTGCGCCGACCAGAAATACGTGGGGGAATTCCAAGCCCTTTGCGGCGTGCAGGGTGGAGAGGCGCACGGCGTCGGCTTCTTCTTCCTCGTTGTTGATCATGGCGATCAGCGCCACGGTCTGCGCGAGTTCGAGCAGGTTTTTTTCGTCTTCTTCGCCTTTGCGCGCGAGCCAATCGGTGAATTGGGTGACGTTTTCCCAGCGCGCCTTGGCGAGGCGCTCTTCATCGCCGTCGAATAGATACAGCTCATAGCCGATGGCGCGCAGCATGTCTTTCAACACCTCGCCCGCCGGCTCGCGCGCGGCGCGGTATTCGATATTGTTGATGAAGGTGCAGAACTCGGTCAGCGATTCGAGTTGCTTGGCTTGCACTTGGGAGGTAAACCCGGCTTCGAATACGGCGGCGAACAGGCTCAGGTTGCGGCTGGCGGCGTAGCCGCCGAGCTTTTCCAGGGTCGTTGCGCCGATGCCTTTTTTCGGCGTGGTGACGGCGCGGATGAAAGCCGGGTCGTCATCCGAATTCAGGATCAGGCGCAAGTAAGCGATGATGTCCTTGATCTCGGTGCGCTCGAAAAATGATTGACCGCCGGAGAGCAGGTAGGGGATGTGCTCGGCGCGCAGCTTTTCTTCGAAGATGCGCGCTTGATGGTTGCCGCGATAAAGAATCGCGTAATCCGACCACTTGCCGCGCTTTTCAAAGCGCTGCGCCATCATGCGGCGCACGATGTTTTCGGCTTCTTCTTCTTCATTCTTGCACGCGATGACTTGCAGCGGTTCGCCGTAACCCAGCTCGCTCCAGAGTTTTTTTTCGAACAGCTTGGGGTTGTGCGCGATCAGGTGGTTGGCGGATTCCAGAATGCGCACGGTGGAGCGGTAATTCTGCTCCAGCTTGATCACTTCCAGGCGCGGGAATTCGTCGCGCAGCAGGCGCAGATTTTCCACATTCGCGCCGCGCCAGGCGTAGATGGATTGATCGTCGTCGCCCACGGCGGTAAACGCGGCGCGCGGCCCGGCCAGTTGTTTGAGCAGGCGATATTGGCAGCTATTGGTGTCTTGGTATTCATCGACCAGGAGATAGCGCAGCTTGTCTTGCCACTTGGCGCGGGCGTCCGCTTCGCGCTCCAGCAACTCAACCGGCACGCGGATCAGATCGTCAAAGTCGAATGCCTGATAGGCGCGCAGCGTGTCCTGGTAGCGTTGATACAGTTTCGCGCTGGCGTGCTCGGCTGCATTCTCCGCGTTCATCGCCGCGTACTCGGGCGCGATCATGTCGTTTTTCCAGCGCGAGATGCGGACTTGCACGCGCTTCAACTCGGCCTTGTCGGTGGTTTTCATGATGTCGGACAGCACGTGCAGGCTGTCGGCGGCATCGAGAATGGAGAATTGGGCTTTGTAGCCGATGAGCTTGGCTTCCTGGCGCAGGATCTGCATGCCCAGGGAGTGAAACGTGGTGACGGTCAGGCCCTTGCTGTTTTGCCCAGGGAGCAGCTTGGCCACCCGCTCGTGCATCTCGCGTGCGGCTTTATTGGTAAAGGTAATCGCCGCGATATTGGTGGGCTGGTAGCCGCACTCGCTGATGAGATAAGCGATCTTGTGCGTGATGACGCGGGTCTTGCCGCTGCCCGCGCCGGCGAGCACCAACAGCGGGCCGTCGAGGTGCTTGACCGCGGCGCGCTGCTCGGCATTCAATCCATGGAAAGGCGAGAGGAGGGGTTTGCTGGCTTGTTGCTGGGACACGGGGGGGATTTTAACATGCGAAGCATTGGCCTCACTGCGATGTATTCCCCCTTTTTCAAAGGGGGAAGCGCTTTTCACGCTAAGCTCGGTAAAATAGCCATACACGCACAAATATCAATAATCATGTCCACCTACGCCATCGGCGATATTCAAGGCTGCTTCGAAGCGCTGAATTTATTGCTGGAAAAAATCCGCTTTGACCCGGCGCAAGATCGCTTGTGGCTGGTAGGTGACTTGATCAATCGCGGGCCGGATTCGGTCGAGGTGTTGCATTGGGCGATGGGCTTGGGCGACCGGGCCGTGACCGTGCTCGGCAACCACGATTTGCATTTTCTCGCGGTAGCGGAAGGGCATGCGCCACCGCATCGCAGCGATACTTTGGAGGAGTTGCTGGCCGCGCCGGATCGGGATGAGTTGATCGATTGGCTGCGCCGCCGGCGCATGATTCATGCCGAAGGCGATTGGGTGCTGGTGCATGCCGGCTTGCTGCCGCAGTGGACGGTGGAGCAGGCGCTGCGCTTGGGGGGAGAGGTGGAGGCGGCGCTCTCGGGTGATCACTACCGCGATTTTCTCAAGCACATGTATGGCAACCGGCCGGATCATTGGGATGACAGCCTGACCGGCATCGACCGGCTGCGCATCATCACCAATGCCATGACCCGGCTGCGCGTGTGCAGTCCCGATGGCGTGATGGATTTCAATCATAAAGGCTCGCCAGAGACGCGGCCCAAGGGCACGCTGCCTTGGTACGAGGCGCCGGGGCGCAAGAGTGCAAACGCGAATATCGTGTTCGGCCATTGGTCGGCGCTCGGGCTCAAGGTGGGGAGCCGTCATGCGGCGCTGGATACGGGCTGTCTGTGGGGCGGGGCTTTGTCGGCTATGCGCTTGGAGGACCGGCAGGTTTTTCAGACGCCTTGTGCGGGATTGGCAAGTTCAAGGCGTTTGCCATAGCGGCTTCGGCTTCCTGTGCGAGTGCGCGCCGGGTTTTACCGTTTACCTCAAGCGTATCGAAAAAATTCACTTCCGCAATGATTTTGCGCCGCGCCAAGATGGCGCGCATCGACCCGGGCAGGGAGATTTCGTCGGCATAGGCGGGGGCGGTGTCGATCCGGCCATCCGCGAACACATAGCGAATCGTCACCAGCGCGATCGCGCCGGCATGGTCAACCGCGACTTGAAACAGCGAAGGGTGAAAGGCGCGCAGCCGCAGTCCGTTGGTGGTGGTGCCTTCCGGGAACAGCGCGAGACAATCTCCCCGCGCCAACACGGTTTCCGCTTGGCCCACGATGGCGGCGGTGTGGTGGCGTCGCTCGCGCTGGATGAACAACGTGCCGCCGGCTTGCGCCAGATAGCCCACCACGGGCCAGCCGCGCACGTCGGCTTTGGAGATGAAGCGCACGGGGCGCACGGACAGCAGCAGCCAGATATCCATCCACGAAACATGATTCGAGACAAACATGACGCCACGGGTAGCCAGCGTGGGGATGTTGCCTTGCACGCGGATTTCAACGTTGAAAATGACCAGCAGCTTGGCGGCCCAGGAACGGATGATGCGGCTGCGCAAGGGCTCGCGCGCAAAGTGCAGCAGCGTGCCCGCCGTAACCACCCCTTGCAGCAGATGCAAGATCAAGCGAAATATTCGCAGCAGTTGGATTGCGCCAGGGGTTGGTGTTTCTGTCATCTATCGAAAAAATGCCTCGCATAACGTTTGTCGATGAGCGACATCGGCAGCAGCACCAGCAGATCCGCCGTGTTGAAATCGGGATCCCAAGCCGGCTCGCCGCAGACATAGCAGCCCAGGCGCATATAACCTTTAATCAACGGCGGCAGCGGCGCGTTCATGCTGCTGTCCAGCGCATTCAGCGGCAGCCCGTTGCGTGGAAATACACGCCATTCGATCGGGCTCATGTGCTCTTGGCTCAGGCGGCGGTAAATGCTCGCCGCGCTATGTCCGCCATCCAGCATGCCGATGCTGGCGCAGCCGATCATGTAATCGTAACCATGTTGCCGCATGTATTTGGCCAAACCCGACCATAGCAGCGAGATGGCCGCGCCTTGGCGGTAATCCGCATGTACGCAGGAGCGCCCCACTTCCACCATGCGCTCGTTCAAATGAGAAAGGCGGGTGAGATCGAATTCCGTCTCCGAGTAGTAACCGCCGATCTTGCGCGCCTGCGCCGGGTTCAGCACGCGGTAGGCGCCCACGACTTCCAGCGTATCGTGGTCGCGCACCAGCAGATGGTCACAATAGGGATCGAAAATATCCTTGTCAATGCCGGGTTCCAGGGTGTTGAGCCGCGCCCCCATCTCCTCGTGAAACACTTGATAGCGCAGGCGCTGGGCTTCGCGCACTTCCGCTTCGCTTTGCGCGAACGAGACGGTCAGACGCGGCGCGTTTCGTTCGGCCAGCAGGCGATAGTCTTCTCTTAACATGATGATCCTCATCGTGGTTTCGACGAGGGCACATTACCGGGAAAGGGTGGCAGCGAAATGACGCCGCGGTGACGATTCGATGACGATGCGGCTTATCAATAGTCGCGGCCGGACTGCATCAGCCAGGACCGGAACTGTTCAAGCGGAAGCGGCGGGCTGAAAAAATCACCTTGCGCCACATCGCAGCCAAAATCGATCAAGCGCTGTATCGTGGCTTCATCCTCTGTGCCTTCGGCCACCACGCGCAGGTCAAGGTGATGCGCCAGATCGATGATCGAGCGCACGATATTTTCGTCGCGGATATCGTGCAACATATGCCGGATGAAGCTGATATCGATCTTGAGTTCATCCACCGGCAAATGCTTGAGCCGCGCCAGAGAGGAATAGCCGGTGCCGAAGTCGTCGATCGCCAACTTTACGCCGATTTCTTTCAGGCGTTCCAGCGTCGTCGCCCGGGCGCGTTGGTCGTCCATGATGGTGGTTTCGGTGATTTCGATCACGACGCGCTCAGCCGCTATGCCCCAGGTGCCGAGCGCCTGCGTCAGCAAGGCCGGCATCTCGGCCTGGGTCAAATCGTGGGCGGAAAGATTGATGCTGATGGACAGCCCTTGTGCAACGGGCTGCAACTCCTGAAACTCGCGCAGCGACACATTCAATATCCGCTGGGTGAGGCGGTGCATCAAGCCAGCCGCTTCCGCAGCCGGGATGAATATCGCGGGGGATACCTCGCCGCGGGTGGGCGAATGCCACCGGCTCAGCGCTTCGAAACCCACCACGCGCCCGCTCCGCAAATCGGTTTGCGGCTGATGATTCAGGGTGAGCGCGTTTTCGTCCAGCGCGTGGCGCAGATCGGTTTGCAACTGCAATTGTAACTGCGTCGCCGTATCGGCTTCGTTGCTGTAAACAAAGACGGGCTCTTTTCTGATGCGCGCTTCGCGCAGCGCACTGCTGGCGCGTTGCAGCAGGGTGTCCGCGCCCTGGCCGTGGGCCGGGAACAGCGCAACCCCCACGTAGGGTTCGCTGTGCACCGAGTATTGATCCAGCGCCAGCTGGTTACCGAGCGTGCGGATGATTTTGTGGGCGGCCAATACTGCTTGCGTCTCAGTCGAGAGGGTGGGCAGCAGACACGCTATCTCGCTGCGCCCGACGCGGAAAACCTGATCCTCGTCTTTGAGAATGCTTTTCAGGTGCGCCAGCGACTTGGCGCATACCGTGTCGCCCGCGCGGTAACCGAAGATTGCATCGATGCGGTAAACACAATCGAGCCAGAGCAGGCAAATGCCCATGGGGCGAGACTGGGCCGCCGCTTCCCGCAAAGCTTCCTCCAGGGCGTCCAGACAAACCAGGTGATTCGGTATCAAGGGCATGCGGGATTTTCTACAGATAATAGTCGCGCGGATCGATGCCGTACATCCCATGTTCGAGTGCGCGGACGATTTGGTAGGGTTGGTCATCCACGAGCTTCGGCGCGGTGAGCAAATCCAGGGGTACCGGTGCGCCGTAGGGTTGCTTTGCCGCATCCAGAATCGCCAGCACGCGCGGCTTCAAACGCCGCACGCGATTGTGCGCCAAGACCACCGCCACTTCACCCGAATTCAGTTCCACCAGGCTGCCGACGGGATATATCCCCAAACACTGAACAAACTGCTCGACGAGTTCTGTGTGAAATAGATGTTCGCGCCAGCCGTATAAATGCTGGAGCGCATCATAGGGTGTGAAGGATCGTGCATAGGGCCGCTCGCTGGTGAGCGCGTCATAGCAATCCACGATCGCGGCCATTTTCCCCGGCACGCCGATTTCAGCGCCGCGCAGGCCATGGGGATAACCGCTGCCATCTTCTCGCTCATGATGGAAGGCGACGATGCTGAGCAGTTTTTCCGATACGCCCTTAGATTCGCGCAGCATATCGAGGCCAGACTGGACGTGGCGTTTAATCATTTCATATTCTTCAGGGGTGAGTTGACCGTTCTTGCTCAAAATTTCGGAAGGCACTTTGATCGTGCCGACATCAAGCAAGAGTCCCGCCGCCCCCAGAAGATGCATATGGTCACGCGGAAAACCGAGGTGGCGTCCGAACAAAAGCATATTGATGGCGACACTGACGGAGCGCGCATAAACATAGGAGCTTGCGCGCTTCACGCGGCTCAGCAAGGCGAGTGCATCCGGGTTGCAAATGATACTTTCGACCATGCCATCCATTACCTCGTGCGCCCGATCGAGGTCGGTGGCGCCATGCTGTTGCAACGCCTCGAACAATTGTTGCACCGCCTGTTCCGCTTGACGGTGGAGTTCTTTGGCGCGGGGCATTTCCTCTTCAAGCTGGGCGCGGTCGGGGTAGCGATTCAGGTTGCGTGCAAAAGGCCCGTCCGGGTTTTCCGCAAGCGCTAGCGACAGAAGTGGCGCCTCTTTGGGCGCCGGTGTTTTGTGAGGGGGATTCCAGCCGATGCTGCGCAGGGGATCCACCAAGACATATTGGCAATATTGACGCAATTCCGCGATCTGTTCGTCCGTCTCGATGAGAAACCCCTGGAATAGAAAAGGCGTGTCGAGCCATGGCCGGTCCAGCTCGGCCACGAACATGCCGGTTTGCAGATAGGCGGCGTCTATTTTTTCATCCATAGAGGGATATTAGCGCGCTTGTGTCTCGGTTGCCTATGGGGGGAGGTTAGGCGTGTTCCCCAGTGCGTAAATCGCAGCGTAGCGGTGACAATCGACGAGGTGGTCGTTGACCATGCCTACTGATTGCATGAGTGCATAGCAAATAGTGGAGCCGACGAAAGTAAAGCCGCGCTGCTTGAGCGCGCGGCTCATGGCGTCGGATCCGGATGTTGTGGCGGGGAGTTCCGCCAAGGACTGAAAGCGATGTTGAATTGTTTGGCCGTTGACGAAAGACCAGAGATAGCGGTCGAAGCCGCCGAATGCTTCCTGCGCGGCCAGGAAGGCGCGCGCATTCTTCACCGCCGCATTGAGCTTGAGCCGGTTGCGAATAATGCCGGTGTTGCCCATGAGTTTTTCGATGCGCGCCGGGGTAAAGCGCGCGATGCGCTCGGGGTCAAAACCGTCCAAGGCTTCGCGGAAATTTTCACGCTTTTTGAGAATGGTGATCCAGCTTAGCCCCGCTTGCTGGCCTTCCAGAATCAACATCTCGAACAAGTGCGCATCGTCGTGCGAGGGCATGCCCCACTCCTGATCGTGATACGCGACATAGAGCGGATCGCTGCCGCACCATTCGCAGCGCACCGCTGCTTGCATCAGAGGAGATTAATGCGTGATGCGGGTGACGCCGCCGCCGGTCAGCACCCGGACGCGCTCGCCGGGACGGAACGCTTCGTCCGCCGCCTGGGTAATGGCCATCAGCCTGCCGCTATCCAGCTTGACGGTGATCTCCAAACCCTTGGTGCGGGTAATGCCCTCTTCGATCGCGGCGCCGGCGACACCGCCCGCTACCGCACCGACGACGGCGCCGATGGTGCTGCCTTTGCCGCGTCCGACGCTGCTGCCGGCCACCCCGCCGACCACCGCGCCGGCCGCCGGGCCGATCGGTGTCTTGGTGCCTTCGATCTGCACTTCGCGCACGCTTTCCACCACGCCCATTTGCACGTCTTGCGGGGTGCGCGCCTGTTCGCGGCTATATGCGCCGCCCGAGGTGCTGGCGGGGCAGCCGGCGAGAAATATGCTGGCGAACAATACAGCGGCGAGACCGAGTTTGGTGGATATTTGCATGATGTGTTTCTCCTGAATTAAAGGGTGATGCCGAATTCTGCTTGGAGCTGATGCGCCAACTCCGTGGGCGGCAGGCCGTGATTTTGCGCGCCGCGCTGCGCAATTTTCAGCGCGCCCATGACGCTTGCGAGCTTGCCGGTCGTGGGCCAATCGAAGCCCTTCACGATGCCATACAGCAAACCGCTGCGGTAAGCATCGCCGCAACCGGTCGGATCGACGACTTGCTTAGCTTTAACGGGCGCGATGTCGATCGGTTTACCATCAATATAGATGGCGGAGCCGTTTGCGCCAAGGGTCACGATTAAGGCCTTCACCCGCTTGGAAAGTTCCGCCGGCGTTTGTCCGGTGCGGTCTTGCATCATCTGCGCTTCGTAGTCGTTGAGGGCGACATAGTCCGCCAACTCGACGAATTGCCGCAGCTCATCGCCATTAAACATCGGTAACCCTTGACCCGGATCGAACACAAAAGGGATGCCGGCTTCATGAAACTGGCGCGCATGTTCCAGCATGCCATCGCGGCCATCGGGGGCGATGATGCCAAGCTGGATGCCTTGTGCATCGGTGATGCTATTTTCGTGCGAATAATTCATCGCGCCGGGGTGGAAGGCGGTGATCTGGTTGTCGTCCAGATCGGTGGTGATGAAAGCCTGCGCGGTAAAAGTATCGTTAACTTGGCGCACATGCGTTGACTCCAAACCCAAGCGCGCCAGGCGCGAAGCATAGGGGCCGAAATCATCTCCCACCGTGGCCATGATCACCGGCTGCCCGCCCAAAAGATTCAAGCTGAATGCGATATTGCCGGCGCAGCCGCCAAATTCGCGCCGCATGTCCGGCACCAGGAACGACACATTCAGAATATGAATTTTCTCCGGCAGGATATGGTTTTTGAATTGATCGCGGAACACCATGATGGTGTCGTAAGCGAGCGATCCGCAAATCAGCGTGCGCATGAAATTCTCCCTGGATTAGAAACGTGTTGAGTTGCCGAAGTTTAACGTATTTGTCTCATGCCCTGTCACGGAAAAATCACCTAACTGCAACGCCGGCTTAGTATTTGCGATTTAGAGTGCGGCCATGCGTCATAGGCCCTGGTGCTTTATTTTGATTCCGCTGCTGTTGCACAGCGCGGAAGCGCTTGCTTGGGGGCTGGCCACGCATCTGTATTTTTCACAGTTGCTGTTGTGGGCGGTGCCCTTATTGGACCCGCGCCTGCGCGCGGCGGCGAAACGCTTGCCGCATCTGGTGCTGGCCGGCTCCTGTCTGCCCGATCTCGCGTTGGTGGGACGTGTTGCCAAGACCGGCGCCTTCGAAGACACCCACCACTGGGCGCAGGCTGCGCGTCTGCTGGCGCACGCCGGGAGCGACGAGGCGCGCGCCATCGCTTTGGGCTATGCTAGCCACTTGTTCGTCGACGTCATCGCCCACAACCACTTCGTGCCGGCGCATGAGCGCATGTGGCTGAAACTGCCCATGGTCACGCATGCGATGTCCGAATGGGCAATGGATGCGCACATCGCGCGCCATTTGTTCGCGATGCCGCCGCGCTTGCTGCGCGACCACCATGCGACACTTGCCCGCTACATCACGGCGGAGTTTGATTGCGATGCCGCGGAAGCCGAGCGTGCACTGGTTTATTTACGGCATGCGACGGCCTTTTTGTATGGGAGCCGTGCGCACCGCTTGCTGTATGTGGGTGCAGCGAGCCTGGATCGGCGTCTGGCGCGGCGCTTCGATTATTACGTCACCGAAACCGCCGCACGCTTGCCGCAGATCAACCGCCTGCTGGTGGGCGAAGCGCCGTCTTGGCGCGCGGATTTGGCGTGCCCGGAACGCACCGGGCATCTGCGGCATCTCAGCCGCGATGAGGCGCGCGGTACGCTGCCCTTGCCGGCGAGTTTGTTTGCTTAAGCCTGCAATTATTTTTTCACCACGGAGTACACAGAGTACACGGAGGAAAACATTTTTTTAAAACTCTGTGCCCTCCGTGTACTCCGTGGTAAACCGCTTTTCAATTTACCCCGCAACGCTGGCCGGCATCCGGTTAATTGCCGGGCTGTACTCGCACACGATGTCTTCGTAAAAATGCGCCAAGCGGCGGGTCATTTCCGGTGCGGTCCATTCGCGCACATATTCTTGCGCGCTGTGTGACAGCGCGGCACGTGCTTCCTCATTGTCGAGCAGCGCAGATACGGTGCGCGCGAAGTTGTGCACATCATCCTGCGCGATACGCGCGCCGCGCTCGTGCTGCAAGACCTCCGCCGTGCCCATGATCGCCAGGCCGACCACCGGTACGCCCAGCGCCATGGCCTCCAGCAGCACCAGGCCTTGGGTTTCGGTGCGCGAACTGAAAACGAACACATCTGCGGCGCGGTAGCAATCGAGCAATTCGCGGCTGCGGTCGAGGTAGCCGACGAAGCGCGCATGCGCATCCAGATTCAGCTCCGTGGCGCGGCGCTTGAGCGCCGCCGAAGCCGGGCCTTCGCCGGCGATGACGAGCAGCACTTCCGGGTGCCAATGTTTGAGATAGGTCAGTGATTCCAGCAGAAAGCCGATGTTCTTTTCGTGCGCGACCCGGCCCACGAAAAGCAGCAGCGGCTGCTCCAGCGGAATGCCATGCCGTGCGCGAAAGCGTTGGCCATCGCCGCCGCTGAAATCGGCGAGCTCGATGCCGGTGGGGATGACCTTAGCGTGGCTGTCGATGCCGTATCGGCGCAGCGCGTCGAGCATGGGGCGCGAGGGAACGATCATGCCATCCAGCGCGGCGCATTGGCTGCGCGAAAAGGCGCGCGCCAAATAGCGCATAAAGCCCCTGGGCAGGAACGGCACATAATGAAATAGATATTCTTCAAAGAAGGTGTGATACGTCTCGACGCACGGCACACCCAGGGCGCGAGCCAGTTTCAATCCAGCGTAATGCGCGATGAAGGGTGTGTGGATGTGTACCAGGTCGAAGGTTTGGCTCTGTAGGTAAGGCAGCAACCCGGTGATGTGCCGCCGCTGCATCATGCGGTCTTCCGGGTCGAGCCAGACCGGGCGCGCGGGAATGCGCAAGATGTCATCTTCGTCGGCGGTGACCGCGCCATAGTCCGGCGCGATCAAAGTGACCTCGTGCCCCATGCGTTTGAGTTCGCGCCGCAGGGTCATGATGGCGGTGGAGACGCCGTTCACCCGCGGGAAGTAGACGTCGGAGATCATCAGTATGCGCATTAATTTTCCTAATTGTTATAACAGAAACGAGAGCGTGACCAAGCCATAGCCAAGCGCCGCGCCGGCCAGCACGTCGGTGGGATAGTGCAGGCCGAGCACGATGCGCGATAAGGCAACCAGGAAAGTGAAGGGCAACAGCACCGGCGCGAGCCACGGGAAATATGCGATCGCCACCAGGCTGAATCCGACGGCGTGCAGCGTGTGCCCGGAGGGGAAGCTGAATTCATCCAAGGGCGCGGTGCTGCGGGTGATCGCGGTATGCAGATGGCACGGTCGCGGGCGCAGGATTTTTCGCTTGAGCCATTTGTATAGCCAGAGCCCGATTAAACCCACCGCGATCATGTGCAGCACCGGTTTGAGCGCGACATCACGCTCCACGATCAAGAGCAGCGCCATCAACGCGTACCAGAATACGCCGTCGCCCAGGCGGCTGACCGCGCCAAAGAAGCGCTGCACGGCGCGATCGCGGTTGAAGCGGTTGATGCGCACGCAGAGTGCGGTGTCGGCGGCGTTAAGCCGGGCGAGAACTGAATTCATGGGTGGCTGCATAACCGTTCCTTTCGCTCGTTTTCACCACATCGAACAGGGCTTGTTCGAATTGGGAATAGATCGTGGACCAATTCATGTCTTCCGCGGTTTGGCGCGCGGCCAAGCCTAAGGCGCGCATGGCTTTCGGTTCGGCCGCGACCTCGCCCGCCAAGGCGCAAAACATATCTGCCGCGTCGAATGGTGCGAGCAGGCCATTTTCGCGATGCGCGATGAGATCGCGCGCGGCGGCATAGTCATAGGCGATCACCGCGAGCCCGCTGGCCATGGCTTCCACGGTGACATTGCCGAAAGTCTCGGTCAGGCTGGGGAAGAGAAATACATCGCCCGAGGCGTAGAACGCGGCGAGATCCAGGCCCGTGCGCATGCCGGCGAAAATCGCATCCGGCAGGGCTTTTTCCAGGTCGCCGCGCAGCGGGCCGTCGCCCACCAGCACCAGCCTGGCGCTGGGCTGACGCGCGCGCAGCGTGGCAAAAGCACGCAGCACCAGTGACAGATTTTTTTCCGCCGCCAGACGGCCCACATACAGCGCCACCAGATCGTTCGGGCCCACGCCCCAAGCGGCGCGCAGGCTGTCGCTGCGCCGCGCGGGGGTGAAGCGTTGCGTATCCACCCCGCGCGCCACCACCTTGAGATTGCGATAGCCGTTGTGCAGCAATTCCTCGCGCATCGCATGCGTCGGCACCAGGGTCAAGCGCGTGCGGTTATGAAATTTGCGCAGATAACTTTCGATCGGCGTCTTGAGCCAAGCCAGGCCGTAATGCCGGCTGTAGTGATGGAAATTGGTGTGAAAATCCGAAGTCACCGGAATCTTCAGTTTCAACGCCGCCGACAGCGCCGACCAGCCGAGCGGGCCTTCGGTCACCAGATGCACCACATCCGGCCGCTTTTCGCGCCATAGCTTGAGCAGCGAGGATTTCGCCGGCAGCCCCATGCGCAGGCCGGGGTAGCGCGGGATCGGGATGCCGCGTTTGAGAATGTGATCCAGATTGGGTTCAGGCTGCCCCGCATCCTGCGCGCTTTGACGCGGGCGAATCAGCTGGATTTGATGGTTGCGCGCCTGCATCGCGGACACGATGCGGCCCGTGGTCATGGCGACGCCGTTCACCTCGGGCGGATAAGTTTCCGTCACCACCGCCATGCGCAGCAGGCGATGCGCCGTGGGTAACTCGTCAAACAGGATGGGGGAAGGCTCCATGGGCGCCAGCTTGCCGCCGGCCGGAGACGCTTTTGTTACGCGGAGTTGAAAGTTTTATGACGGGACCGGCGTGCTATTTTTCAGGCCGCCAAGCGGCGGCCTTCCTTGAGCAGCGCGCTGAGATCGGCGGCGGGCACCGGGCGGCTGAAGTAGTAGCCTTGCATTTCCTCGCAGCCCAAGCGGCGCAGGACGTCGAGCTGCTCTTTGGTTTCGACGCCTTCGGCGATGACGGTGAGCTGCAAGCTGTGGCCGAGCAGAATGACAGTGTGGGCGATGGTCGCGTCATATTCATTCACGCTGAGATTGCGCACGAATGATTGATCGACCTTGAGCTTGGAGAGCGGGAAGCGGCGCAGGTAAGCGAGCGAGGAAAAGCCGGTGCCGAAGTCATCGATCGAAAGCTGGATGCCGATTTGGCGCAGGGCGTGCAGGGTGGCGGTGGTGCGTTCGGCATCGTGCATCGCCACGCTTTCGGTGATTTCCAATTCCAGGTGCTGGGCGGGCAGGCCGGTTTCCGCGAGAACTTCCTCCACCAGATCGATGAAGCCGGGGTGCTGGAATTGCCGCGCCGAGATGTTGACCGCCATCACCAAATCGTTGCCAAGATCGAGCCAGGTTTTGGCTTGCAAGCAGGCGGTGCGCAGCACCCATGCGCCGATCGGAACGATGAGCCCGGTTTCCTCGGCGAGCGGGATGAACTGCATGGGCGGGATCAGGCCACGCTCGGGATTTTGCCAGCGGATCAGCGCTTCGGCGCCGATTATTTCGCCCGACTTCAAATTGACTTGAGGCTGGTAATGCAGCAGCAGTTCGTTGCGCTCCAGGGCGCGGCGCAGGCCTTGTTCCATCGCCAGCCACTGTTCGGTGCGCTCGGACAAATCCTGGGTGTAGAAACGAAAGCCGTTGCCGCCTTCGGAGCGGATGCGGTTTACCGCGGCTTCCGCGTTCTTGAAAAGGGTTTCCGCATCGGCGCCATGGTGCGGGCTGACGGCGACGCCGATGCTGAGCGTGAAAAAGAATTCGCGCTCTTCTACCTTGAGCGGCTCCAACATCGCTGCTTGCAAGCGGCGCATCAGCAAATCGAGTTCGCTGGTATCGGCGAGCTGGGTAATCAATAGGCCGAAGGTCGCCCCCTCGAAACGGAATATATCCACGGCCGGCGCATGGCCGGGATGCTCGCTGAGGGCGGCCATCAAGCGTTCCGCCATGGCGCCGATCAGGTTGTCGCTGGCGGCATAGCCTTGCGATTCCAATACCAGCTTGATGCGATCGGGGCGGATCAGCGCCACCGCGCAATGGGCTTGCTCATGATTGAGGGTGATCTCCAGCCGCTCGCGGAACAAGCGCCGGTTAGGCAGGCCGGTCACGGCGTCTTGCAGCGCTTGGCGCACCAGGCGCAGCTCCGCTTGCTTGCGCTCGGTGATGTCGGCGAGATACAAGTGGCACACATGCAGATCCGGCAGCAGGTGCACCGTGCAATCCAGCGTGTGTTCGCCGACGGAGTATTCCCAAGTTAAGCGCTGCTGGCCGGCGGCGTTGAGCTGCATCAGATGCAGTTCCAAATCGAGGGGCAGGATTTCCTCGACATCGGTCAAGCCGAGCAACCCGATCAAATCGTGCGTCGCATCGTTGGCGAACAATACCTCGCCTGCTTCGGATAGCCGCAGCATCGGATTCGGGCTGCGTTCGGGAAAGATCGCGAGCAATCTGCGGTGGGCGGTGTCGCGTAAATAAGCGTTCACGTAATAGGCGATGAACAGCGCCATGATCAGGCCGGCGAGGGTGAGCCCCAGCACCATTTGCATCATGCTCATCGTATTGCCACGGGTCTCCTGGCTATAGTGAATGACTTGCTGGCGGTTGATTTGCACCAGCGCCTCCAGTTCGGGCGTGATGCGCGCCTCGGCTTCGCTCACCTCGGCCAGGATTTCGCGCGCGCGGTCCCAATCGACCGGCGTTGAGTTCATGGTCTGATCCAAGCGCTTGGATTGGGTATGGATGCGATCGATGCCGGCTTCAAGCCGCGCCATTTCGGGCAAGGCTTGATTCATATCGCGCAGCGCCCTCAGGCCGAGCAGGGTTTGCTCGCGCGCTGCGTTGTAGCGTGTCAGAAAGGCGGTTCGATCGGCGGTGGCGTAATATTCGTAGAGGACGGGCTTTTGCGAAAAAATCGCATTGCGCAGGTGAGAGATCGTATCGAAGCGCGGCAGGCTTTGCTCGGTGAGCGCGCTACCCGCGCGCAACACGCTCTCGCCGCGCAGATAGGTCAGGGTGGAAATTGCGATGCCCGCCACCAGCGCGAGCAAGTAAATCGCGAGAATTTTTCGATTGATCGATGACATGGCCGTCCAAAAAGACAAAACGGCCGGGTCGCCTGCGCCGCGGCTACTGTACCCAGGTACCGAGGACAGCGCCTTGCGCATGCAAATCACGCAGGATTTCCAAGCCACCCTCTTTAACGACACGCGTGTCCGGATGCCTGAGTTCCCGCACGATTTTTTTTAAGGCTTTTTCCGTACTGAGCTTGTGGCTTTGCAGCAAATCGACCAAGCGCGCGGAGACCGGGTTCAACTCGATAAAACGCACGCTGAAACCGGCGTCGCGAAATACCAGCAGATAGGTGGGCTGCGCGGGTGGTGTGCGCGGCTTGTACTGGGGGCCGATGCGCTGCACCGGATAGGCGTATTGCAGCAGCGCCAAGACCGGATTCAACACCGGATGGCCGCCGGCCAAGTCTCCCTGGGGGTCGATCCGGTCAAGCGCCGCTTCCTTGTTGGAAACCGAGAGCGCCAGTTCGATCCATTCGTAATGCGCCAACTCCGGCATGAAGGGCGGATCGCCCGCGCGCACGCCGCGCTCGCTTTGCAGGTACTGCACGAATTCGTCCGGAATCTGGCGGAAGAACGGCGTATGGCAGCGGTGTTCGGCAAAGAATTCGCGCACCAGCTTGGCCCATTTGCGCTCGCTTAATAACGAGCGCAGCACGGGAAAGCAGGCGAGCAGAAAGCCTTCCAGATTGTTGTACACCAGCTCGTTGTAAATATTCATGTGCCGCGCGCTGGCGCCTTGGGGCCGGGGGTTGGCCTTCGGGTCGCGGATGTGGCGCGCACATTCGAATTGATAGGCCTGAAATGGCATAGGGTGTAACTCGCGAAGCGAGTCTAAATTCCTCTCTCCCGCAGGCGGGACTGCGGAAGGGTCGCTGCGCAGCAGCGGGGTACCCACCGGCGTACCTCTTGCGGGTGGAGAGCTAGGAGAGAGGGGAATGGTCATGGCGAATTTCAGTTTTCATGGGCGGTCGATGCCATGACCATTAGGCGCGTTGGGCGTGGCGGGCATGGCGGTATTTCGCTTGAATCTGCACGATGTGTTCCACCTCGCGCGCCAGTTCATCGAGCGGCGGGATGTTGAAGTCGCGTTCCAGCAGGGTGGGGTGTACGCCGTGCAGGGCATAGGTTGCATCGAGGAGTTGCCACACCGGGTCGATCACGTCCGCGCCGTGGGTGTCGATGATCAGATTTTCGGCCTCGTTGTAGTGGCCGGCCATGTGCAGGTACACGATGCGTTCGGTCGGCATTTGACGGATGAATTCGAGCGGGTCGTAGCCGTGATTGACGCTGTTCACATACACATTGTTCACGTCCAGGTGCAGCCAGCAGTCGGCTTCTTCCACCACGGCGCGGATGAATTCGATTTCGCTCATCTCATTGATCGGCGCCATGACGTAGAACGAGGCATTTTCCATGGCGATGCGCGTTTCGAGGATGTCCTGCGCGCGCTTGATGCGCGCCGCGACGTATTTCACCGCGTCCTCGGTGAAGGGAATCGGCAGCAGGTCGTACAGGTGGCCGTCGTCGCTGCAATACGATAGGTGTTCGGAGTAGAACTGGATGCCGTGCGTTTTCATGAACGATTTGATGCGGGTGAGCAGCATTTCGTCGAGCGGGCCGGGTCCGCCGATGGACAGCGACAAGCCGTGGCACACAAACGGGTAGCGTTCGGTAAAGGCGCGCAAGTCGCGCGCGGAGGCGCCGCCGAAATCGATCCAGTTTTCCGGCGCGATCTCAAAAAAATCGACGGCTTTGGGCGTCTGAACTTTCAGCGCATCGAGCAACTCGCGCCGAAAGCCCAGGCCCGCGCCGTGCAGTCCCAAGGCAGACGGGGTTTTCACCTTGCGGAAAGGCCGAAATTACTTCTTGTCGCCGGCTGCGGGGGCGGCAGGTTTGGCGTCTTTCTTAGCGCCGCCGCACTTGCCTTCACCGCATTTGCCTTCAGGCATTTTCTTGTCGCCGGCTTTCATGCCGGATTTTTTGCCGGCCTTGGCTTTGGCGTCCTTCATGCCGCCGCACTTGCCGTCTTTGGCTTTTTCGTCCTTCATGCCGCCGCATTTGCCTTCCATCGGCTTGGCGGCCGGGTTGGCTTCGTCGGCGGCGGCGAGCAAATAGCCGTTTTTCAGCGCGCTCATGCCGAAGGGGTTTTCCGCTGCGTTAGCGGTAGGCGCGGCTACGAGGGTGACCGCGAAAGCAGAACCGATTGCGAGGGACAGAGCAGTTTTTTTGCCGTTCATAGCGTGACTCCTGATATTTAAGTTTAAGTAAGGGCGCAAGCCGCCCCTTGTGTTACAGCGCAGTGTCCAAACCCAGGCGGACCGATTAAGGGTTTTCGCCAAGCTTTGACGCCAGTTCCTTGAGAATGCGCGTTTTCGCATCCGGGGTTAGCTCCGGGGCATTTGCGCGCACTCCCTGGGATTCGTCGATTCGCCGGCAGGCTTGGCGGATCAGTCTTAAATGTTGGGCAAAGCCTCGGCAGCCCTTGCAGATCAACAGATGCAGCTTGAGCCCGATCAATTCCGCTGCGTTGAGCCGCCGCTCATACGACTGGGATTGTAGATGGCTGGCATCTTTACAGTTCAGCACCGAGCATTCTCCCTGTGGTATTCACGCATTCGCACCGTATTCAAAATTGGTTTCAAGGCAGTTCTGCAGGCCCAAACGCGCGCGATGCAGGATGACCCAGCAATTGGTCGAGGTGATGCCGAGTTCCTTACAGATTTCCTCCGTGCCGCAGTCTTCCATTTCGCGCAGGTGAAAAACCCGTGCATGCAAGGGAGCGAGCCCTTCCAGGCAGCGCATGAAAGCTTCCCAGAACCGTTGCTGGTCGAGGCAGGCTTCCGGGTCGGCCCATTTTTGAGGCGGGCTGATCCAGTGACCGGTGGCGTCGAAGAGGGCTTGTTCCAGCGCGGCCAGCTCGGCCACCGGGTCGTCGCTGGCCGGGGTGTATTGGGGCTCCTTGGCGCGGGCGCGGAACAGATCGAGGATTTTATGCTTGAGGATGCCGGTGAGCCAGGTGCGCACCGAGGATTGGCCGGAAAAGCGCGCCCAGGCCGACAGGGCGGCGAGCAGCGTTTCCTGCACCATATCCTCTGCCGCCGCTTCGTCGCGCAATTTCAGCAAGGCATAACGATACAGATAGTCGCCATGCTCGGTGAGCCATGCGGCGGGGTCGCAATGAGATAAGGGATTCGTCATAAAAAAGGTAGCGGGCAATCTATCGGTTTCAATGAGTTAGCGCAAGCCAATAATAGTTCACTGTTTCGCCGCTTGAAATCCCGGCGTTACCTCCTATATAGAGGTTAAGCAAGTTGTTCGATTGCATTTTCCACGACGTGTTTAAACTTGATAGGAGGCGAAGAGCATGGCAAATCTTACCCGTTATGATCCCTTGAATATGGATAGCGTTTTCGATGATTTTTTTAAAGGTTTTCTGGTGCGGCCGATGCGCATGGAAGGCGTGCCGAAGATCGCCGATTTTAAAATGGACGTGACTGAAAACGACAAGAGTTATGTGGTAAAAGCCGATATTCCCGGCGTGAAAAAGGACGATATTCATGTCGCCATCGAAGGCAACTCGGTTTCCATCAGCGCGGAAGCCAAGCAGGAATCCGAGCAGAAGGAAGGCGACAAAGTCATCCATTCCGAGCGCTATTATGGCCGCGTGTCACGCAGCTTTACCCTGGGCAGCGAGATTGACGAGGCGCAGTCGCAAGCCAAATACGCCGATGGCGTGCTGGAATTGACGCTGGCGAAAAAATCGGCGGCGGCGACGAAAACACTCGCCATCCAGTAAGGGCCAGTCAAGGCGGCGCGAGCCGCCTTTCTTGTTTGGGGGCGGGGCAGTAAAATGGCCGGGTTTTCTCACTTCTCAGAAGGCTGACCATGCCCCCCACCCTCGCCGCCGAAAAGGCAAAATTGCTGTCCGAAGCGTTGCCTTTCATCCAGCGCTTTTTCGATAAAACCATCGTGATCAAATATGGCGGCAACGCCATGACCGAGCAGCATCTCAAAGAGAGCTTCGCGCGCGACGTGGTGCTGTTGAAGCTGGTGGGCATGAACCCGGTGATCGTGCACGGCGCGGGGCCGCAGATCGGCGAGCTGTTGAAGCGCATCGGCAAGCAAAGCGAATTCATCCAGGGCATGCGCGTCACCGACGAGGAGACGCTGGACGTGGTGGAAATGGTGCTGGGCGGGCTGGTGAATCAAGAGATCGTCACCTTGATCAATTTGCACGGAGGCAAGGCGGTCGGGCTCACCGGCAAGGACGGCAACTTCATTCATGCGCGCAAAATGCTGGTGCCGAGCAAGGACAAGGCCGAAGAGTGGCTGGATATCGGCCAGGTGGGCGAGGTGACCGGCATCGACCCGGAATTGATTCACTTGCTGGATTCGCGCGATTTCATTCCGGTCATCGCGCCCTTGGGCGTGGGCACCGAGGGCGAGGCTTACAACATCAATGCCGACGTGGCCGCGGGCAAGCTGGCCGAAACCTTGCACGCCGAGAAATTTATTCTGATGACCAACACCGCCGGCGTGCTCGACAAGCAAGGCAATCTGCTCACCGGCCTCACCTCCGAGCGCGTGAAGGGCTTGATCGACGACGGCACGATTTCCGGCGGCATGCTGCCCAAAGTAAATTGCGCGCTGGATGCGGTGCACAACGGCGTGAAAACCAGCCACATTATCGACGGGCGGGTGGAGCATGCGCTGTTGTTGGAGGTGCTCACCAGCGAAGGCGTGGGGACGCTGATTAAAAGGGCTTGAAAGGCTTTTTAACCACGGATGTTGCGCACTTGAATCCCGCCGCCGTCTGGGTGTTCGATCTCGACA
>JACRIU010000121.1 GCA_016235775.1 Hydrogenophilales bacterium
GCAACAGCGGTTTCATTTCGTAACGCGCCTCGCGCAAGATACGGGCCAGGCGTTGCACTTCTTTCACATCGGGATCGGGCGAGGCGAATTCGCGCCAGAGTTTCGCGCTGATGAATTCGGCGGTTTGCGGCTGCGCCAGCAAAATATCGAGCACGGCGTCGCCGTCGAAATCGCCGCTGCGCCCCAGCACCGTCTTCGCGCCCCCATCGTGCAGGAGACGATAGAAGCGGAAGTCGCCGCTGCTGCGATCCAAACTCCAGCCGGTAAACGCGCGCGCCGCTTCCTGGATATCCTGTTCGGTGTATTGCCCCACCCCGAGGGTGAATAGCTCCATCACCTCCCGCGCGAAATTTTCGTTTGGCTGGCCGCGCCGATTGCTGGCGTTGTCCAGATACACGATCATCGCCGGGTCTTTCGACACCGCATGCAACAGCTCGCCGAAATTGCCCAGCGCGTAGCGGCGCAGCAGCACATGCTGCCGGTACATCATCTGCGCCGATTTGACCTTTTGCTGGCTGGAGACGAAGTGGTTGTGCCAAAACAGCGTCATGCGCTCGGTGAGCGGCGTGGGGGTGGCCAGCATTTCCTGGAACCACCAGCCGCGCATTTCCACGCCGCGTTCGATCTGCTGGCGCAGCAATGCCTTCTTTTCCTCGTCCGGCAAACGTTTGATGTCGCGCATCGACGCCGGTGGCTCGTTCACCCATGACGGCGCCGGCGTTTGTGCCTCGCGACGCGTCTCACTCAGCAGCTTGTCGACCGCTTGCGCGCGCGTAAGCTTGGCGTAGGTTTGCACGTCCAATTCGGTCGGCGCAAAGCCGGTGCGCGCCAACAGGTGGCGCGCATCGTCGTAGCCCATGCCTGCCGCTTGCGCGGTGAATGTGGTCAAGGCGAATAGAAAACTGATGATAGTGCGCATGGATTCTCCCTCTCCCCCGGCCCCTCTCCCGCGCGAGGGAGAGGGGAGCTTACTTTTATTCCGCTTCTTCCGCCGTTCTAAACTCCCCTCTCTCACTTACGGGAGACGGCATTTCTCAGCAACCGGTTAACCCCTACTACCCCGCTCACGCGATCGATGCGATTTCATGTAATCGGCCAATTCCTGCGTGCTGACTTGGCCATTCTTATCGGCATCCATCGCATCAAAATGTTTCGCGACATGGGGCGAGGCTTTGGCTTCTTCGCGGCTCAGCATGCCATCACCGTTCGCATCGGCTTTATCCCAGCGCGCCTTTGCCTCGGTCTTTGCTTTTTCGCGATACTGCTCCATACGCGTTTTAGCAAAATCGCGAGATTCGGTCTCTGTCACTTGGCCGTCCTTATCGGCGTCCATAGCCTCGAAGTCCTTTTCCATGCGTGGATACGCCTTGGCCTCTTCTCGGCTAATTGCGCCATTCTTATCCAGATCAAGTTTTTGAAAATGTTGTTTCTTGTCCACGCAAGGCTGGGGCCCACGCTCTGCCTTGGCCGGCGGCTCGGCGCCGATCACCGCACCCGATAGGCCAAGCGCTAATAACATCGTGAAATATTTGTTCATGCTCATCTCCGATTGGACTATTGATCTTTACAAAAAACATGACGCACCGACTTCGAAACGCAAATCCCTCCCCGCCTCCCTTTGCCTGCGGTAGGGTCGCTGCGTAGCAGCGGGGCACCCACCGGCGTACCCCTTGCGGGTAAAAAGGGAGGAGCTTGTTCCAAGCAGCGTCCTGAGAGTGCCCCCCTTTGACTGCGGAAGGGTCGCTGCGAAGCAGCGGGGCACCCACCGGCGTACTCCTGGCGGGTAAAAAGGGGGGTTAGGGGGGATTTAAAGCGTGTCATGAATTATGAAAAATTCAAAAAGATTATTTAACTGCTTTCGGGCGCACATCCGCGTCGTGCTTTTCTTGATAGATGTCCTTGGAAAGATCATTCATATCTTGATGCAGATCTTTACGCTCTTCTTTAGTCAGCTTGCCGTCGGATTTGTAAGCACGCTCTTCCTGACGAATCGCCCTGCGCTCAATGCGCAGCTCTTTGGTTTCTTCTTTGGTCAATTGCCCGGAACGCACGCCTTGCTTGATCCGATGTTCCTGATTATGTTGGCGCTGATTCACGCCGGGGTCGCGCGGGCGATGTTGGCGTGCACCTTGTTCGGCAAAAGCTTGGCCGGCGATAAGGGTGAGGGAAACTAACAGCAAGCTAATAGTCGTTTTCATGATGAATCTCCTTAAAGGTTGGGTGAAATCGAGATACGCTTTCCCGATGGCTGCATCGTAGGCCCTGGCTGTAAATAATCTGTTTCCGTCCAGGGTGAAATTGTAAAAATTTGTTACCAAGCCTCGCCCGTGCAACATCTCGTCACATTGTGCTTCTCCCGCAGCCCGGCTCCCGTTAGCATTAGCACCATGAATTCCCCCCTGCATCGCTTATTAGTCGTGGACGACGATCTCCGCTTGCGCGACCTGCTTGGCAAATACCTGGCCGAGCAAGGTTTTACCGTGGAATTGGTGAATGATGGCGCTGAGATGGACAAAAAGCTCACGCGCAACCGCTATGATCTGATCGTGCTCGATCTCATGCTGCCGGGCGAAGATGGCCTAAGCATTTGCCGCCGCCTGCGCGGCAACGGCGAGCATGTTCCGATCATCATGCTCACCGCCAAGGGCGATGAAATCGATCGCATTGTCGGCCTGGAGATGGGCGCGGACGATTACCTGCCCAAGCCCTTCAACCCGCGCGAGCTGCTGGCGCGCACCCATGCCATCTTGCGCCGCCAAGCCCCTGCCCTGCCCGGCGCGCCGGAAGCGCAGCCAGGCAGCGTGACATTCGGCCCCTTCCTCCTCGATCTGGCGACGCGCGGCTTCAGCAAACAGGGCAATGCGCTTGCGCTCACCACCGGTGAATTCGCCCTGCTCAAGATACTCGTCACCCATGCACGCCAACCCTTATCGCGCGACAAACTGATGGCGCTGGCGCGCGGGCGCGAACACGAGGCATTCGACCGCAGCATCGACGTGCAAATCTCCCGTCTTCGCAAGCTGATCGAAGACGACCCGGCCAAGCCGCGCTACATTCAAACCGTGTGGGGCTTTGGCTACGTGTTCGTGCCCGATGGGACACCCGCGCCATGAAGCTGTGGCCGCAATCTTTGCTATGGCGCACGGTGTTGCTGCTCGCGCTGTTGATCATCATCAGCCAGCTTGCCTGGTTCGGCATGGTGCGCTGGCTCGAACGCGAGCCGCGCGCCCAGCAAATCGCCCAGCAGGCGGCCAGCGTGGTGCAGTTGACGCGCACGGCGCTGATCGCAGTGCAACCTGCCAAACGGCGTTTTTTCTTGATGGAACTGCATCAACAAGAAGGCATCCGAATTTATCCCGCCTTCCCCGGCGAGTCGGCTGGCCTTCAACCGCAGCGCCCTTTCTTTAAATTGGTGCAGCAGCACATCAAACAGCGCCTAGGCGCAGATACCCAAGTCTCTTTCGGACGGCGCGGCGTTCCCGGTCTGTGGGTCAGCTTCAAGATCGAGGAAGATGAATACTGGGTCGCCATGCCGCGCGTACAAGTGGCGCGCATGATTCCGCTGCAATGGGTCATGTGGGGCATATTGAGCCTGGTGCTGGCGCTCATCGGCGCGTGGTTTATCGCCTCGCGCATCAATCGCCCGGTGCAAGCCTTGGCCCAAGCCGCCACAAAAATTGGTCTGGGCGAACAAGCCGATCCGATCCCCGAACAAGGCCCGGCGGAACTGCGCACCCTCACCCGGAGCTTCAATCAAATGAACGCCGATCTCTTGCGCCTGCATCAAGCGCGCACGGTCATGCTGGCCGGGGTCTCGCACGACCTGCGCACGCCCCTCACCCGCTTGCGCCTGGCGGTGGAAATGCTGCAAGGAAAAATCGATACCGCCACGCAAAGCGGCATGGTGCAAGACATCGAAGACATGGACGCCATCGTCGGCCAATTCCTGGCCTTCGCGCGCGGCCTGGAAAGCGAGCCGCTGGAAACAGTGGATTTAAACCAGTTGATCGAAGCGACCCGCGCGCGTTATGCCCGCAGTGGCAAACCCATCGCCGCCGAACTCGGCGCATTGCCCACCCTCGCGCTGCGCCCGCTCGCCATGCAGCGCCTGTTGAGCAACCTGCTGGATAACGCCTTCAAGCATGGCGGCACCGAGGTCACAATCAACACCGCGCACGAAGGCGGCATCGTCACGCTGGCGGTATTGGATCGCGGGCCGGGCATTCCAGCGCATGCGGTGGATGCGGCGCTGCAACCCTTCTCGCGCTTGAATGGCGCGCGCAGCGGCCAATCGGGCGCGGGCCTCGGGCTTGCGATCGTGGAACACATCGCACGCATGCATGGCGGGAAACTTGAACTGCTGGCGCGGCTGGGCGGTGGCTTGGAAGCGCGAATCACGCTGCCGACTATCTAAATTTTTTGGGTATCCGTAATGCGCGGGGAATTTCAGTCAGGAGTTGGATCACTAAACTTGAATTGAAAGCATGCGGAAAAAAGAAAGCGTCGAAGTTCCCGGCTGACATAAATGTAGGGTGCAATAAGGCGGAAGCCGCATTGCACCCATTCGCATCTGCATTCGGCGCAATGCGCCCCACAGGAAGTACCCTTGGGGTGCCCTACGGTTATTGCACCCTACACGTGCTACTCCAGAGCGGTTGCATCGACTGCTGCGTCTAGCGCAAATTTCTCTATAGGAGTTGCGTGCCTTCCTCGAAGGGATCTATACGTGATTGTTTTCTTCTGGTCCTTGATGCGTCGTTCGATCATCTTGTTGGTCAGAAAATTAGCGCTAATATGCTCGCTTGCATCGCCGCCGATTTCGCCACGCTCAAATTCTAGCCCGACCAAAAGCATACGGCCCGAATAGGACTTGAATTGATAGGTCGTACCAGCATATTCCGTATACGTGCCACCACCCGCTGCGACATAAAGTGAATTCCTCTTCACGCGGATAGATTCGCTTCTACGCATGTGTGGTTCAAACGGGGCAGACTCTGCAATCAGCGAATAGTCACCACCAGCCTTGCCCTTGAGCACCACGATGCTTTCCATATCTGTTTCTTTCTCCACGTATAGCACGATGGCCGCAATGTCTTGAACACCATCTCGGTCGATGTCGCCCTGTGCGAACCCGAGTTCACCTTTCAGAGAGGGGAATCGCTTAAGGACTTCCTGCCTCGCTGCGGGTGGGAATGCAATTTCGCCTCTCGCCGAAGGTTCCCCCGATGCAGTGTGAGACACACCGACCAGGAGGGCTAGGAAGATTGTCGCATAGTGGCTACCGATCATAAGAATTGCCTAACAGTTATTCACCAAAATCAATCACTAGTGTCCGGTTTATTTTAGCCCAGCGGACTGCAAAGCTAATACTGGCGCGGGTTTCGAGGGATTCTGGGGTGTCCACGATTTGA
>JACRIU010000122.1 GCA_016235775.1 Hydrogenophilales bacterium
CGAAGCGCTGGCTACCCTGGTGGTGAACAACATTCGTGGCATCTTGAAAACCACCGCCGTGAAGGCGCCTGGTTTCGGCGATCGCCGCAAAGCCATGCTGGAAGACATCGCCATCCTCACCGGTGCAACCGTGATTGCCGAAGAAGTGGGCCTCAGCTTGGAAAAATGCACCCTGGCCGAATTGGGCCAAGCCAAGCGCATCGAAGTGGGCAAGGAAAACACCATCATCATCGACGGCGCCGGCAAGGAAGATGCGATCAAGGGCCGCGTGGCCATGATCCGCAAGCAAGTCGAAGACGCCACCAGCGACTACGACCGCGAGAAGTTGCAAGAGCGCGTCGCCAAGCTGGCCGGCGGTGTGGCCGTGATTAAAGTCGGTGCGGCCACCGAAATGGAAATGAAAGAGAAAAAAGCCCGCGTGGAAGATGCATTGCACGCGACCCGCGCTGCGGTGGAAGAAGGCATTGTCCCCGGCGGCGGCGTGGCCCTGTTACGCGCTTGCGCCGCGGTATCCAAGACCAAGGGTGACAACCACGACCAGGACGCCGGCATCAAAATCGTGCTGCGCGCGATGGAAGAGCCGCTGCGCCAGATCGTCATTAACTGCGGCGACGAAGCTTCGGTGGTCGTCAATAAAGTGCTGGAAGGCAAGGGCAACTACGGCTACAACGCCGCCACCAGCGAGTATGGCGACATGGTTGAAATGGGCGTGTTGGACCCGACCAAAGTGACCCGTTACGCATTGCAAAATGCGGCATCGGTCGCGGGCCTGATGTTGACCACCGACGCCATGGTGGCCGAGATGCCGGAAGACAAGGCGGCCGCCGGCATGGGCGGCGGCGATATGGGCGGCATGGGCGGTATGGGCGGCATGGGCGGTATGATGTAAGCCGTTTTAACCCGCGCAACACCCCTGCAAAAGCCCCGCGTCAGCGGGGCTTTTGCTTTATGCGGGTGCAATGCGTATTCAAATGCTTTAACCACGGATGAACACGGATGAAAAACCAAGATGCATTGTGGTTTTTTCCGTGTTTATCCGTGGTTACAAAGGGTTTTTTTTACTTGAGTGGAGCATGATCGATGGCATGGCGCGTATTTTCGTTAGAGGTTAGGATGACGCTTGGCGTCCCGATTCGCATGGATAGATGAAGCGCAGTTCCCCTCTGTTTGATCCGAATGCATTGCACCACAGGCTGATTGTATCCAGCTCGGTGCTGTTTCTGTTTGGGGCGTTCACCTTGATCTGGTTGCTGATGGCGGGCTTGGGCTTGATGGGGCTGTATGCCTTGCAAGGCAATAACCAGCGCATGGAAAAAATCGTGCGTGAGCATAATGTGAAGATTGCTTTGGTTTCCGATTTGCGCAGCATCAACCGTGAGCGGGCGCTGACGGTTCACAAGATGATTTTGTCGCATGACCCGTTTGAACGCGATGCGTTGATGCTGGGTTTTCGCGAGCTGGCTGCGAGTTATATCCGGCAACGCGACAAACTGCTGGCGCTGCCCTTCGTGCCGGAAGAACAAAAGGCGTTTCAGGCCGCGCAAGAAAAAATCAGAGAATCCACCCGCCTTATGGAAGTGGTCGTCGCGCTGGCGTTGGAAGGCCGTAATGAAGAGGCGGAATTGATCCTCACCAGCCAGGCCATCCCCGCGCAGAATTTGGTGCAAGTCGATTTTGCCACTTTTCTGGCGTATCAAAATCGATCGAGCGAGGCGGCGGTGCGCCATGCGCGCGCCGCCTACCAACAAGCCTATTGGGTGAGTGGGCTGTTGGGCGGGACCGCCTTGATTTTGGGGTTGATCGTATCGGTGGGCGTCATCCGGCGTACGGCCAAGGTAGAGCGCGCGCTCGCGCGTGAGAAAGAGCGGGCCGAAGTTACGCTGCACTCGATCGGCGAGGCAGTGATTACCACCGATGAATCAGGCCGCATTGATCGTCTCAACGAAATGGCGGAGCGCCTGACCGGCTGGACAAATGCCGAGGCGGCAGGGCTTGAAGTAGAAGCGGTATATCGGGTGGTGGATGAAAACAACCCGGCCCAAGTGTTGAATCTGTCGGCGCGCTGCTTGCCGGGTGATCAGGAACCCATGCCGGAATCGTCACTTCTCATGGCGCGCAGCGGGCTGCAATTCACGATCGAGCAGACGGTGTCGCCTATCCGGGAGCCGGATGGCGCGGTGATCGGCATGGTGGTGGTGTTCCGGGATGTGACCACCGAGCGCTCCTTGGCGCACGAGTTGGCTTGGCAAGCCAGCCATGACGCCTTGACCAGTTTGGTTAACCGGCACGAATTCGAGCGCCGCTTGCAGGAGCTGGTGGAGAGCGCCCAGTCCTCCCGTATCAGTCATGCCCTGCTCTATGTCGATCTGGATCAATTCAAGCTGGTGAATGACACCTGCGGCCATGTGGCGGGGGATGAATTGCTGCGCCAATTGTCGACCATGTTAAGCGCGAAGATTCGCACAGTGGATACCCTGGCGCGCTTGGGCGGCGATGAGTTTGGCTTGCTCCTGCCCGGTTGCGGCATAGAGCAAGCGCAGGTGATCGCGGAAAAGCTGCGGGAGGAAATCAGCGAGTTTCGATTTATGTGGGAGGCGAAAACCTTCGCGGTCGGCGCGTCTATCGGCTTGGTCGAGATCACGCATGAGACCGGCGCGATCGCGAATCTGCTCTCCGCCGCGGATACCGCGTGCTACATGGCGAAAGACCGAGGGCGCAATCGTGTCTGCGTCCACCGCGCGCAAGATGCGGAGGTGCGGCGGCTGCACGGCGAAGCCGAATGGGTGAGCAGAATTACCCGTGCATTCGAGGGGAATCGCTTTCAGCTTTATTATCAAAAAATCATCCCGCTGCATCCCGATCGGCATCCCGAATATCGCGAGATTCTGCTGCGCCTGATCGATGAAGCGGGTCAATTGGTGCCGCCGATGGCTTTCATCCCGGCGGCGGAGCGTTATGGTTTGATGCCGTTGATCGATCGCTGGGTGGTGCGCACCTTGTTTGCCTGGATGAAGGCGAATCAACATCAATTGCCGGAAAGCATTCGCTACTCCATTAATCTTTCCGGGCAGTCGCTGGGAGACGATGCTTTCACGGATTTCATCGAGGATCAGTTCCACCTGTCGGGCGTCTTGCCCGGACGGATTTGTTTCGAGGTGACCGAAACCGCGGCCATCGCCAACTTGGCGCACGCCATGCGCATGATGTCGAAATTGCAGGCCATGGGCTGCGGTTTCTCGCTGGATGATTTTGGCAGCGGCATGTCCTGTTTTGCCTATCTCAAGAATCTGCCGGTGGACAGCATCAAGATCGACGGCGCATTCGTGCGCGACATGTTGACCGACCCCATCGATTGCGCGATGGTCGAAGCGATCATTCGCATCGGGCATGTGATGGGCTTGAAAACCATCGCGGAGTATGTCGAAAACGACGCGATCATGCAGCGGCTGGCCGAATTGAATGTAGATTATGTCCAGGGTTTTGGCATGCACCGGCCGGAACCTCTGATCAAGCCTGTTTAAGTTTGTCTGCCGCGTTATCCGCTTGTCCTAAAACGCCGGCCTTGCTTGTCGCCATACCCTGCCTCCGGTATAGTTTCGCTTGCCCAAAGACACACGGGAGAGCGCACGCAAGACGTGCCGCCGAAGGCGTAATTAACCCATAACCGCTCAGGCCAACGAACCGTGCGAACCCCATTTCCCCGTGCCCCCGTGGTTAAAAAAGTCGTTTTAGGTTGATTCTGTATAACCGCAATACGCTCAAGGAGCCGCATGCTCAAGCAAACCGCATTAAATGCCGCGCATCGCGCCATGGGCGCGAAGATGGTGGATTTTTCCGGCTGGGATATGCCGCTGCATTACGGCTCGCAGATCGAGGAGCATCACTTCGTGCGGCGCGACGCCGGCATGTTCGATGTGTCGCACATGCTCGCCATCGATGTCGAGGGCGCGCTGGCGCGTGAATTTTTGCGCCGCTTGCTGGCGAATAATGTCGATCGCTTGCAAATCCCCGGCAAGGCGCTGTATTCCTGTCTGCTGAACGAGCAGGGCGGGGTGCTCGACGATCTGATCGTGTACTACCTGCGCGAGGATTGGTTCCGCATCGTGGTGAACGCCGCCACCTGCGATAAGGATTTGGCCTGGATGCGGGCGCGGCGCGATGAATTTGCATCGAGCCTACAGATAACCCCACGGCGTGAAATGGCGATTATCGCGGTGCAAGGCCCGCATGCGCGGGAAAAAGTGTGGCAAGCGGCGCCGGAGATTCGCGGGGTCACGGAATTATTGAAGCCGTTCCAGGCCGCCGACTGCGCGCCGTATTTTGTGGGGCGCACCGGCTACACCGGCGAAGATGGTTTCGAGATTATTCTGCCTTCGAGTCAAGCGGAAAAATTCTGGCGAGCGCTGAGCAGCGTGGGCGTGAAACCGATTGGTTTGGGCGCGCGCGATACCTTGCGCTTGGAAGCCGGCATGAATCTCTATGGCCAGGATATGGATGAAACGGTCACGCCGCTCGAATCGGGTTTGGCGTGGACGGTGGATCTGGCCGCCGAGCGCGATTTCATCGGCAAAGCGGTGCTGAAAGAGCAAGTCGTGACGCGTGATTTGTTCGGTTTGGTGTTGATAGACAAAGGCGTGCTGCGCAGCCATCAGCAGGTGCGCACCACCTATGGCGACGGCGAAATCACCAGCGGCAGTTTCGCGCCCACCCTCGACAAATCGATCGCACTGGCGCGTTTGCCCAAGACGATTCCCCTGGGCGAGTTGGTGCAAGTGGAAGTGCGCGACAAATTGCTCTCGTCGAAGGTGGTGAAATATCCCTTCGTGCGCAACGGTAAAAGTTTAATTTAAGGAGTGTGGCATGACGATTCCGAATGATCTGAAATACACCAAGTCGCATGAATGGGTGCGTGCGGAAGCCGACGGCACGGTGACGGTCGGCATCACGCACCATGCCCAGGATTTGCTGGGCGACATGGTGTATGTGGAAAGCCCGCAAGTCGGGCGCAAGGTCGCGGCAAGCGAAGAATGCGCCGTGGTCGAATCGGTGAAAGCCGCGTCCGACGTATACGCGCCGATCGCCGGCGAAGTGGTGGCGGTGAATGAGGCGGTCGCCAACAAGCCGGAGATGATCAATCAAGATGCTTACGGCGCTTGGATGTTTCGCTTGAAACCGGACAATGCAGCCGACGTCAATGCTTTGCTGGATGCGGCTGGATATAAGGCCGTGGTCGATAGCGAAGCGCACTAATTTTAGTGAGGCGTGAGGGGAAAGGTGTGAAGTGTATCGCGCCGGCTTTTTACTCCTTACCCCTCACGCTTTACCCCTAACGAGATTCTAGATGCCTTTTATCCCCCATACCGAAGACGACGTGCGCGAGATGTTGGCCAGCATCGGCGTCGCGTCGATCGACGCCTTGTTCGACGAGATTCCGCAAGCGCTGCGCAGCGGTGGTTTGACCCAGGTGCCGGAAGGCATGAGCGAGATGGAAGTGACGCGGCTGATGCATGCGCGCGCCGAACGCGACGGCCGTTATTCGAATTACATCGGCGCGGGCGCGTACGAACATCACATCCCCGCCGCGGTGTGGCAGCTCGTCAGCCGCGGCGAGTTCTATACGGCGTACACGCCGTATCAAGCCGAGGCGAGCCAGGGCACGCTGCAACTGCTGTACGAATACCAGACCATGATGGCCTCGCTCACCGGCATGGATGTGTCGAACGCGAGCCTGTACGACGGCGCTTCGGGCCTGGCCGAAGCGGTGCTGATGGCGGTGCGCGCGCACCGGCATTCGCGCCGCATCCTGATGCCGAAGACGGTGCACCCGTATTACCGGCGCACGGTGCGGGCGATCGTGTCGGCGCAAAATATCGAGCTGGTCGAATTGGAATATGATGCCGAGACCGGCATTACCACGACGCTGCCGGAGGGCGATTTCGCCGCGCTGGTGATCCCGCAGCCGAATTTCTTCGGCTGTTTGGAGGATGCCGATGCGCTCACCGATTGGGCGCACGACCATGGCGGCTTGGCGATCGGCTTGGTGAATCCGGCTTCCTTGGCCTTGCTCAAACCGCCGGGTCAATGGGGTGCGAATGGCGCCGACATCGCGACGGGCGAGGGTCAGCCTTTGGGTGCGCCGCTTGCCTCGGGCGGACCGTATTTCGGCTTCCTCGCCTGCAAGCAGGATTTCGTGCGCCAGATGCCGGGGCGCATCATCGGCCGCACCGTGGACCTGGAAGGCAAGCCCGGCTTCACCCTGACGCTGCAAGCGCGCGAGCAACATATTCGCCGCGCCAAGGCCACCTCCAATATCTGCACCAACCAAGGCTTGCTGGTCACCGCCGCGACAATCTACCTCTCGCTGCTTGGGCCGGAAGGGCTGAAGCGCGTGGCGCTGGCCTCCCATGCGAACACGCAAGCGCTCATCAATAAGCTCACGCAAATTCCCGGCGTCACCCTGGCATTTGATCGGCCTATGTTCCACGAGGCGGTGCTTAAACTGAATACGCCTGCGGCAGGGGTGCTGCATGCGCTGGAAGCCCAGGGCATCCTCGGCGGCTTCGATCTCATGCCGGCTTATCCCGAGCTCGGCAACGCGCTTCTGGTGTGCGCCACCGAGACCAAAACCGAAGCCGATTTGCAACAATTCGCCGATCATTTGGCGCGCATCATGGGGCGGCAACAGAGCGCGCCGCCATGCCCGATCCAACCTAAGCTTTAGGCTGGATAAAACAATTGGCCACAGAGGTCACAGAGAACACAGAGAAAAACCCGGCAGACTCGGTTGTGGGTTTACCTTTTGAATTTTCGAAGCACGCCGATAAACCCATCGGCTCCTCTCTGTGACCTCTGTGATCTCTGTGGCTAAAAAGGCCGTTTTTAGGATGAATGCAACGCAACCCTGATATGGAGGACGTATGAGTACAGTCACGTTGGAAGGCAACCCGCTGCATGTGGAAGGCCATTTCCCCCAGCCGGGCGATAAGGCGCATAGTTTCATGCTGGTGGATAAAGATTTAAATGATGTGGCGCTGTCGCACTTCGCGGGCAAACGCAAAGTGCTGTCCATCGTGCCCAGCCTGGATACGCCGACCTGCGCAGCCTCCACGCGCGTATTCAACGAGAAGGCATCCAGTCTGGCCAATACCGTGGTGATCGTGATTTCATCCGACCTGCCCTTCGCCCAGTCGCGCTTCTGCGGCGCGGAAGGCATCGAGAATGTGGTCACGCTCTCGACCCTGCGCGGCCGCGATTTTCATCGCGACTACGGCGTTTTGATCACCGAACACCCGCTGACCGGTTTGACCGCACGCGCCGTAATCGTGCTGGATGAAAACGATAAAGTGATCTACTCGCAGCTCGTGCCGGAGATTGCCGACGAGCCGGATTACGATGCGGCGCTGGCGGTTTTGGGGTAAGGCAAAACTTTTGGAACCACGAATGAACACTAATGCACACGAATAAAACCGAGGTGCGTAAAGCGGTAGCGGTTTCTTTTTTGATTTTTAATTTGTGTTCATTAGTGTTCATTCGTGGTTAATATTTTTTTGTGGAATTTCCATGTTGATATTTGAATTATCGCGCCCTGGTCGCAAGAGCTATGCACAAATGCCCGCAACGGCTGCTTCAGCCAGTGGGATACCCGATGCATTCTTGCGCCAGGATGCGCCGCTGCTGCCGGAATGTTCCGAGATGGATGTGGTGCGCCACTACACGCAGCTGTCGCAGAAGAATTTTTCCATCGATACCCAGTTCTATCCGCTCGGCTCGTGCACCATGAAATACAACCCGCGCGCGTGCAACACGCTGGCGATGCTGCCGCAGTTTTTGGCGCGGCATCCGCATGCGGCCGCGCCCACCGGACAGGGTTTTCTGGCGTGCATGTATGAGCTGCAAGAGATGTTGAAAGACGTGACCGGCATGGCGGGCGTGAGCCTCACGCCGATGGCGGGGGCGCAGGGCGAGTTTGCCGGGGTGGCGATGATGCGCGCTTACCATCTCGCGCGCGGCGACATGGCGCGCCGGGAAATCCTGGTGCCGGACGCGGCGCACGGCACCAATCCGGCGACAGCGGTGATGTGCGGCTACACGGTGAAAGAGATTCCCACCCATCGCGAGGGCGACGTGGATATCGAAGCTCTGCGCGCCGCCGTGGGCCCGCATACCGCCGGGCTGATGCTGACCAATCCCTCCACGCTCGGCGTGTTCGAACGCAACATCGCCGAGATCGCAAAGATCGTGCACGAAGCAGGCGGCTTGCTCTACTACGACGGCGCGAATTTGAATGCGATTCTCGGCCGGGTGAAGCCGGGCGATATGGGCTTCGACGTGATTCACATGAATTTGCACAAAACCTTTTCCACCCCGCATGGCGGCGGCGGCCCGGGCGCCGGGCCGGTAGGCGTGTCGGAGCGTTTGGCGCCCTTCATGCCGATCCCGATTGTGCATGAAGATCGCGGGGTGTATCGCTGGCTGACCGAACGCGACCGGCCGCAATCCATCGGGCGGCTGTCCGCCAATATGGGTAATGCCGGGGTGTTGATGCGGGCGTATATTTACGCGCGCCTATTGGGGCGCGAGGGCATGCACCGGGTGGCGGAATACGCCACGCTCAATGCCAATTATTTGATGGCGGAATTGCAGAAGGCGGGATTCGACATCGCCTATTCGACGCGGCGCGCCAGCCACGAGTTTATCGTGAGCATGAAGCGCTTGAAGGATGAGACGGGCATCTCTGCGATGGATGTGGCGAAGCGGCTCTTGGACAAGGGCTTCCACGCACCGACCACATATTTCCCCCTGTTGGTGCCGGAGTGCTTGTTGATCGAACCGACCGAAACCGAAACCAAGCAGACCTTGGATGCCTTTATCTCGGCGCTGAAGGAAATTGTGCAGGAAGCGCGCACTAATCCTGATCTGGTGAAAGGCGCGCCTTACACCACACCGGTACGCCGCCTGGATGACGTGAAAGCGGCGCGCGAGCTGGACCTGACGTGGAAGCCCGCCGCATGACGGATCCCGCTACGAACGAAGCCTCGTCGTTCAAGGGCAAGACCGGCCTCAAGCGCGTGTGGAACGCGTTTTTTTATTCGATGGCGGGGCTTGGCGCGGCGTTTAAAAATGAAGATGCTTTCCGCCAGGAAGTGCTGCTGGCGCTGATCCTGATTCCGCTTGCGCTGTTCTTGCCGGTGGCGGGGGTGGGTAAAGCCTTGATGATCGGTGCGGTGCTGCTGGTGCTGATGGTCGAGCTGCTCAATTCGGCGATCGAAGCCACGGTGGACCGGGTATCGATCGAACTTCACCCGCTGGCCAAGCGCGCCAAGGACATCGGCAGCGCGGCGGTATTCGTCGCGCTCGCCAATGTCGCTATTGTGTGGACGCTGGTGCTAATGTCTTAAGCGGCTTCCGCATCTTTCAGCAGTTTCTGCAATTCACCCTTCTGATACATCTCGGTCATGATGTCCGAGCCGCCGATCAACTCGCCTTTGACGTAAAGTTGGGGAAAGGTCGGCCAGTTGGCATAAGCCGGCAAGTTCTGGAAAATATCCTTATCGGCCAATACATTCACCGCCAGGAAATTTTGCAGGCCACAGGCCTTGAGAATCTGCGCTGCATTGGAGGAGTAGCCGCATTGCGGAAACTGCGGCGTGCCTTTCATGTACAGCACGACGGTGTTATTGGTGACTTGTTCGCGGATGGTGTCTAAAGCGCTCATGGTGGTTCCTGTTAGATGGATCAAAAAATCTTGACTAATTTAATCGGGTATAGCCGTGTTGTCAAGGGTCGTGTTACTCCGTACTGTCAGTGGAGAGGGCTTGGTGTACCAAATGCGGAATAAGCCGGTGTAACGGCATGCGCAGCCAATGCCCGCGCACATAGAGCGCGAAGCGCGCGGCGGACGTGAGCCAATCGTCGCAACTCGGGTGTGGCGTGCGGAAGCCGCGCGCGCAAAGCGTGTCCATCAGCGTAAGCGTCAGCCTGCCCGGTTCGCTAGCACGCGCGGCTGCGCAGACGTCCTGGGGGATAGGCGTCGCGAAAACACGCTGGGTGTAGCGCAGGGCATAATACAAAGGGCGTGCGAGTTCGAGTTGTTGCGCGCGTTGCACCAAGCCGGACCAAAACACGGCATCCGCCCCGAAGTGCCGCAACAGGCCATCCAGGTCAAACAGGTCGCGCAGCGCGTGATGGGATTCGCCTTCGTGGAATAAGTGCGTGGCGGAATGCAGCACCATGTCTTGCGGCGCGAGCACGCGCAATTGCACATCGCCGCCGTCGGCGCGCGCGTTGTGCAAGAGTTGTTCCGCATCGGGATGAAACCGCGCAGTGCGCGGCAAAATGTTGTGGTGTAAATCGAGTATGGTTTGGCGCGCCGCATGCTGCATGGGCGGCAACTCATGCATCCATTGGCGATAGTAGCGCTGATCATAGGCGCTGGTCTTGACGGAGCCCCAGCCATGCAGTTTGAGCAGCAATTCCGCCTGCACTAAGCTGGCTTCGGGCACCATCACATCCACGTCGTAGAACAAACGTCCCGGCGCAATCGGTAAATCCATGAGCGTATAGGCGGCGCCTTTCAGAATTACCACCGGCGCATTCAATGGCGCTAAGGCGGCGCGAATTTGTCGCACTTCCCAGCGCGCGGTTTGGGCAATTTTGTCGGCCACGCGCAGCGCCGAGATGAGATGTTGACGAGGTTGGAGCGCGACTTGATCGAGTAAGCCGCGCGCTTTTATCAGCGCGCCAAGACGCCCGAGCAGATCCGCATGCCGCGCTTGGCGGATCAGCAGGTCCCACTCCGACAGCGAAAACGCCGGCGCCGTTTCGGGATGGCGCAAGGCGTATACGAGCAAGGTTTTAGCGTTGGGTTTCGGCGAGGGTGTCAAAGGTCTGGATGGCGTCGTCAAGTTCACTGTAGGTGAAATCATAGCAGTCACAGCGCCGAACCAGATCACTCAGCGTACGAAATGCGGTCAGTCCGAGCACGCTGTAGTTGAAAGTGTTATCCGCCAGCCGCATCAGTGCTTGGCCGCGATTGAGCGGTGTGAGCTGGAGCGTCACGCCAGTCTGATACTTGGGGAAGACAAGCCAGGCCGGCAAGACGGGTTCATTGTCGCGCACAATGCTCGCGTGCGGTGCACGCAAATGCGCCACCGTGCCCTTGAGCGTATCGTACGCCGCCGCGCTGAATACGGTCTCGGGCGCGAAGCTGCGGATTACGTCTATGGATTGGTTTTTCAGACTCACCGGGCGCGGTAGCGGGATGATCATTCCGGATTCTGGATCGGTCAAGGTGAGCTCATCCGACAGTAGCCGCCAGCCGCGTTGAATCAGCGCCGCGCACAGCGTACTCTTGCCCGAGCCGGGCGTACCGGGCAGGATCAGCGCGCGGCCGGCTTTTTCGACCACCGCAGCGTGGCTAATCACGTATTGATGGGCGTGGTTTGCCGCGCACCAATTGAGCCCCCATTCCAACAAAGGAAACGCTTGCGCCTGCGGCAGCGGCTTGAAGGGCTGGTAACCATCGAACTGAAAATTGACTTGGGGACGCACCACGGCGCGCGCGCCCAAGGGTGTGGCCACGCGCACCGCAAAATCGATAAAGGCATCGTGCTCCAAAATAGGGTAATCGGGATAAACGGCGGCGATGCCTTCGGCCACCGAGGGTAGCGACGAGCGGGCGGTGATGTTAAAGGCGCCCACCCGGAAGCGCAGTCCGATGGATAAGGTATTGCGTAGGGCGGCAGGCGAGAGATCGCCGATGGTCGCAGGGCGGGCGGGTGGGTGCATGTTAGAAATTTATTGTTATTCGGTGTGCACCAAGCCGATTTTTTCCAAATCGCGCAGCAATACATCCGGTGCTGGAATATCGGGTTGCGCCGCCTGCAGGGCCGCTAGCGTGAGGGGGCCGGAGGCCAGCGCGTCGAGGAGTCGTGCAGCATCGGTGCAGAGTAGATGCGTATCGCCGGAAGTGGCGTCGAATATGACGGTCTCTTGATCAAAATACCGAGGGTGCAAGTCACGCTGGGGCGAGACGCACCAAATCTTGATGGTCTCATCGGACATGGCTTAGAGGGGGCAGTTATTACGCTCATTCAATTGCTGGAATGTGGTCTTCAGTTGCTCCGGGTGGCTGGCGTAGTACGTGTTCCACATAGTGATGATATCACCGCTGGTGTAGCCGAAATTCGGTAGGCGGAGGGCGTTAAGCAAGGAAGCGACTGCGTGCGCACCCAGTTGATATTTGTCATTGCCGGGCTGGCCAGTGAGTTGGATGACTTCCGCCATCGTTAGGTTACCGTAGAGGTCGCCATTGAACACTGAATGGAACTTGGTGCCGCTGTTATCCCACTCGCAGGCGCCGTGACCTGAATGCTTCTGCACACAGTTGCCGGGAGTATAGGACGACCACCTAGTCCTACCATTGGGATTGAGATAGAAGCCGGGGGTGCAGCCTTCGCAAGTAACCATGCCCGGATGCGAGGTATTGCCGGACTGCATGCCGGAGATGCTGCACTGGTTGGCGAGCACAGGCCGGCTCGCCAGGGTAATCAATACGCCCGACGTGGCGATGGCGCTTACCTTGGTAAACTGGCGGCGGGACTCGTCCACTTGGGTCTGATTTTTTGCGTCCTGATCAGATTCCATGGTTTCAGTAGTCGGTTTGATTTCCTTCATGTGCTTTTCCTTTGCCGCCGTACGATTCGCCAATCTCTGGGCTAAGGTACGGCTATTTTGTGCCGAGAATTCGGTGCATATCCTAAGTCAAATACTAGCAATTATTGCGCCAACCACCTGAATCAACCTACATTAGCTTGATCTATCAATATGATAACGCTTTGATTTGGCTTAATGCATGGCCTAAATCAAGATAGTTGTAAAATTTTCCGACACCTAGCGGCGTCGAACAAAGAATTTGTTCAGTTATTATAAATTAAACCATATTAAATAATGGCTTGTAAGCGGCTGAAGGATGCAAGGATTCCAACACTTCTCACGGTTTTTTGCCACCGGTAACCCGGGGTTGGCCACCTAGATCCGGATAGCACGCAATATCCACATATCCCACAGAGTGAAGCAAGTCTCTACTAAAAGCCTCTTGATCGTAACCATGCTCAAACAGTAAGTGCCCGCCAACTTGTAAAAAGCGCGGGGATTCTTGGGCGATATGGCGAATTGCATCCAAACCTTCTGCGCCTGCTGTCAGGGCCGTGAAGGGCTCGAATCGCACATCTCCCTGAGCCAGATGGGGGTCGTTTTCCGCCACATAGGGCGGATTGGCGACAATAAGCTCAAACCGATTTGATTCGTCCAACACGGAAAACCAATTGCTTTCAATGAAGCTAACATTTGCAGTCGCTAACCGTTCGGCGTTTTGACGGGCAATGGACAGCGCCTGCGGCGAGGCATCCACTGCCGTGACCTGAGCTTGCGGCCGAAGTTTGGCCAGGGTGATGGCGACTGCCCCGCTGCCGGTGCCAAGATCGAGAATGCGCATCGGTGTGTCATGGGGGATTTGTTCTAAAGCCAGATCGACCAGCAGCTCGGTCTCGGGGCGCGGGATCAGCACATCTGGCGTGACCAAAAATTCCAAACCATAAAATTCTCGCTGGCCCGTGAGATAAGCGATCGGCTCACCCCGCTCGCGGCGCGCGAGCAAGGTGTCGAATTGAACTTGGTCCGCATCGGTCAAAACAGCTTCAGGATGCGCCAGCAGATAAGCGCGGGGACGGTTCAGCACATGACTGAGCAGCGCCTGCGCTTCCAATCCGGCGACACTCGGCTCAAGATCGAGCGCATGGACCAATCGGCTACGCGCCGCACGCAGCGTAATGCCCAGCGTACTAGGATTCACGCCGCAGGCTCTGCCAAGGCGGCGAGCTGATCGGCCTGGTATTGATTGGAGAGCGCTTGAATCAGTTCTTCCAGGTCGCCATCCATGATGAAGTCGATCTTGTACAGGGTGAGATTGATGCGGTGGTCGGTCACGCGTCCCTGCGGGAAATTGTAAGTGCGGATGCGCTCCGAGCGGTCACCGCTGCCGACCAGCGATTTGCGCGTGGCGGCTTCCTGCGCGTGCTGCGCTTGCATCTGCTGATCCTTGATGCGCGCCGCCAGCACGGACATCGCCTGCGCCTTGTTGCGGTGTTGCGAGCGGTCGTCCTGGCATTCCACCACGATGCCGGTCGGCAGGTGCGTGATGCGCACCGCCGAGTCGGTCTTGTTGATGTGCTGGCCGCCCGCACCCGAGGCGCGATAGGTGTCGATGCGCAAATCGGCCGGATTCAAATTCACATCGGCGATTTCATCCGCTTCCGGCATGATCGCCACGGTGCAGGCCGAGGTGTGGATACGGCCCTGGGTTTCGGTATCCGGCACGCGCTGTACACGGTGCCCGCCGGACTCGAATTTCAATTTTGAATAGGCCCCGGCGCCCATGATTTTGGCGATGATTTCCTTATAGCCGCCGACCTCGCCCTCGCTGTGCGAAACCACTTCGACTTTCCAGCCTTGTCGCTCGGCATAGCGCGAGTACATGCGAAACAAATTTCCGGCGAACAAAGCCGACTCGTCGCCGCCGGTGCCGGCGCGGATTTCCAGAAAAATATTCCGCTCGTCGTTCGGGTCTTTAGGCAACAGGCGTTTTTGTAATTCGAGGTCCAGCATTTCCAGCTTGGCTTGATTTTCGCGCAATTCGGTTTCGGCGAACGCTTTCATCTCCGGGTCGGCCAGCATCTCCTTCGCGGTGGCGATGTCGCGTTCGGTCTGCTGGTAGGTGTGGAAATATTCCACCACCGGGCCGAGTTCGGCGTGCTCCCGCGTGAGTTTGCGGTAATGGTCGAGATCGCGCGTGGCATCTGCCGCGCTCAACAGGTGATTCAGCTCTTCCAGACGTTGACTCAACTGGAGGAGTCTGCCGCTGAGATTAGGTTTCATTCTTGGTGTAAGTGATAAAGCCGGCGCAGCCAGGCTTCGAGCGATTCGCGCTCGTCCTGGGTGGCGTTGCTGAGCGCATGGGTCGGGCCATGCATGAGTTTGTTGGTGAGCGCGTGCGAGAGATAGTCCATCACTTTTTCCGGGTCATCGCCGCGCGCGAGTTGTTTCATCGCGCGCTCCAGCTCCAGACGGCGCTGGCGCTCGGCATGGTCGCGCAAGGCGCGGATGGTGGGCACCGTCTCGCGCGCTTGCATCCATTCCATGAAATTATGCACGCGGGTTTCGATAATGCTCTCGGCTTGCGTGGCGGCGGCCTGGCGGCTATCCACGCCTTGTTTTACCACCTCGGCCAGATCATCCACCGCGTACAGAAATACATCGCTCAACTCGCTCACCTCCGGCTCGATATCGCGCGGCACGGCGAGATCGACCATGAACATCGGACGATGTTTGCGCGCCTTGATCGCGCGCTCGACCATGCCCTTGCCCAAGATGGGCAAGGGTGAAGCGGTGCAACTGATGACGATATCGTGCCGCGCCAGCACCTCGGGCAGCTCGTTGAGGGTGACCGAGTTGGCATTCACCCGGCGCGCCAACGCATGCGCCCGTTCCAGCGTGCGGTTGGCGATGGTGATGTGTTTTGGATGCTGCGCCGCGAAGTGATCCAGGCATAAATCGATCATCTCGCCCGCGCCGATGAACAGCACCGACTGCTCGCTGATGCTGGGAAAAATGCGCTGCGCCAAACGCACCGCCGCCGCCGCCATCGACACCGAATTGGCGCCGATATCGGTGGTGGTGCGCACTTCCTTGGCCACCGAAAAAGTGCGCTGAAACAGCTTGTGCAATAGCGTGCCGAGCGTGCCGGCGGATTCCGCGGTTTTCACCGCCTGCTTCATTTGCCCCAGAATTTGCGGCTCGCCCAACACCATCGAATCCAAGCCGCTCGCGACGCGGAACGCGTGCTTCACTGCCTGCTCTTGCGGCAGCGCATACAAGTAAGGCTGAATCACATCGCGCTGTAAATGGTGGAAGCCGGCGAGCCAATCGATCGCCTGCGCCGGCTCGGCGGTATTGCAATAAATCTCGGTGCGGTTGCAAGTAGAGAGAATCGCCGCCTCGCGCACCGCCCGATGCGCGGCCAAATCATGCAGCGCCGGTTCCAAACGCTCAGCCGGAAACGCCACCTGCTCGCGGATATCGAGCGGCGCGGTCTGATGATTGATGCCGAAGGCGAAGAGTTGCATGAAGGTTGGTAACTGAGCCTATTGGGCTGCTTGGGCAATGCTGTAATTTTACAGGGTTTTCCGGAGAGGCTTAAGCCGGGAGCCGCTTAAATATTCGACACGGAAAAACATAAAGGCTTGCGCGATATTCGCGCAAGCCTTTTTTTAATCTGGTGGTCAAGGGCGGAATCGAACCACCGACACAAGGATTTTCAGGCTTAGGGGTAGTTCCGCTACCTCAAAGGCTTGCCATTTGCGGTTTCTACAAACCGCAAATTTTACCATCCCGCAAACCCAGTATCCACGCGGCCCCATTTTTAATTGTATAAAGCCCGTTTCCCCTAAGTGAGGCTTGGTGCGCGTCTATTTGGGGTGCGCCCATGTCTACCCTATAATGGCCTCACCTAGTGACCGTTGGAAACCGTGCCATGACCAATATTTCGCTTTCTGCCGCCGACACCGCGCGCCTTGAGAGGCTCGCGGCGGAAGCTGGCAGCACACCTCAGAAAATTCTCAAGCATGTCTTACGCGATGGCTTCGAGTATTCGGAGCGGGTTGTCCGGTCGGTGAACGCGGGGCTTGCCGATATTGCGGCGGGCCGCGTGATTCCACACGATCAAGTCATGGACAAGATCAGCGCCACCATCGAGAAGCATGCCCGCAAGAAAAAAGCGGCTTGAGGGGTCAAAGACCGCACAAGCCGAGCTTGCGGAAGGCATGGTGTTCTATGCCGAGAGAAACCCGGATGCCGCGCGGCGGATGCTTCAAGAGATTAACAAGGCGGCATTGAGCTTGATCGCCCCGACGCTGCCTGCCAGCGGGGGGGGCGGGGCGAGTACCTGGCACGCGTGAACTGGTGCTAAGGCGGCGAACCCCTTACACGATTATTTTCCAAGCACAGCCGGATGGGGCGACAGTCGCGATTCTGAGCGTCATGCACCATGCCCGGAAATATCCGTGAAGGTGAACCAGCGGATTTCGATTGGCTCGGGCTGAGACTGAAAAGCACATCTTCCAGGAAACCAAAAAACTGGAAGCAAAAGGCTTGTTGAAAACTCTAAACTTCTTCACGTTTACCGCATATTTTCAGCGAGTACCTCTTTCCCGTAGCACCGCCTCCCGCTCAGCCCGTGAAGAGCTGACACCGTGAACCCGCTCCGGCTGGCCGCCAGGCTTGGCTTTGACAAGCATATCGCCCGCACCCAAGAGGTCTTCCGCCCCGGTTTCATCCAGGATGATGCTGGACTCAGTGCTCATCGTATGGAAGCAAAAAGGCTTGCGTGAATATTCACGCAAGCCTTTTGTTTAGGGCGGAATCACCCTTAGCGATTTTCGCTCATTACATTCGCGGAAATCTGGTGGCCAAGGGCGGAATCGAACCACCGACACAAGGATTTTCAGTCCTCTGCTCTACCGACTGAGCTACTTGGCCTTTAAATCGTTACTTCCTTGTTGTGACACAAGGATTTTAGCTACGGCCGGGCTTTCGCCCTTAACTGGCTATGCAAGTTAGCCTTCACAGCGACAAGCTGCTGCGCAGCGTGCCGTCAGTCCTCTGCTCTACCGACTGAGCTACTTGGCCTTTGAGTGCTAAAAAACTTATTTTAGCCGCTTGAGAAAGCGCGCCATTACACCCGAAAAGGGCTTTAGCGTCAAGGTGAAGCCCGTTTGCGGAACACGATATCCCACACGCCGTGCCCGAGTTTTAGGCCGCGTTGCTCGAATTTGGTGAGCGGGCGATAAGCGGGGCGGGGTGCGTAGCCGTTGGCGGTGTTTTCCAGCAGCGGCTCTTGCGCCAGGGTGGCGAGAATGTGTTCGGCGTAGGCCTCCCAATCGGTCGCGGCATGCAGGTATCCACCCGGCTGCAGGCGGCTGGCGATCAGGTGCACGAAGCCGGGCTGAATCAGGCGCCGCTTGTGGTGGCGCAGCTTCGGCCACGGGTCGGGGAAGAAAATATGCGCGCCGGCAAGGGTATTTTCGCCAATCATGTGTTGCAGGACTTCCACCGCGTCATGTTGAATCACACGCACATTGCTCAGCCCCCTCTCCTCGATCTGTTTGAGCAGGCTGCCGACACCTGGGGTGTGGACTTCGACCCCGATGAAATCCATATCCGGGCGGCTCTGCGCGATTTGCGCGGTACTTTCTCCCATGCCAAAGCCAATTTCCAGCACCGTGGGCGCGTTGCGGCCGAAGGCCTGGCCAAGATCGAATCTGGCCGCTTGATACGGGATGCCAAAACGCGGCAGCAGGCTGTCGTAAGCACGTTGTTGCGCATGGGAAATGCGGCTTTGCCGCAGTACGTAGCTACGGATCGGGCGCTTCATGGGGGGTAGGGGCTGATTCATGATGCGAAGGGCGCTCATTTTATCAGGAAAGGCAGGGGCTAAGTTCGGCTAAAGATAGTGCCGATAGCGACGATAACATATTGAACAATATCCCCATTTTATTCCAATGTTATTTCGAACCCGAGATGAGAAACGCATCAGCCTGATCAGCGGTGCGATTCTCTTGATCTTGACCGTGGCTGCCGGGTTATCGGTGTACGGTGTGATGCACAAGCAGGCGGAAGCGCAATTAAGCCGCAGCTTGCAGCAGAACGTGGAATCGCGTGCGCGCGTGGTCGAGCGCGAGATTCGTCAGCATCTTGCCAATGCCGCCTTCGTGACCAATCGAGCATCCTTGCAAGAAAAATTGGCCGCGATCGCCAAGCGGCCCGGCGATGAGGCGTTGGCGCGTGAGTTGGAATTGTCCTTGCGTTCGTTTTTGCCCATAGGCTTCAATGCGCTGGCTGTGTACGACCCCGTTGGGCGCGAAGTGGCGCGTGCCGGCCCGGTGGAAATTCAGCCGGAGTTGAGCATGCCGCTGAATTTACCCTATCGTAGCCGTCTCGAATGGGATGGCGGTCTGGTGCTGGCGACCAATGTAGAAATTTCAAATGCCGGGCAACTGCTTGGCAAGTTGGCGGCAGTAAGGCGCATGCCGGAGATGATGGGCCTCATCACTGACCTAAAAAACCTGGGCGAATCCGCCGAGCTGCATTTGTGCGCGGCGGAAGACAGCCAATACGTGCAATGCTTCCCCACGAAAAATTCCCCGCGCATCGCAACGCACTTGCCACGCATGGAAGCCGAAGCACCGACACCGATGAGCCGGGCCTTGGCGGGCGGCAGCGGTTTTATCACTAGCCGCGACAGCCAGGGCGAGCTTGGCGCAGCGGCTTATTTACCGGTCGGCAACATAGGGCTGGGCATGGTGCTGCGCATTGATGCCGCCGAGCTGTATCAGCCGATCAGTGACCAGGTGCGCTATGTGCTGCCGATTTTGCTGCTGCTGCTGGCCGGCGGCGCCTTGTTGCTGCGCTGGCAAGTGTTGCCCTTGTTGCGGCAAGTCGTGGTGTCGGAAGAACGCGCGCGCGAGCTGAATCAAAAGCTGCGCCGCAACGAGGCGCGCATTCGCGCCGTGCTCGATCGCGTGGACGAAGCCATCATTTCCATGACCAGCGAGGGTGTCATTCGCACCATCAACCCCGCCGCGGAGCGCATGTTCGATTACAGCTCGGAGGAGTTGGTAGGCAACAATATTTCCATGCTGATGCCCGAGCCGTATCGCAGCCAGCATGATCAGCATCTCAAAATCTACCTGGAGACGGGTCAAACAACCGTGATTGGCAAGCGGCGCGAAATAGTGGGGCGGCGCCGAGACGGCATCACGTTCCCGCTGGAATTAAGCGTGGGCGAGGTGAAATTCGCGGGTGAACACCTGTTCATCGGCGTCATGCGCGATATCGCCGAACGCAAGGCGACCGAAGCGCGCGTGAGCCATCTCGCCAATCACGACAGCTTGACCAATCTGCCCAACCGCAATTTACTGCAAGATCGCGCGCGCCAGTCGTTGATGCAAGCCAGCCGCCATCAGCAGCGCGTCGGCATTGTGTTTATCGACCTGGATCATTTTAAAACCATTAACGATTCGCTCGGTCATCATGTCGGCGACCGCTTGCTGCAAACCGTCGCGCCGCGCATTCGCAGTTGCCTGCGCGACGAAGACACCGTGGCGCGGCAAGGCGGCGACGAATTCATCGTAGTGCTGCCCAACATCAAGCGCTTCGAGGATATCGGCATCGTGGCGCAGAAGCTGATCGTCTCCTTGTCCGCGCCGTATTCCATCGATGGCGCGGAATTGCATACCTCGGCCAGCGTCGGCGTGGCGGTGTATCCGGACGACGGCCCGGATGTGGAAACACTGATGCGCAATGCCGACACCGCGATGTATTACGCCAAGGCCACCGGGCGCAATAATTTTCAATTCTTCACGCCGCAGATGAATCAGGCCGCCTCGGAGCGGCTGCAGATCGAAAGCAATCTGCGCCAAGCATTGACACGGAATGAATTCACACTGCATTTCCAACCGATCGTGAATCTTGCCACCGGCCAGGTTGGCGCGGCCGAGGCCTTGCTGCGCTGGAATCCGGGCAGCGGGCCGATCGGGCCGGATCGCTTCATCCCCGTGGCGGAAGAAACCGGGCTCATCGTACCCATCGGCGAATGGGTGATTCGCCATGCCTGCCGCGAGCGGCAAAAATGGGCGTTGCTGGGAATAACGCAACCGCGCATGTTCGTGAACATATCCGCGCGCCAATTCACCCAGCGAAATCTGGTGGCCACGGTGGGCCGCATGCTGCAAGAAGTCGATCTGACGCCCGAACAAATCGGCATCGAGATCACCGAATCGCTGTTGATGGAGCGGCCGGAAGACGCGATCCGCACCTTGAAGAATTTCAGCGATATGGGCGTGCAAATTTCGGTGGACGACTTCGGCACCGGCTATTCGAGTTTGAGTTACCTCAAGCGCTTCCCGCTGGATAAGCTGAAAGTGGATCGCAGCTTCGTGCGCGATATCGCCACCGACCCGGATGACGCCGCGATCGTCACCGCGATCATCGCCATGGCGCACAGCCTCAATATCCAGGTCGTGGCGGAAGGCGTGGAGACGGAACAGCAAATGCAATTCCTGCGCAGCCGCGGCTGTGACGAATATCAAGGCTACTACTTCAGCCGCCCGGTGCCGAGCGAGGCGTTTATCGCCAAACTATCCGGCATTCCGGGTTGACCCGCAACGCCGGCTCCAACAAAATAGGCTCTCCCTCGTGGAGTGCCCAATGACGCTGACCGAACGACTCAATGTTTACGAAAAGCTGATGCGGCTGGACAAGCCGATCGGCATCTTGCTTTTGCTCTGGCCCACATTGTGGGGCTTATGGATATCGGGTTACGGCCACCCGAATTGGATCATCGTGTGGATTTTTGCGCTCGGCACCGTGCTCATGCGCTCGGCGGGTTGCGTGATCAACGATTACGCCGACCGCGACATCGACCCGCTGGTGGCGCGCACCAAAGACCGGCCGCTGGCGGCGGGTTTGATCAGCAAGGAAGAAGCGCTGGCGGTGGCGTCCACCTTGGCCTTGATCGCATTCGCGCTGATACTTCCGCTCAATAAACTGACCTTGATGCTGTCGGTGCCGGCGCTGCTGCTGGCGGCGACCTACCCGTTCACCAAACGTTTTTTTGCGCTGCCGCAGGCCTATCTCGGCATCGCCTTCGGCTTCGGCATCCCCATGGCGTTCGCCGCCCAAACCGGGCAGGCGCCCGCGCTGGCGTGGACCTTGCTGCTCGCCAACATGTTCTGGGCGATCGCCTACGACACCGAATACGCCATGGTGGATCGCGCGGATGATGTGAAGATCGGCATTAAAACTTCCGCCCTTACCTTCGGCAAATATGATGTCGCGGCGGTGATGCTGTGCTACGGCGTGTTGCTCGCCATTCTGCTCGGGGTCGGCCTGCAATTGCATCTCAAATGGCCGTACTACTTAGGCCTGGCCACGGCGGCGGGAATCATGGCGTATCACTACACTCTGATCCAAAACCGCGAGCCGGAAAAATGCTTCAAGGCGTTTTTGCACAACAACTGGGTCGGCGCGGCGATTTTCGCCGGCATCGCCCTGGATTATTGGCTGCGCTGAGGGTAAGCGCAGCGGCACCCTACCCGGGCATAAAAGAATTTCTGAGGATGTGAATGCGCTTCGAAATATATTGATTGGAACGAAGCGTCCAGAAAATCGACTGTTTTAGCGGATCCGGCCGCGGCCCTTTTAATATGACCAGCTCGTTTTTGAGGGCATGCGAATCAATCGCGGAGAGCGGGATCACCGAACACCCTTGCTGTTTGGCGACCAGTTGAATCACCGCTTCCAAATTGTTGACGAAATATTTGAACTGCATTTGATCTTGATTGAAATTGTGTTTCCCGAAATGGTGGGATAGCCAATTATCCAAGAGATGCCTTCTATCCGGGTAATCGATGAAGGGCAGTTCGCCGATATCGCTCTTGGTGTTGATCGCAGATGCCTTGTGGCGCCGATGCGCGAAAATAACCACCTCCTCTTCCAGAATCTTTTCCGAACAAAAAGACTCATCACGGCTTTCCTCCGTCACGAATCCCACATCCAGGCGCCCTTCATGCAAGTCGCGCAAAATCACCTCATTCGGCTGGTAGTGCACGGAGAATTGCAGCAAGGGATATTGCACCTGCAAATGCGATAAGTGCTGCAGCAAGATGCCGCCAAAGCTGCCCGGCGTGGCAAGCTTCAACCAGCCATGCACTTGTGACACCCCTTGCGCCATCGATTCCACCGTATCGGTCAGCTGATCGAACAGGCTCAAGCAGAATTTATAAAACTGCATGCCCGATGGCGTGAGCATGACTTTCCGCGGGTAGCGTTCCAGCAGTTTATACCCCAGCACTTCTTCCAATTTCTGCACGTGCACCGACACGCCGGGCTGCGTCATGAACAATTTCTCGGCGGCGTTGGAAAAACCTTTTGCATCCACCACGGCGACAAACGTGCGCATGTGGCGCATATCGGGAAAGCGGCCGCTATTCGGATTCATCATGCGCGCCATAATAACAAATGATTATTCATATTCAATATTCCAGTCCACTATTCCCGCAACGAAATGTTCGGCAACCCAAGCATTTCATTATGAATTTTTGTTAATCAGCCTGGCTCAGGAGGATCGCATGAAACAGAAAGTACTGATGATTGTAACCAGCCATAACATGCTTGGCAGCACCGGCAAGCCAACCGGATTGTATTTGTCGGAGCTTGCGCACCCTTACGAGGTGCTGGTAGAGGCGGGGTGTGACATTACCGTTGCCTCACCCAAAGGGGGCGATGCCCCGATTGACCCTGGCAGCATCGCTTCCGAGATAGAGAAATACGCGCTGTTGGCCAAAAACACCAAGGCGTTACATACCATCAAGCCGGAAGATTATGACGCTTATCTCGTGGTGGGCGGGCATGGAACGATGTGGGACTTGGCTTTCAACGCCGATTTAAACCGGATTCTGCCCGCCGCATTCGCGCAGGGAAAAGTCGTCGCCGCCGTGTGTCACGGCCCCGTCGCCTTGACGCACCTCAAAAATCCCGATGGCGCCTTCATGATTCGAAACAAAAAGGTAACGGGGTTTACCAACGAGGAAGAATTCGCGGCGGGGTTGACGAAGGTTATGCCCTTCTTATTGGAAGATGAGTTGATCAAAGCGGGCGCTGCTTACTTGAAAAAACCGAACTGGGCCGCGAATGTCGTTGTCGATGGAAATCTGGTCACCGGGCAAAATCCAGCGTCGGCAAAAGGAGTGGGCGAGGCGGTTGCGAGCCTGCTGTGCGTGGAGGAGGTTAAATGAAGAACCCGTTGGCGTTAAGGCGGATGATCGCGCCCTCCATCGAGGACATCGATTTATTTAACCTGGAAATGAGCATAGATAAACCGCTCAAAGCCGAGTCGGATTTGGACAACCACCTGGATCTCGTTATCGATAAGCCATGGGGTTATGAGTATCGGATCTATGCGGATAATTTCTACGATATATGGAAGCTCGTCATCTTTCCGGGGCACGCGACCTCGATGCACTGCCACCCCAGGAAAGAGACCGTCTTGCTGTGCTTATCAGGGCGAGGAGAAGCGCGGTTTCTGAAAGATACCTTGCCCATTTCCGAGCTTGGCATGGTGCATATTAAAAAAGGCGTATTCCATTTGACGGAAAATGTGGGCGACGAAAATCTGCACCTGATTGAAATCGAAACGCCAAGGAATAAGCTGGATTTGGTGCGGGCAAGCGATCAGTACGGCCGCAAAGGCACCGCTTATGAAACTAAGAATAGGTTCGTGCATTTGCCGGAAATGCGGATAAGCGATGACGTGTGCGGTGCGAAGCTGCGCGCCAACGATATTTCGGGCAACTACTCTTTCGGACTGGAATCCGGCAAAGACATTCTTGATCAGACAACGGCGCGTTTGCTGTTCGCGGTGTCGCTGGACTTGAATCATGCCTTCAAGCACGACATCCATGTCTTGTCCGGCGAGTCACTATCGGATGCCACGGTTTCTTCGGCGCAATTTTATTTTACCGTTGCGGATCAAAAATCAATTAGCTAATTCAAGGAGATTTGTCATGAAACGAGCAGTCATTATTACCGGGCCGGGATTTCAGGACCATGATGTCATTTATTCCTACTACCGGCTGCGTGAAGAAGGTTATCAGGTCGATGTGGCGACCAAGGGGGGTGCGCCGGTAAAAGGGAAGTATGGCGTTCCGCTACCCATGGATCGCAATGCGAAGCCCAATATTCCTTTCGAAGAATTATCGGCCAACAACTATGATGCGGTGATTTTAACCGGCGGGCATGAGGCGCCGGATCGGGTGCGGCAAGATATGAATGTGCTGGCTTTCGTGAAAGAAATGGATGCTTTGGGCAAGGTTGTCGGCGGCCTATGTCATGGCCCCTGGATCATGATCTCGGCCCAAATCATGCGTGGCAGAAACGCCTGCGCCTACATCGGGATGGTCGATGATATGCGGAATTCAGGCGCCAACATTATCGATGCGGATGTGATCACGGATCGCAATATGGTGACCTGCTCCTACTATGGCGAAGTGGGCAAGTTTATGCAGGCGGTATTCGCAGCCGTGGAAGCCGGTGCGGGGCGGCAGCGTCAGGCGGTAGCGGCCTAAGCGATATTAACAGCGGCGCCCATCCCGGGTTTGCAGTGCGCGAGCGCGCTGCTTGGGATGTCGCGCCATTAACATGGAGAAAAATATGAATATTAAACACGCCATACTGGTTTGCGTCTTTGGGATGGCCGGAATGGGGCTGGGCAACGCGCTGCATGCGGATACGATGCCCGATGCCAGCTACGCTCTCATGGGCGACAAAATCTTTCCGGAGGGCATGGCTTATGACCCGTTAACTAAATCATTTTTTGTGGGTAGTTTTTACAAAGGCGGGATTCAGCGCATCCAGGCCGGAACCGCTTCGGAATTTTTACCCGCCGGACAAGATGGCCTGCATTCATCTGTCGGGATGGCGCTTAACGCCGCCAAGCGGCTGCTGTGGGTGTGCAACTCCGAAGCGGGCGCAAGCCAATACGCCACACCGGAATCGACGGGCAAAGCCAGCATTCATGTATATGACATCGATAAAAAGAGCCTGGTGAAGCGAATTGCATTCGATGAAAAAGCCGGACATTTTTGCAACGATATCGTTTTAGATGCGCGCGGGGATGCTTACGTTACCGACTCTTTCAGTTCCACGCTTTGGAAGGTCAATGCCGCTCACTACACACTTCAAGCCTGGGCAACGGATGCGCGGTTCGGGGGGGAGGGATTTAATCTGAACGGCATTCAACTCACGAGCGACGGCAAATATCTGATCGTCAATAAAATGAATAGCGGGCAGTTATTTCGCCTTGCCGTGAGCGATCAATCCATTCAGGAAGTCAAGCTCAGCCGGCCTATCGAAGGGGGCGATGGCCTGTTTTTCGCCTCGGCGAACGAGTTATTGGTGGTCGAAGGCTTCGGTGCAAAAAATCCGGGCATTACCAAGCTGCTCTTTTCCAATGACTATACCGAGGCCGCCGTCACGAAGAAAATCGAGTCGACAAAATTCAATACGCCGACTGCGGTGAAGGTGATTGAGGGTGAGATATATGTGGTAAACAGCCAATTTAATCATCTATTCAAGGGCAAGGAATATGGGGCGGCGCAGGCGCCATTCAATTTCGTGAGATTTAATCTGGCGACGCTCAAGAAACAAGGCGTGATGTAGAAAAGCAAAGAGCCGAGGTGTACTGGATATGGAAAAGAAAAAAGTAGTTGCATTGGATTTCGATGGTTTGATTTGTGATGGGCTAAAAGAATGCATCTTGGTCGCGTGGAATGGCTACCACGGTGAGGGTACTGTGGCTTTTAGCGATGATGGTTTAGCCGCGATTCCACAATGGTTTGTTGAGCGATTCGGCTATTTAAGGAATTTCGCCAAACACCTGGGGCACTTTTATGTGCCCTTGGTTGACGGCGATACAAGCATTATTTCGCAGGCGGATTTTGATGCGCGGTATAAGCGCATACCCGGTGACGATGTTTATCAATTTGTGACCAAGGTGTCGCATTATCGGCAGCTTGTCCGGGGAGAGATGGAGGATCGATGGCTGGGATACCACACCCTCTATCCCGGCATGAAAGACTTTTTGGCGTCGATTAAGACGCCCGCCTATATCGTGACGGCTAAAGATCGCCAATCCGTCCTGAGCATATTGAGGCGCGCGGGCATCGAGATGGCGGAAGAAAGAGTCTATGGGGATTATCAATCCAAGCTTGAAGCATTTGCGGATATTGCGCGTAAAGAGCAGATCGATAACGAGAGCCTCTATTTCTTTGACGACAACGTGCTGAACGTGATCGAGGCAAAAAAAGAAAATTACAACGCTTACTGGGCGACTTGGGGCTACAACATTCCCAACCATTACTCTCTGGCGAAGCAGAATAGCGTGAGAGGCATATCGCTGCCGGCATTCCTGCGGGCCGAATTCGAGATGTTGCCGCAATGAAGTATCTGCATTGCATGATTCGGGTGCGGGATTTGGCGCAATCACTGGATTTCTATGAAAATAAACTTGGGCTCAAGCTGGTGCGCCACAAGGATTACGAGCAAGGCCAATTCAGCTTGTACTATTTTGCAACCGCCCTGGGCGAACCCGAAATTGAATTGACCTACAACTGGGATAACCGCACCTATTCCCCGGGGACGAATTTCGGCCATCTGGCATTTCGCGTGGACAACATTTACGACGTTTGCGCGCGTTTGGCGCAGCAGGGGGTGCCCATCCTGCGTCCGCCCCGGGATGGGCATATGGCTTTCATTAAGGACCCGAATCAAATTTCCATCGAGCTATTGCAAGCGGGCGATGCTTTGGCGCCCGCCGAACCTTGGGTATCGATGCCCAATGTGGGCACATGGTGAAAACAACGATGCGTAAGTTCACCTTGCTTGTCCTGGGGGGCATGTCCGCGCTGGCAAGTTTTCAAGCGGCCCAAGCCCAATCGTATGGACGCACGGAATTGGTTGCCTCGATATCCCGGAATATGCCCGCCGGCGTGGCGGTTAGCCAATCCGGCGAGGTCTATCTAAGCTTTCCTCGTTGGGGCGATGTAGTGCCAATCGCCGTGGGGCGCTTGGCGTCATCCGGGGAAATCATTCCTTTTCCGAATGCGGAAATGAATCGTTTTGACCCGGCTAATCCCGCCGGTTGGCACTCGACGCTGGGCATGAAATTCGACGCGCAAGACAACTTGTGGGTGTTGGATAACGCGCGGGTCGAGTTTCAACCCGCGGCCAAGGGCGCAATCAAGCTGGTGGCCTACAGCGCGCAAACCGGGCAACTGACACATGCTTTCACCTTTCCGGAAAAGATCGCGCATCCCGGCACGTCCTTCTTGAACGACCTGGTGATTGATGAGAAGCGGAAGTTTATTTACATCAGCGATATGTCCGCGGGCGGCCAGAGCGCGCTCATTGTCTATGACATTACCGCGCAAAAAGCTTGGCGAGCGTTGGATGGACACCGTTCCGTCATGCCGGAGAAAGTTGCCGTGTTTGTAGAGCGGAACGCGATCAACATCAACGCGGGTATCGATGGCATTGCGCTGGATGCAAATGAGGAATATGTCTATTGGAAAGCGTTATCCGGCAGAACGCTATACCGGATTGGCGCCCGCTATTTACGCGACAGCCAGTTGCCCGATTCAGAGCGCCAGAAGAAAGTCGAAACCGTCGGGGATACGCCCATAGCGGATGGTTTGTTGATTGATGGCGCGGGTAATTTTTACTTGACTGATTTGGAGCATTCCGCCGTGATCAAACGCCAGCGGGATGGTGTTCTGAGCATCGTTTCCGCCGATGAAAAAATTATTTGGCCGGATTCGCTGGCGGCGAGGGGAGATGGATGGCTGTATGTCGTCAGCAATCAAATTAATCGCATGAAATCGTTTAACCAAGGCAACGACAGGCGCTCGCCGCCCTATTCCTTGCTGCGAGTTTGGATCGGCAATGAAGCCAGATAAGTCCTCGTCGATAAAAGCACGGCGCCACGCCGCCCCCTTCGGTGACCCCTTAAGGTGAAAACATGAAAATCCTACGCGCGGCCAATTGGCGGCCCGTGCTTGCGCTCATCGTGCTCTCTGCGATCTGGGGCTATAACTGGATCATGATGAAAGTCGCGGTGAAATATGCCGCGCCCTTTGATTTTGCCGCGATTAGAACCGTGCTGGGCGCGCTGAGTTTATTTATCGTGATTGCGCTGTATAAGCGCATCCGGTGGCCAGATTGTGCCGGTCAGACAGCCTTGCTGGGCGTGTTGCAAACCACTGGATTTTTCGGGTTTAGCATGTGGGCGCTGGAAGCGGGGGGCGCGGGAAAAACCGCGGCGCTTGTTTATACCATGCCCTTTTGGGTGTTGGTGTTCGCCTGGCCGCTGTTAAAGGAGCGGGTGCGGGGTATCCAGTGGCCCGCCATTGTGCTCGCCTTTGTTGGCTTGATGTTTGTCTTGGAGCCATGGCGATTGCAGAGCAACTTAAGCAGCAAATTACTCGCTGTCATGGCGGGTATATCTTGGGCGTTGAGTGTGATCGTGGCGAAAACCCTGCGCCGGAAATCGAGCTTGGATTTATTGTCGCTTACCGCATGGCAAATGCTGTTCGGCGCGTTGCCTTTTTTTGCAATCGTTGCCTTGGCGCCGTCGCAACCTATCCATTGGCAGAGTGAATTTATCGTTGCGCTTTTTTACAATGTCATTCCCGCCAATGCCGTTGCCTGGGTGTTGTGGCTGTATATCCTCGGCAGATTACCCGCCGGCTTGGCCAGCCTGGGCTTGCTGGGCGCGCCGGTGATTGGCGTGCTTTCCGCCTGGATACAACTCGATGAACAGCCCGGCGTAGCCGAGCTGTGGGGGATGGCGTGCATCGCCCTCGGATTATTGCTTCTTTCCGTGCAAGGCTGGATTCGTTTGAAATTTAATAACGGCCTGGCGGTAAACGCGGAATAAGGCCCGGCCTGGTAAAACGGCATTAATCGCCCAAGCCCGTGGGCAAGCCGTCGATGCTGATGCGGTTTTTATCCGCGCGGTATTGGCGCAAACCCTCATCGCCTTTTTTGTTCGCCCAATTTACCAAGTCATCGCGCTCGCCGCTGTATTCAAAACGCGGCACACCAAAGCCGCACGAGGTTTGCAGCGATTCAATGGTCAGCACCACGATTTGCCGCGCGCCGGGAATCGGCGGGAATAAGCCATACAGCGCAGCCCATTCCGCATCGCCCGGCATGACCAGCGCGCCTGTGCCATACAAGCGCAAAATAAGCGGCGCATCATCGAAGCTGGTAAACATCAGCGTCAGGCGTCCATCCGCGCGCAAATGGGCGGCGGTTTCCGCGCTGCTGCCGGTGAGATCGAGGTAGGCGACGCGTTGCGCATCGAGAATACGCAGTGTCTGCAAGCCCTTGGGTGAAACATTGATGCGCCCGTCCGCCGCCGCCGTGCCGGTAAAAAATAGGTGTTGCGCGCGGATAAAATCCATCAACTCATCGGTCAAGGCGGCGTAAAATTTCGCCATGGTTTTTCCTTATCAAATAAATCCAGGATAGGATTTTGCCCTATAAACGTAAAGCGCATGTGTTGTTCGCCGGCAGCGGTGAGGTGTGCCGCGCCCTGCTGGCTGCAAGCTTCGCCAATACGGCCGGGGCCGCGTGGATGGAGGCGCGTGCGGTGGCGCTGCATGAGGCGCCCTTGGCGCCGGAACCAGGCTGCGTGCTGGCAGGAATCGATTTACCCGATCAAACATTGCACCGCTTGGATCAGGCAAACATCGCGTGGGCGGATTTGATCGTGGCGCTGGATGAAGCATCGGATATTGCCTGCCCCCGGTTGCCGTCGAGCGTGCAGAAGCGCTGCTATCCTTTCCCTCAGCCGGAAAATTTGGAGGACTTGCGGCGCGTGCGCGACGCGATTCAGCAGCGCGTGGAAGGCATGATCGGCGGCATGCGGATGATAAAATGAGAGCATTGCTGCAAACCGACAAACCCGCGTTTATCGAGAAAAGAGTTCAACATGAACATCACCGCTAAAACCGGCCGCAACGACCCCTGCCCCTGCGGCAGCGGCAAAAAGTACAAGCACTGTTGCCTGACAACGGCAGACACGATCAATCCCGACGAACTGCTGTGGCAGCGCGTGCGCCGCGCCATCGACGGGCTTACCGGCGACCTGTTCAATTGCGCCGATACTTGGTATGGACCCGACGCCCTGTACGAAGCCTGGGACGAATTCGTACTGTGGGATGAAACCCCGTTCGAACCCGAATCGCCCTACATTGGCCTGTTCATGCCCTGGTACTTGTTCGAGTGGATGCCTGACCCAATCGAGACCACCGTACCCGAGGCGGCGCAGGACGGGATTGCCCTTGGCCTGGCCTATCTGCGCCGCAAGGGCAAATATCTCGACCCGCTACGCGCGCGCTATGTCGAGCAATGCTGCGCGGCGGCGTTCAGCTTCCACGACGTGGCCGCCGTTCAACCTGGGCGCGGCTTCGTGCTGCGCGACATCTTCACTGGCGAGGAAACCGAAGTTGCCGAACGCTCCGGTTCGCAAAGCGCCAAAGTGGGCGACATCCTGTACGCCAAGGTGGTGCGTACCGACGGCCTGGCGATAGTTGACGGTTGCTCGCCCATCGCCTTCCCGCCGATTGAAAAGGCGGAAATCCTTGACCTGCGCGCGGGCATGCTGGAGAGCCACCCAGTCTTAACGCCTGAGATACTGAAAGACTGGGACGGGGAACTGCGCGATCTCTATCTCGACATCGCCGACCGCCTGCTCAACCCGCAACTTCCAGCGCTGCAAAACACCGACGGCGACGCGCTGCTGTTTCACAAGCTGCACTTCGAAATCCCATCGCCGCGCGCCGCCTTCGACGCGCTTAAGCATTTGTGCATCACTATGAATGAAGACGAGCTGCTGGCCGATGCCGTATTCGACAGCGCGGGCGCGCTTTGCAAAATCGAATTCCCCTGGCAAAAGGCCGGCAACAAACGCAACCCGGGCTGGGACAACACCGTGCTCGGCAATATCGCCATCGACGGCGACAAGCTGACCCTCGAAGTCAACTCCGAAAACCGCGCCGAAGCCGCGCGCGCCCTGGTGGAAGGCCTGCTGCATGGCCAAGCGCGCTACCAGACCACCGTGATCGAATCCGCCCAAGCCATGCTGGAACGCGCAAGCCAAGAAGACGACTCGCCACTCGACCAGGACAGCGAAGACCTCAACGCCCACCCCGAAGTGCAAGCCCAGCTCCAGCAAATGCTGCGCGACTACTACCGCGAATGGCCGCACCAAGCCGTGCCCGCGCTCAATGGCCTGAGCCCGCTCGAAGCCATGCAGACCCAGGACGGGCCGGAAATGGTCGAGGCCCTGCTGCTGCAAATCGAACGCTACGGGCAACAACAGCAACAGCCGCTCGACCCGGCCATCCTCGCTGAACTGCGCGCCAAGCTGGGCCTGGAGCAAAGGCCGCTGATTTAACCTGGAAAAAATCGGTGGCCCACGAAAAACACGAAATAGACCAATATCAAGGCCACCCTATTTTTGCGCTGCGACGCTACCGGGCGAGCCGTAGCGCCGGCTTCCAGCCGGCAACAAACCCGGCAAAATAAAACCTTGTCGCACCCGCGAAGGCGGGCATGCAGCGCTTGTTTGATTGAGCGGGCGCGGATTGAAACACATGGAGCTCGGACAGGAATCGCACCGCCCCGGTGTGGCTTTATGCTTCCAGCTTGATGATGTGCTGTGCCTGCATATCGCCTTTCAACTGATATCCGCATCGAGCGCTTTAATCAGGAGTGATCTTTTTGCGGCGCTCGCGCGGATAAACTTTTAGGTATGGCGATTTATCGGGAAAAGCGAAAGACCAAAACAAGGGCGGGCGTGTCTGTGGGGCACGGACAATAAAAAACCCCCGCCGAGGCGGGGTTGGTGTGGGGTGGCTGCGAATGACTTACTTTGTCGTTTCCAGCATGAATCTATTGTTTGAACGCTTGCTTTGCCTCAACGATTCGATTTCGGATGGTGTCAACATCCGGGGAGTTGAGGAGGTAGCGAGCTTCCGATTCGGTAAGACGGTCGAAGCCGTAACCGAACTCGATTTCCCACCATTTTTCAAGGTCTGTACCATGTTTGTTCCTTAATGATTCCAAGGTCTCATTCGATAAATTCAGTCTGGCAGAATAAGGCTTGCCGGTCAATGTCGCGGCAAAAACGGCACGCCCGCCATGCGCCTCAATGTGACCCTTCAGATTTGCCAGGGTTCCACCCTGACCGATGAAGTCATCCACCAATAAATAATCACTCCCTTTGGATACGCTTCCATCAAATAGCGGCTGGATCGCCAGTCGGTAAAATCCGCCAGAACCAGTGCGCCCGACCCGGTTGATTTGCACGATATCATCGTCAAGCAGCAGTCCGAGCCTTACGGCAAGCAAGCCGCCAATTGCGGTGGGAATGACATTCTCTCCCGCCTCTTCTATAGCCTGGACGGCCGCCACAATCGGTTTTGCGCCACCGAGCGATGCGCGTATGCCCTGTATCTGGCTTTCTCCGATGAACGCGAGCGCCAAGCGCTGAGCCGCTACGATATCACCGGATTTTGCGGCAAGATAATCCGGGTGTTTTTTGACGGCGCTTTCTTCCGCCTGGATCGCTACATCCGGGAAGCTGTTCCAAGCGCTGCGGGCTGGGTTGAAATTCATTTCCGGAATGGTATCAGTAGCGGGTATTTCCTGCTGGATGCGCTTTTTTGCCCTGCGCCGGCGCGAGCCGGTCGAGCGCTTGCAATAAAGGCGCCACGCCCACCCATAGGGCCTTTCGTCGTATCCTGTAATCCCGTCGCTGCCCTGTACCCGATCGGGGTGGGAACAACGGGCGAAATAACGATTTGACTGGCTCACCTAGTGAGCTAGTACGGACAGTAACATGCGCCAATGCGAATAGTTTTTCCACCCAGCATTCCCAGTAAAACAGAACGAGGAGCGAGCATGCAACACCGCTGGAAAGAACGAATTTCGTCGAACCCTGGCGTGCTTGCAGGTAAACCGGTTGTTGCGGGCACGCGCATATCCGTGGAACTGCTACTGGACTGCCTGGCTGGCGGCTGGGGTGTAAACGAAGTGGTAGAGGCCTACCCGCATATCGCGCCGGAAGATGTATTGGCGGCATTGGCTTTTTCCGCGGATGTTCTGCGGCGGAAACCGTATATCACCGTACCTGAAGTTGAAGAATCGGCGGGTGGGGAAAATGACGATAACTGCTTACGCGCATAGCGCCAATACATGCGGAAAATGGCATCTATTACGGGTTCACCTTGACGCAGTTGGGCGCATTGCATCAGGGTTCGTCAGCAACATGCCATGGGCAGAGGAAGCAATGCTGGCAGGGCAACTCCATGATTTAGGGAAATACGGCGATCGCTTCCAGGCTCGGCTGCGGGGCGAAGAATCCGGGCTGGATCATTGGTCAGCGGGGGCATGGGTTGCGCTGGAGTATAAGTGTGCGGCCGCCGCGCTAGCCATTCAGGGACATCACATCGGTCTGCAATCGCTTGCCCACGACGATTTGAAAAGGCTTAACCCTAAGTGGCTGGCGGAGCATCCTCAATTACTGCGTCTGACCGCGCCAGAAATTCAGACACTGAAAAATCACTTTGCCGACGATGACCTGACGGTGCCCCCGGTAAAACAGACCGTATTGGGTAGCTCGCTCGACGCCACCGTGCCCACCATGCTGGATGTGCGCATGTTGTTTTCCACTTTGGTGGACGCTGACTATCTGGACACCGACGCGCATTTTGAGGGAGATGCCTCCGGCAAACGATACCGCCCGTCCGGGCCAGAGCTGGATGCCTCCAATGCCCTAAAATTGGTACTCGAGAATATCAAACAGACTCAAGCAAACGCCACCGCCTCGCTTGACGTGCTGAATGTTCGCCGCAGCCTGCTCAAGGCCTGCTTGCAAAGTGCGGAGCGTGATTCCGGCCTGTTCACACTCACCGCCCCCACCGGCAGCGGCAAGACGCTTGCCATGCTAGCCTTCGCCTTGGCGCACGCGGTAAAACATGGTCTTGATCGGATCATTATGGTGATCCCTTACCTCACTATCACAGAGCAGACCGCCCGTGCTTATCGAGACATCCTAGCGCCCATATTCGGTAAGGAATATGTACTGGAGCATCATTCCTTGGCAGGTGTTGGGGAAGAAAAATTTCAGCAAGACAGTGAAGGCAAATCAGGGCAACCAAGCTTTGCCGAGCGGCGACGGCAGCTTCTGGCAGAAAACTGGGATGCGCCGCTCATCGTCACGACCAATGTGCAATTGCTGGAGTCTCTTTTTTCCAACCGACCATCTGCTTGTCGCAAGCTGCACCGGCTGCAACGCACCGTGATCCTGTTCGACGAGGCACAAACCCTGCCCGCGCATCTGGCCGTGCCAACGCTCGCTGCGCTCTCGCACCTGTCCGCCGGTTACGGTTCCAGCGTGGTGTTCGCCACAGCAACCCAGCCAGCCTTCGCACACCTCGATAAAGCCGTCACGGAAACGAAAGCCCCTGGCTGGCAACCGCGCGAGATCGTGCCCGATCCATCCACCCTGTTCGCACCCATGAAACGTGTTGAATTCGACTGGGACAGCCCGGATGCCCCCGTGCACTGGGATGATCTTGCCGGGCAATTGGTAAAATCACCTCAAGCTCTATGCATCGTCAATCTCAAACGCCATGCCAAAAGTTTGTGGGAAAAGTTGAATGACCCGGCTACGCTGCACCTCTCCACCAACCTTTGCGCTGCCCACCGCCAGGATGTACTGATGACCGTGCGCAAACGGCTCTCTACCAACGAGCCGGTGCACATGGTTGCAACACAATGCGTAGAAGCGGGCGTGGACTTGGATTTCCCCACAGTAATGCGCGCTTGGGGGCCACTGGATGCCATCATCCAGGCCGCCGGTCGCTGCAACCGGGAAGGGAGGCGTAGCCAATTCGGGCAGCTCCGAGTGTTTACGCCGGAAGACACGGGTTATCCAACCGATAGCTACCAGCAAGCCACCCAGATTGCCCAGATGATCTTCCGCCGTCACGGCGCGACAGGCATGGATATCGACGATCCGGCCTTCATTACCGATTACTATCGTGAACTCTACGATTTGGCCGACGTAGCAGGCGCCCCTGCCACCCGCGAAATTTTTGACGCCATCCAGGCCGGCAGTTTCCCGGATGTGGCAAAGCTCTACCGGCTTATCAAACAAGACGCCATCAACGTCCTCGTACCCTATGCTCCGCAACAAGCGCTGTTCGACAACTTGCGTACTCAAGCCGACGGCACCGGGCTGACCGCCGCCTGGATGCGCGCCGCTCGAACGCTCGCCGTGAGCCTCTATCGCCCCAAGGATAGCGATCCGATTTGGGATGCCCTGATTCCCGTGCCTGTGGCGGGCTGGAAACAACGCGAGCAAAACGACTGGTTCATCTACGCCGTGCCGGAGCACTATCATCCACAACTCGGATTGGTTCCACCCGGCACACTTAACACCTGGATAGGATAAAAAAGGAGGGCAACATGAACCGAGGCAAAACCCACTGCCTGGAAGTCTGGGGCGATCTCGCTTGCTTCACCCGACCGGAGATGAAGGTGGAGCGCTACAGCTATCCCGTTATCACTCCGTCAGCCGCGCGCGGTACTTTCGACGCCATTTACTGGAAGAAGTCCTACGGCTTTTACTGGCAGGTGGAGCGTGTGGAAATTCTCTCACCGCCAAAATACCTGGCGCTGCGGCGCAACGAAGTGAAGGACAAGGCGCCCCCGGCGCCCACTGTGCTCGCCTGGGCAGATGGCAAGGAAATGCCGCAACCGCTGTGGGCAGACGGCAGCAAAGATGAACTGGGCACCGACCAGAAAGGCCGCACCCAGCGCCAGACCATGGCGCTCAAAAACGTCCGTTATCGGCTTCATGCCCATATCCACGCACGCAGCTCTCAAGCCGACTTAAATGCACTGGATGCACAGTTTGTCCGTCGCGCCAGCCACGGCAAATGCTTCTACCAACCTTATCTCGGCTGCCGGGAGTTTCCCGCGTGGTTTGAATTGCGAACCGAAGACACGGCCACGCATCCCATCGCACTCGACCTCGATCTGGGCTACATGCTCTACGACGTATTCGACTTGGGCACTGAAAACGACGTACACGCCAAACCCGCCATCAGCGTTTTTCACGCTCAAGTCATGGCCGGGGTTATGCATATCCCGGCTTATGAAGACAACGCGGTAAAGAAAGCCTGCGGGGAGGACTTCCATGCTTGACCTGGTGCTACAACAGGCTGGTGTTAGTGAGCCCGGCTTCGCTCGCAAGACCGTCAAATGGGCGATCACCTGCACGGAGGACGGGCAATATACCGGCGTGGTTTCGCTGGGAGAAGGCAAGGGTCGGGGCTTCGATGCCTGCCCGAATCTATCGCAACCCGAACTGATAGGTGGGTCAGAATCACGCGCGCATTTCCTCGTCGAATCTTTGCCTACCGTCACGCTTTACTTCGACGAAAAACTTGAGGACAAGGAGCGCGAGAAGTTTTTCGCCAAGCACAGTTGGTTTGTAGATTTGCTGCGGCTAGCCGCGCAAGACGCGCCCTATTTAGAGGCTGTCGCCAATCTGCTTGCTGATGCTGAGACTCTCGCGCTCATTCAGACTGACCTTAAACAAGCCAAGGCAAAATTCACCGAATCAGCAGTGGTGATCGTAGACGGTATCAACCCGCTGAACCGAGATGACTGGCGTGATTGGTGGCGCGGGTTTCGTGCTTCACTGCGACCGCCCAAGGTCAGTGGCGGTCAGTTGATGCGCTGCGTCCTCACAGGGGAAGTAATCGAACCGGTCGCGACCAACCCCAAGATCAAAGGACTTGCGGGTGTCGGCGGGTTGAGCATGGGTGACGTGCTGGCCGGTTTCGACAAGGCCGCATTCCAGTCTTACGGTTTAGAGCAAGCTGCAAATGCCGCTATGGCTGAAGCCACCGCCACGGCTTATGCGGAGACTCTGAACCGGCTTATCGCCGACAAGAGCGTCAAGCTGGGCAATACGCTGGCAACCTACTGGTTCACCGGCCAAGGCGACATTCAAGTCGAAGACGAAGTCATGGCCTGGTTTGTGGAACCGCCGGAACAAACAGCCGGGGCTGCCGAACGCCATGCCCATGCACTGCTCACAGCCATTCGCACAGGGCAGCGCGCCGATCTGGCGAACGCCCGCTTTGTGTTGCTACTGCTATCTGGTGCGGCGGGGCGGGTGATGGTGCGCGAGGTGATGCAGGGCAGTTTTGAAGAACTGGTTACCCATACCGAAGCGTGGTTCCGCGATTTGTCAATCGTGGCGCGAGACGGAAAATCATGCGCACAGGACCCCAAGTTTCTGGCTGTGGCTGGCAGTCTGGTTCGCGACCTGAAAGACCTGCCCAGCCCCTGGCTGCAACAGCTTTGGCGCGCTGCAATCACTGGTGGGCTTATCGCTGCCGCCACACTTGCTCAGGCGGTGACCCGCACCCGCATCGACATCATTCAAGACACCCCCGCCAGCCATGCCCGCATGGCGCTCATGAAGGCTTATCTAATACGCAACCGAGGAGACAACAACATGAAACCGCATATGAACCCGGACCATCCACACCCAGCCTATCATTGTGGCCGGGCAATCGCCCTGTTCGCCCGCTTGCAGCGCGCCGCGCTGGGGGACGTAGGTGCAGGTGTTGTGCAGCGTTACTACACCGCAGCCTCACAAACGCCCGGCCTCATCCTTGGGCGGCTCGCCGCCAATGCCAAAAACCACCTGGGCAAGCTCGATGGCGGTCTGGCTTGGTGGTATGAAAACCAGCTCGCCGGAATCATGAGCAACATCGGCGACTTCGTTCCGCGCACCCTCACCCTGGAAGAACAAAGCCTGTTTGCGCTGGGTTATTACCAGCAGCTTGCCGCGCTCAATGCGGGCAAGCAGGCCACTTCCGAACCCGAATCTACCCCATCCAACTAAGGAGACAACACCATGACCATTATCGCCAACCGCTACGAATTCCTGTTCCTGTTCGACTGTGAGAACGGCAACCCCAATGGCGACCCGGATGCCGGTAACGCACCGCGCATCGACCCCGAGGATATGCATGGACTGGTGTCCGACGTAGCCACCAAACGCCGCGTGCGCAACTACGTGCAGACCGCTATGGGCAATACCGCCCCTCACGCCATTTTTGTCGAACACGCCACCAACATGAACCGACCCATTGCCTTCGCGCATGAACAGGTCAACGGTGGCATTCCTGAAAAGGCCACCAAGGACAAAGTGAAAAAAGCACGCGACTGGATGTGCGGCAACTTCTACGATGTGCGAACTTTTGGCGCGGTGATGAGTACAGGAGCCAACGCAGGCCAGGTGCGCGGGCCGGTGCAGTTCTCTTTCGCCCGGTCGATTGATCCCGTATTGCCAATGGATATTTCGATTACACGCATGGCCATAGCCGAGAACGTGAAAGGCGCGAAATCCGCCGCCGACATCGAGAAATGGGAAAACGAACAGGAGGAAGACACGTTGCGCACCATGGGTCGCAAACAACTCATCCCCTACGGTCTTTACGCTATGAAAGGTTTCGTCTCCGCCCATCTGGCCGAAGGCACCGGCTTTTCCGAAGAGGACCTCGCCCTGCTCTGGCAAGCGCTCGCCAATATGTACGAGCACGACCGTTCAGCTAGCAAGGGTGTGATGACTTGCCGTGGTCTATACGTTTTCAAGCACGTCGGCACTGACAGCAACGAAGAACAGCGCAAGAAACAGGCAATGCTTGGCTGTGCTGCGGCGCATCGGTTGCTGGATAACGGATGCATCGTAGAGGTTGGCCGTAAGCAAGTCCAAACCGTTGCGGCGCGCAGCTTTGCGGATGGTTACGAAGTCAAGGTCAAAGCCGAAAATCTACCCAGCGGGGTGGAATTATGGGCTTGGGATGACACCGCGCGCAGTCTGATAAAACACGGCTGATAGTCTGTATGAAGGGGCGGTTATCTGCGCGGTGCAATAAAGGCCGAGCAGGCGAAAGTACACCAATCTACAGCGGCGTTGGCAAATTCGGGGCGGGCTTCAGGCAAGAACGTTATTTTCAACGAGCACGCTCGGCGATGATGGCGTCAACCTCTTTAAAGACTTCATCGGCGGGTATCCATTGCGTGCGCCCGGTTTCCATGTCCGTCACGCGGCGGGCGATTTCTTCATCCCAGGCTTTAGCAATGGCTTCGGGCGATTCTTCGGTGTCGCCTTCGAGGCTGAGGATCAGGCGGTGGATCAACTCACCACGCTCTTTGGGGGATAGTTTCTTGGCTTGGGTTTCGATTTCTTCCAGACTGGTGGTCATGTTGGATGTCTCCGTAAATGCCAATGATTGCTCAATATTAGCAGCCGCGACATGAGTGAGATAGCTACTGCTCTGGAACTCGTTCCTCTTTCCGCCCTTAACCACTGGGCCTACTGCCCACGCCGTTGCGGGTTGATACACATGGAAGGCGAGTTCACGAACAACATCCACACCGCACGCGGTAATGCGGAACATGAAAAGGTCGATGGTATCCATCATGAAACGAGTGGCGACCGGCGCATTGAAACCGCGCTTCCGGTGTGGTGCGACCATGCAGGGTTGGTCGGCAAATGCGATGTGGTGGAGTTTTTGTCTGATGGCACGCCCTACCCTATCGAATACAAACACGGCCCCAAGCGTAAGTGGTTGAACGACGACATTCAGCTCGCCGCGCAAGCCATGTGCCTGGAGGAAATGTTGAACCGCCCCGTGCCCAAAGGCGCGATATTTCACGCCACCAGTCACCGGCGGCGCGAGGTGGCGATCACTCCCGAACTGAGAAAACTGGTCGAAGAAACCGCCGTTGCCATTCGCGCCATGCTGGCCTCGGGCACGCTCCCACCACCGGTAAACGATGCCCGCTGCCGCGAGTGTTCGCTGAAAGAGATTTGCCAGCCAGAAGCGCTGGCCGGACGCGCCAAACAACAGCAACAAAGACTAAGCTTGTTCAACCCGGAGGAGTAGCAGTGCATACCGTTCAGAACACCCTCTACGTCATGACGCCGCAGGCCTATGCACATCTGGAAAATGCCACGCTGCGCATCGACGTGGAGCATGAGAAAAAACTCCAGGTACCGCTGCATCACTTGGGCGGGCTGGTCTGTTTCGGCAATGTCATGATATCGCCCGCGCTCATGCACCGCTTGGCGGACGAAGGAAAATCGCTGGTGCTGCTGGATGATTCAGGCCGTTTCAAGGCGCGGCTCGAAGGCCCGGTCTCCGGCAATATCCTGTTGCGCCAGGCGCATCACAGTAAAGCTTTAGAACCCGCTTTCACCTTGGAGCTTGCACGCGCTATCGTTGCGGGAAAACTCAAAAACAGCCGCGTCAATCTGCAACGCGGCGCACGGGAAGCCGCCGACTCGGATGAAGCTGCAACGCTCACTCGCGCTGCCGACAATCTTGCCGCCTCTTTGCGTGCTGCGGCAGTAGTCGGCAACCTGGACGAGTTGCGCGGCGTGGAAGGCGAAGCCGCGCGCGGCTATTTCGCCGCCCTCAATCTCATCGTCAAATCCCAGGCGCGCACAGCGTTTGCCCTCAATGGCCGAACTCGCCGACCACCGCTGGATCGTTTCAACGCCTTACTCTCGTTTCTCTACGCCATGCTCATGAACGACTGCCGTTCCGCCTGCGAAGCCGCAGGGCTGGATGCGCAACTCGGATTCCTCCACGCCGTGCGCCCCGGCCGCGCCGCGCTCGCGCTGGATTTGCAGGAAGAATTTCGTTCGATACTTGCCGACCGCTTGGCGCTCACGCTAATCAATCGCGGACAAATCAACGCTGCCGATTTTGACGAACGCGAAGGCGGCGCAGTCATGCTCAACGATAAAGGCCGCCGCGCTGTCGTCACCGCTTGGCAGGAACGCAAACAGGAAGAAATCACCCATCCACTCACCGAAAGCAAAATCCCCATCGGCCTGCTACCCTTCATTCAAGCACGCTTCATCGCGCGCACCATCCGGGGCGAGATGGAAGGTTATTTGCCGTATCTGGCGAAATAGATATTATTTCCCTCTCCCACTCGTGGGAGAGGGGTAGGGGAGAGGGCAAAATGCTAATTATCGTTACCTACGATGTCTCTACCGAAACGGCTGCCGGACGCAAGCGATTGAGACGAGTTGCAAAAGCCTGCGAGCGAATGGGGCAGCGTGTGCAGAAATCCGTGTTCGAATGCACGGTCAACGAAATGCAGTTTGAAGAATTGGAGCGCACCTTGCTCGCAGAAATCGATGAGGCACAGGATAATCTGCGCTTCTACCGCATTACCGAACCGGTGGAGGTACGGGTCAAGCAACATGGCTGCTTTCGCTCCGTTGATTTTGAAGGCCCCCTCATCGCCTGATCGCGCGAACGTCTATCAACGGACACTATCCTGGACTTTCGCGCAGGAGCTAACTTCATGATCGATAAAATATTTTCACGCAGAATAAAATTCGTGAGCCAAAAACATTGGCTTTCTGGAGCAAGTTCGCGTGAAAATGCAGGAATCTTCTTGCGTAGCGATACGTTGCGTGAGTAGAGCATCGCCCGCTCAATTGAGCGGGCGCGGATTGAAACGGTCGAAGCAAATCAAGGCTGCGCTGGCTCAGGCGCATCGCCCGCTCACTGGAGCGGGCGCGGATTGAAACGGTTGGACGGGGCAATGGGGTACTCGCATCGCCGATATCGCCCACACACGGTCAGTCCGAGAAAAAATCGCTGCAACCGGATGATCGTTTTTTGATCATCCGGTTGCAGCGATTTAGGCAAAATTGGACCTGAATAGCCCTGAAGTTCAGCAAGTTGCAGCCCACCATGTTGCTCACTCCCCTATCCATCATCCCCATCAGGACAGCGGACCCGTGTAGCGCCGGCTTCCAGCCGGCATGCAAGCAGGATGCTTGCGCTAGTGTGCCCGGCTCAGCCTCTCCCACAAGGGGGCGAGGTAATTGTTGAACTTTGGGGCTAATCAAGAAATTAGATATGCATGCTCGTTCGCAGCGCGCACATCGTTGCGATGATCACTTCTGTTATTGGTTTTAACTTGAAATGTGGCAATGCATCCACTGCTAAGGAAGTCGCGAGGCCCCCCCGGCCTTAAGTCGCCAACCCTTGCTGCGCCAAAAACTTATGCAGCACATCGAGCCGGATCAGGGTGTCGTTCATTTCCAGCATGTCTTGTTTGGCGGTCGCTTTGATCGGCATGATTTCGGCGAGCCGGTAGCCGACCCAGACGCCGTTGTCGAAATCGAATGGCGGCTCGAATTTTTCTTCGCCCACATGTGCGACGATATGTTTCAACACGGCCGCGCAAGCCGCGTGTTCCGGCGGCAGCGGCAGGGCGGGTTCGGGCGGCAGTTTGATTGCTTGCGCCAGCAGCAAGCCATCTTCCTGCGCTTGGTAATCCAATACTTGAAAGCGCTGCACGCCGATCGCGCGCACATTCAACACCCCCAGTTGCGGCATATCCCAATTGCCGATGCGCGCCAAGGTGCCGATGGTGTGCGGCACGGCCGCGGCGCCTACTTCCGCGCCTTCCTTGATCAGGCACACGCCGAATAGGCTGTCGTCTTGCAGGCAGCGTTTCACCATATCCATATAGCGCTGCTCGAACACTTTCAGCGGCAGCACGCCGCCGGGGAAAAGCACGGTGGTGAGCGGGAACAGGGGGAGCTCGAACGGCCGCATCTCGGCAGCCGGGACGAGCAAGTCGGATAATCGGTCTTTCCACTTCTTTGGCAGCATGTCAGGACTCGGATTCGCCCCATCGTGGCAGTAGTTGGTGGGGTACCGCAAGCTGGTCGAGTACGCGGGCTACGACGAAGTCCACGATATCTCGCACCGATTGCGGATGATGATAAAAGCCGGGATTGGCCGGAAGGATAACGACACCCAAGCGCGCCAACTTGAGCATATTTTCCAGGTGAATAGCCGAAAACGGTGTTTCGCGCGGGACTAAAATCAGTTTGCGCCCTTCCTTGATTACGACATCGGCGGCGCGCTCGATCAGCTTATCGGCGAGTCCCGCCGCGATGGCCGCCAGCGTGCCCATGGTGCAGGGGCACACCACCATCGCATCCGGCGGATTGGAGCCGGAGGCGATCGGGGCAAACCACTCCTCGCGTCCGAATACCTGGAGCTGATCGGCCTTGGCCTTGAAGTGTTGGATCAGGAAGGCTTGCAATTCCTGCGCACGTGCCGGGAGGGTGATATCCATCTCCTGTTTGGCCACGATGGCGGCGACTTGCGAAGCCGCCACATACACCCGGCACTGCGCCGCGAGCAGGCATTCGATCAAGCGCAGCGCATAGGGCATGCCGGATGCGCCGGTGATCGCGACGGTGATGGTTTTGCTAAAGGGCATTTTTGTCTATTTTTGGCTTGAGGTTCCAGCTATCGAAATCTTTCGCCGCGATGGCGCATAAGGCTTGCTCGAACCAATCGCCCACGGTTTCGGGAATGATGGGCACGCCCTCTTTCTCGCCTTCCGTCACGTATTCGATGACCACGCCCTGCGCGTCGTGATAAAGATAACTCAGGAGCCTGAGCGTGTGTTCCTTGCAGTCGATGCGCTCGCGCATCAGGCCGCTTTGGGCCAGTTTACCCTTCACTGCTTGGGGCTGCTTGAACTGCACTTTTTTCCAATAAGTGACTTCGCTGCCGTGCACCACCAGCTTGCTGCGGTCGTAGAAATATTGGTCTTCGGTATTGGGCAATTCGAGTTTGAGCCAGTCCGCGGCAAAAGCACACGGGGCAGCCAGCAGCAGCGCAAGCAAGATCAGCGATCGGCGCATGCGGGGGGGCTTGCATCAGGCAAACGAGTCAAGAGGAACGCCGCCGTCACGCCATTCACCGTGCCGAAGAGCAGCGCCGCGCCGGCAAACAGCGGCAGCAAATAAGCCACACCCGCGTGCGGAATCAGCCAGAAATACACGAGCGCGAGCTGGCCGCCGAGATGCGCGAAAGCGGCGCACACGCTCTGCGTGACCGGCCCGAAATAACGCGCGGGAAGCCGGTGCGCGGCGGCCAGCGCGGCGAGGCTGGCGATCGCGCCGGCAAAGCTCAAGAAGAAAGTGGGCGAGAGAAAGGTGCCCAGCAACAAGCTGCCCGCCACCACGCGCAACAAACCCACCCAGATCGCGGCGCGCAAACCAAAGCGCGTCAGCACGGCCAGCGTGACGATATTCGCCAAACCCGGTTTCACGCCGGGGATGGGCGAGGGCAGCGCCGCCTCCGCCAGCGTGAGGCCGATCGCCGCCGCCGCCAGCTTGGCAATGCGGTGGTCGTCGGGAGTGGCGGGGAGGTGAATCTTCATAAATTAAGCAATGGTCAATTTCAATAATTCAAAGAATCAAACCGCCGCGTTGTCCCAACCAATTCCACGCTGATTTGATTCGGCAGGCACAAGGCCGCATCGCCTGCGCGCGCGAGCCAGCCTTGCTTCACGCAAAGCTGACGCGGGCTCGGGTCGGCGGCGACGCGCACCCGGCCAGGTTCGATCTCCACCAGGCTGACGCCGAGCGGGCCGGGCACAGCGATGCGCCGCGCCTGATCCAGACGGGTTTCGGTAAAGAGTTGCCCGCCGGCGCGAATGACTACTTTTTGCGCTGCGCCGCCCTGCCAAAAAGTTGCGGCGAGCCAGGCGGTGAGCAAGACGCCCAGCAGCACGACGAACCAATCACCGGCGCGGAAATAATGGAGGGGATTCACGCCGATAACCCGCGGTGCCGCACCAGCACCTGATATTCGCTGCGGAATCGTTCCGCCAATTGTTCGGCAAAATACACCGAGCGATGTTGCCCGCCGGTGCAGCCGATGGCGACGGTGAGGTAAGCGCGATTGTCGCGGATAAAACAGGGCAGCCATTTTTCAACGTAATAGCGGATATCCGCCAGCATGGCGATCGCGTCATCCTGGCTTTCGATGAAATCCACCACGGGTTGGTCTTTGCCGGTGAATGGCCGCAGTTTCGGGTCGTAAAAGGGGTTGGGCAGGCAGCGTACATCGAACACAAAATCCGCATCGAGCGGCAAACCATGCTTGAAGCCGAATGATTCGAACAGCAGCGTGATGCGCGAGCGGTCGAGGCCGAGAAAATCCTTGACCCAGCCGCGCAAGGCGTTGGGCGAAAGATCGCTGGTGTCCATGCGGTGCCCGATCTCGGCGATCTTGCCGAGCAGCTCGCGCTCCGTTTCGATGCTTTCGGAAATGGTGCGCTCGCCGTCGGAGAGCGGATGCCGGCGCCGGGTTTCGCTATAGCGCTTGACCAGGGTTTCGGTGTTGGCTTCGAGGAACATGGCGCGCAGATCGATACCTTGATGCTTGAGCGCGTTGATTTGCTGCGGCAACTGGTTCAGCGTCTCGCCGCTGCGCGCATCGATGCTGACCGCGACCAGCGCGTTGCCTTCCTCCTGCAAAAGCTCGATCAACTGCGGCAGCATTTCCACCGGCAGATTGTCCACGCAGTAATAGCCGTTGTCCTCCAGGACATTGAGCGCGATGCTTTTACCCGAGCCGGAGAGCCCGGTGATGAGGATGACTTGCATAGGCGTTAGGGATAAAGGAGTCAGGAGTTAGTGTACATGAGGCGGATGGCTTGCGTCATCGGCCAGCCAAGCCCTGACGCAGGGTGCGCCGCTCCGGGCAAAACTCCTTCCCCCTGCAAGGAAGATAAATGCCGATCCACACGCATACTTTCGACCCTCCACCCTAGCCCCCTTTTCCAGGGGGAGGGAATGTTGGTGCTATTTTTTTGCTTTCTACGCGACTTCCGCAAAGATCAAACCTTGGCGAATCCCGGCAGAATTACGATGCATCCTTGTCATAAGCCACCAGCGTCCAGATTGTTTCCACCTCTTTTTGAACCTGTCCACCGAAAAATCCGGCTACGCCGCGCCGCCGCGTCACTACAAAGGCGCTGGGCATGGGCTGGTGTTGCTTGATATGCATGCGGCGCTCTGTCACGCCCGGCGCACCGGCCGGGCATTCGTAAACGCCCGTCTCGGGGCAGGAACGCAGGCTGCTGACTTTGGTGCCGAGGGGCAGGCGTTTGGGGGTGGGGCTGGGACTGTTGGGGTCGCCTGCATCGCTGGTTTTACCTGGCGTGGTGGGGCGTAGGCGGATGCTGTTGACGATGCGGTCGAAGAGTTCGATGGCTTGTTGGTTGGTGAGGCTGGGCTTGACCTCTTGACCAGCAGTGTCTCGACCGGTGATGAGTTCAAAGGAAATGGCAGGTTCGTAAAGCGAGGTGGGCTTGCCTTGCACTTGCCAATAAAACTCATGCCGCCCCAAACCTTTATTGTTAAAGAGTTCGAGCACCTCCTCGCCTGCTAAGGGGCCGACGGGGTGCTTGCCCCGGCGCAGCATCTTGAAGAGATGCGCTTGAGATTTGAGTGCAGGCGGTAGCGGCTCGCTGTTGCGTTGCAGTAGGGTAGGTTCGAGATTCGTGCCATTCACACTGATAATTATTTTCACCAGCACATCCGGGTGCTGGGTTAGGCGGTAGTAGATCAGGGCGAATTCACTCTCCATCGAAGGCCGCCCGGCGAAGAAGCCGCCATTCACGCAAAAACCATCTTCGGCGGGGATGTCGTTGTCGCGGCGGTGGCGGAAGCGGGCGAGTTCGGTGCTGACTGTCTGGATACGTTGATCCATGTTAATTAAATTCGTGAGGCCATTGATTTTGAGTTGTATCCCGCCCAGGAGGTCTTTTGACCAGGCATAGCCTTCGATTTTGTAGATCACAGGAGCATCGTCATCGCCATATACAAAGACCGCCCCTTGCGCCTTGGGCACATGCGCCATTTTTTTGAGTGGGTCATTTTTGTCTGCACGCAGAGCTTTCTCTCGTTCGAGCAAAAATTCCTTATGCTTTTCCAAGCCCATTCGCGTGAATTCAAGGCGCGCGCCCATGATTTCATATTTCTCATCAATCACTTTCGTCGCGTGCGGCACCTCGATCAAGAAACGTCCCACGCATACGGTCATAAAACTGCTATTCATGCTTGTTGTCCTTTGAGATGTTTGTGCTTGCGCGTGGCTGATACTGAGGCTTGCCAGCAGGATGGCTAGAATGTGTTTCATCATTTTGCCAACTGCGCGATCTTGGCGATGGAATACAGCGTGACTTGGCGCACGTACTCGTTCTTGTAGCTGAATTGATGATCGAAACCCGTCATACAGAAGGTTTGCTTGAGGCCGCATGTCTCCACCACGCTGGCGGAAACATGCGGCACGGTGCCATCACCTGCTTGGTCGCGCGTGTCATCCAGTTTGAGTTTGATCTCTTCTTTATCCGGGCCGATGAGACCTGTTTCGCCGGTGATTGTGCGGTAATGCGCCTGAGCTTTTTTAAGCCAGCTTAATTCAAGTCTGCGTTTGGCCTTACCGCCTTTCCATACGATGTTGGCGAAAGCTTCTTGATCCTTGTCTGAGCCATAGTAGGCGTAGGTGACGCGGTGGAATTGGAGTTTGAGTTGATCGTGGAATTTCTTTGCTTGTTTGAGCGCAATTTCGTACATCTCCCAAGGCGACGCCATCCCATTTTTCTTCGCCAACCCCGCCGGATCAATCAAATTCTCATCCACCATGCCCCACCACGCATCCTGTGCGCGCACACTGTAGATGTCGGCATAGGGGTCGGTCGATTCTTGCAAGGAGAGTTCGTTTTTACCCCCTTGCTGGTTTTTGCAATCTGTATGCAGCCATGCCAGCGAATAATTCTTGGTGGGGAGTAATTCTAAAATACCGGGCGCATGCGCCAGCACCGCTGTGGTGTCGGCAGCAGTGCCACCCAGCACGGTCGCGGCCATGTTTTCTTTAAAGGCATACCACGCGCCGCCCTCGGTGCCGGCACGAAAGCGCCGGTACACCACCGGCGCGCCGTTCACCGGCTGCACGCCATGCACGACGCCGAGGATTTCGTCTTCCATGCCCTCCAGTTTGGCGCAAGCGCGCGCCACCGGCCCGCCCAGGGAATGCGTGACCAGAATGATGCCTTTGAAGCGGAAATAATCCGAGTTCTTGTAGTAGTTGGCGAATTCGCGCAGCTTCTTTTTGAGATGCTTGGCGGATTGGCCGCAGGATTGCAGCCAGTTATAGCCCACCGCGTGTACCGGGTAGTAATAGCGTCCCAGGCGTTTGAATTCGTCCGGGGTGAGGGGGGCGTGGCTGGTTTTGGGGTTCCAGTGTTTAAGCTTGGGATCGAATATCGCCTTCCAGCGCGGGGCGGGTTCGAGCTTGCCGGTGAGACTTGCATTCAGACCATTGCCATACGGCAAGTTGAGGGTTTTCTCCAACTCAATGAGGGTTTGACCATAACTCTCCCAATGCAGCGTGCCCCAGCCGCGGCGGCGCGCTTCTTTTAAATCCATCGAGGGCATGTCCGAGTCGTGCGGCATTTCGATCTTGCCGTCGTCGGCGACTTCGGTGTCGTGCGGGTTGAGTTGGCGTTGGCGTGCGGCGGCGCTTTGGCTTTTACGGCGTTTATGCTCATCAAGCCCTTCCGATGTGCCATTAGGTGGTATCCAGGCAACAGTGCGATCGCTCATGCTGCGCAAATTACTGCCCATCACACCCGGCACGAATACCACCAGCACCACATCCTGCGGCGGCACGAGGCAGCGCGCCCGCACTTTGAAGCTCTCCGGGCTGCATACGGATTCCCAATAGGGTTTGCTCTTACCCTGCTCCACTTTGTAGCGGGTGGGTACCCAGCGCGTGGCTTCTTTTGTCATGCTTGTTCTCCTGAAGGTGCAGCTGGTGGTGTGTCTGCCGGGCCGAGTAATTCAAGGTTGAGGGCGTTAATCATGTCGCTTTGGGCAATCTCGGTTCGGCCATCTGCATCGGATGCGCCCTCGATGATCTGTCCGCCAGCCAGCTTGGCGCGGTATTTCCAATTAGCGAGGGGCTCCATATTGGGTAGGTTCAACACAAATTTCTCATCCGTTTTCATCTCCGATTGCGGCATATTCGGCAGATTCAAACCCAACGCTGCCGGCCCTGCCAACTTATGATCTGCCGCATGCACGATGTGATTGCCGAGAATTTTGGAGACGATCTGGTTGTTGCCCCACTCCGTGCCCGCGCCTTGAGCGATGTAAGTAATCTTTGGCGCTTTGAGTTCGATGCCTTCCAAACCGGTCAGGATGACTTTGTTGGCGGCGATGATTTCCACATTGTCTGAATGCGCTTGGATGTCGATCTTGCCCGATGCTGCAATGAGCTTCATGCCGAGCTTGTGACTGAAGAGCGAAATGATCTCCGCCGCCCGCGCCTTGAAGCTGCGCCCGGTGCTGATGCTGGTATCTTGGACGCTGACCATGTCCAGATTGGTGCCGGTGGCGAGGGTCGCGTTTTGCGGGGTGGAGAGGGCGATCCCGGCTTGCCCCGAGATGGCGACGATGGGTTGACCGCCCTTGCTCTTGTCGCCGTCCTTGTCGGTGTTGCTACTAGCTTCCCAATTCTTCACATGCTCCAGCAACTGTTCCTGTGGTTCGTGATCGGTATCCTCTGCATGATGCGTGGTAGAGAGTTCGGACAGGTTCTTGAGAATGCTCAGGGCCAACTCGATTTGGCCTTGGAATTCCTGCCGGTCAAGCTGCTTGCCCGTGGCTTTGTGTCTTGCGTCGGTGGAGATCAGGATGCCCAGCGCGGCTCTCAATGCGCCGCTGAGGTCGGTTCTGAGTTCAAACCCCTCGCCCCCCGGCGTGCCTTTGCCCTCCACTCGGGGATGCACCAGATAACCCTGGCTGAGCTCGGTCTTGCCGTGATCGGTGGCGATGCGGATGCGCTGCTCGTTGGTTGTGTCATCCAGCACCAGCTCGTTCGCCCCTGCGCCCTTGTACATCTTGGACTTGATGCCGGACATGGCCTTGTTGCCGGGCAGATCACCGGTGTGGGTGAAGGCGGCGGGATGATGCGTGCCGTTGTACAGGGTGCCGGTGACGATGGGCCGGTCGATGTCGCCGTTGATGAACTGGAGGGTGACTTCATCGCCGACGCGGGGGATGTACAGCGCGCCGTATTCGCTCCCGCTCCACTGTTGCACCACTCTGAGCCAGACCGAGTCTTTGTCATTGAATGAGGCCCCGCCCTCGGCATGATCGGCGGGCCGGGGGAATTGCAGGTTGACTTTGATGCGGCCTAAGTTGTCGGTGTAAATCTCCTCGCCCGCCGGGCCGACCACGATGGCGGACATGAGTTGCGGGGCAATCGGCGCGGGAATCTCTTTTGGAATGATGGGCACGACGTTGCGGGTGGCGGTGAAAGAGCTAGTAAACGGGGAGCGGGAAGCAGGGAGCGGTGAGTTGGCGCTGGCGCGGGTTTTACCGCTCACCGCTTCCTGCTCCCCGCTCCCCAGCCCTTCAGGCAGGTTGTTGCGCGCATTGAGGCTGATTTTAGTGAGGATGAATTCGCGATCGATGGCATCGTGCTGGTCGATCTCGGGATGATCGGCCAATTGAAAGCGGCCAAGGGTGAAGGCGC
>JACRIU010000126.1 GCA_016235775.1 Hydrogenophilales bacterium
ACCGTGATCGGTGGGAAGTGCGGCGAGATTCTCCTCGCCTTGCAGCGGGCCGACATCATGCTTGCCTTGACGCAAGGTTTTAATTTGTTTCGCCATCTCGGCGAAGAGCGCGGGCATCCGCATATCCTTTCTCCGTTCCAGTAACGAAGGCTGTATTTTGCCGCCGCGCGTCGCATGCACCTCCAAGGTCACATCCGGCCACTCCTTAAACTTGAAGTAGAGTCTCGCGTACTCATACTGCGGTGTTTGCCCATCGTCCGCGATGAAGCCTTCTTTGATACAGAAACCCGGTTCGCCGGGGATTTCGTTGGGCTTGCGCGCGCGGAGGTTGGGGAGGAGGCGGGTTTCTAGGCGTTGGAGGACGGAATCGATTTTGTCATCGAATGCGGTCTCCTTCATTGAGAACAATACTCCGCCATTGGACAGGTACGCTTCAAAGCCATAGTTCGTCGCTAGATTTAGAGCAGACATATCGTTGTGAAGCTTAAATATCCTCCCTTTCGGTACCGTCGATACATTACGACTTTCAGTAAAAGAGTAATGCCTCTCATGCTTCCCCGCCCGCAACTCCGCCTCCCGTGTCTTCATCATCTCCACAAAGCCATCCTGGTGGATATTCTGTTTCGGTGGCGTGCGCCCGGTTTCGATTGCGCCGAACATAAATCCCGATGTCTGCGACTGTAGTTCCGCTGTTTTGGGCAGATCGATCAAGAAACGACCGAAGCAATAGGTTTGGGTCTCACTCATAGCGCTTCCCCCGTCTGCGTATCCGATTGGGGTGAAGCCGATACTGGCGAGGGCGAGGATGAGGTGTCTGATGGGGCGCTTGATGCTGCGCCAGGGGTGGTGGCTGTGCATTCGGTACCTTTCTGTGGCAGTTCCTTGATCGGTTTTGCATCTTGCACGATGCGCGCGATGCAGTAGGCGGTGTTATCCAACACATGCCGGTCGTTGTAGCTTTTAGCGTGCTCAAAGCCCTTCATTTTGAAGGTGAGCTTCAAGCCCATTTCCGCGACTTTGGCGCCCGAAGGTTCAGGAACGGTGGCGTCGCCCGCGCCGTCTTTACCCAGCAACTCGAAACGGACGCTTTGGTTCTCTAGCTTGATGGTGGTTTCGTTGCCCAGTTTGTCCCAAGATGTGGCGGGCGTCTTCATCAGCGAATCGGTTTGGCTGTAGGAGATTGCCGGCATGTTGCTATCGTAATTCGCCACAGCCGTCCGCCAGCGCACGCCGTGGTAGGTGCGCTGCTTTTCATCCGCGCCATAGTGAGCGTAAGTGTTGGGGTGGATGCGAAGACCGAGGGTGTCATGGAATATTTTGGCTTCTTTTAAGGCGTCTGCGTAAGCGCTAAAAGGCGGCTTGCCTTTCTCCACCAACCCCGCCGGATCAATCAACGTCTCATCCACCATGCCCCACCACACGTCTTGTACCCTCTTTCCGTAGATTTCTGAGTACGGATCGGGCGGGATTTGGATGCCATTGACGACCTTGCCTTTGGGCAGGCTATCGAGCATGTCCTTGCCGTTCATGATCTTGAGCCACCCTTTTGGATAGTCCTTGGTCGGCAGCAATTCCAGCGCACCCGGCGAATGCGCCAGCACGCAAGTCACATCCGCCGCGTCCCAGCCCAAGACCACCGCCGCCAGCTTGCCCTCGACGTCGAAGAAGCCATCGGATTCCGTGCCCGCGCGAAAGCGCCGGTACACCACCGGCGCGCCCATGACCGGCTGCACACCATGCACGATGCCCAGAATTTGATCTTTGCCCTGTTCCTTGGCGAGCTGCGCCGTGCGCCGCGCTGTCAACCCGCCCATCGAGTGCGTGACCATGATCACTTTCCCCTCGGGCACGAAATACTCGCTCTTCTCATACCAGGCCAGCACTTCGTCGATGCGCTTCTGCAAGGTCTTGGCGGAATCTTCGTTGCTCTGCATCCAGTTGTAGCCGCAGGCCCACACCGGGTAGAAGTAATCGTCCATGCGCAGGAATTCTGCTTCCGTGAGATTGGGGCAATCGCCACTGGGTTTCCAGTGTTCGCGGGTTTCGTCTTTGATCGCCTGCGCCAGTTTCCACACCGGCATTTGGGTGGCGCGCTTGGTGCCGGGATATTCGTATTGGTCGTTCAGGGCGCGCTCCAATTCCAGCATGATCTGGCCGTAACCGTCCCAATGCACTTCGCCCCAGCCGCGGATGCGCGCGCCTTCTGCGGTGATGGTGTAGTGGTCGCGGGGGATCGTGATTTCGCCGTTGGGGTCAACTTCGGTGCTGTTGGGATTGAGTTGTTCTTGACGCTTTTTGGGGCTTTGTCCAGCACGGACAAAAACCTCTCCAATGCCTTCGCCAGTTCCATTTGGTGGCCGCCAAACAGGTTTTTTATCCCCCTTACTCCGCAAATTACTCCCCATGATCCCCGGCACGAAGATGATGGGGATGACGTGTATCGGCGGCGCGATGCACAAGGCGCGCGGCTTGAAGCTCACCGGGCTTAATACCGAGCGGTAGACGGGGTTGCCTTTTTTATCGAATTCCAGCGGGATGCGGCGCGTGGCGTTGGGGTTAACGGGGTTGCTCATGGTTGTTAGTCCTAATTTGAGTGATTCTTGGAAATTGCAGTTGTTGGTGCGTAGCTTAAGTAGGGAGAAGAGGTCTTTAAATAATGAGAGTGTGGCGGCTCATAAACTTAGCGGCGCGGCGCTATGTCAACGTAATATATCGGCGGGGTGAGCGGCAGTCAAGACACGTCATCAGGTTTAGAGTTGCGGTTAGCTTGCAAGGGGCTGATAATTCGGCATTTGCTGAATCCTTAACAATGGAAAACTACCTGCTCATCCTCATCAGCACGGTGTTCGTGAACAACATCGTGCTGGTGCGCATTCTCGGCTTGTGCCCGTTCATGGGCGTGTCGAAACGGCTTGAAGCCTCGATCGGCATGGCTGCCGCCACCGCTTTCGTGCTCACGCTCGGCTCCGGCGCCAGCTTCCTGGTCGATAAATATTTGCTCGGCCCGGATCTGATTTACCTGCGTACCCTCTCCTTCATCGTGGTGATCGCGGCCATCGTGCAATTCACCGAAATGTTTTTGCACAAGGTGTTTCCCCTGCTGTATCAGGTGTTGGGCATTTACCTGCCGCTGATCACCACCAACTGCGCGGTGCTGGGCATCCCGCTGCTCATCGTGCAGGAGCAGCATGATCTGCTTGAGGCGCTCTTGATCGGACTGGGCGGCGCCTTGGGCTTTTCCATGGTGCTGATCATTTTCGCCGGCATGCGCGAACGGCTGGAAGGCGCGGATATTCCGCAGCCATTTCGCGGCACGGCCATCGCCATGGTCACCGCCGGCTTGATGAGCATCGCCTTCATGGGTTTCTCCGGGCTGGTGAAATGAGTCCTGTCCGATGCTGACTGCGCTGCTGGTCATGGCCGGCTTGGCCTTATTCCTGGGTTTGGTGCTCGGCTTCGCCGCGATCAAATTCAAGGTCGAGGAAAGCCCGCTGGTGCAGAAGATCGACGCGATCTTGCCGCAGACGCAGTGCGGGCAATGCGGCTTCCCCGGCTGCAAACCCTACGCCACCGCCATCGCGGCGGGTGAAGCGGATATCAATCAATGCCCGCCCGGCGGTGAAGAAGGCATTCGCAAGCTGGCGGAATTGCTCGGCGTCGAACCCAAGCCGCTCAATGCCGAACACGGCGTGATCAAGCCGAAAGCGGTGGCGGTGATTGACGAGAATCTTTGCATCGGCTGCACCCTGTGCATTCAAGCCTGCCCGGTGGATGCGATTCTGGGTGCGGCCAAGCACATGCATACGGTGATCGAATCGGAATGCACCGGCTGCGAACTGTGCGTGGCGCCGTGTCCGGTCAATTGCATCTACATGGTTCCGCTCAAAGAAGATATTCAAACCTGGAAATGGAAATACCCGGTGTATTCCCTCAAACGCGCCTAACGGTCATGGCAAAGGCTACCCCCATGATAATGAAACTCGCCATGACCGTTTCCCTCTCTCCTAACTCTTCCCCCGCAAGGAGGACGCCGGTGGGTACCCCGCTGCTTACCCCCGTAAAGGGGACGCCGCCAGACGCTCGCCCTTCGGGCGGTCTTGGCGCAGGCAGCGACCCTTCCGCAGTCCCGCAAGCGGGAGAGAGGGACTTAGGCTCGCTTCGCGAGTTTTATACTACTCGATGAGAAAACTATTCGATTTTCACGGCGGCGTTCACCCGGCACAGCACAAGGCCGAATCGACCGCGCTGCCGATTGCTGCCGCGCCCTTGCCCGCGAAGCTGATCGTGCCCATGCACCAGCACATCGGCAACCGCGCCAAACCCATCGTGGCTGTCGGGGAGCGCGTGCTCAAAGGCCAGATGATCGGCCAAGCCGATGGTTATATTTCCTGCGCGGTGCATGCGCCGGCCTCCGGCATCGTCCGCGCGATTGAGATGGCGACCGTACCCCATCCCTCCGCCTTGCCCGACCTGTGCATCAGCATCGAGCCGGATGGCGCGGAACAATGGGTGGATCGCGCACCACTCGACTACACCTCGATGAACCCGAGCGAATTGCGCAACCGGCTGCGCGATCTGGGGCTGGCCGGCATGGGCGGCGCGGTATTCCCCAGCCATGCCAAGCTCAATCCCGGCCGGAACCCCAGCGTCCCGACACTGATCCTGAATGGCGCGGAATGCGAGCCGTGGATCACTTGTGACGATCTGCTGATGCGCGAACGCGCGGAGCAAATCATCCGCGGCGCGAAGATTATGCAGCACATGCTGGGTGCAACCGAAGTGCTGATCGGCATCGAAGATAACAAGCCCGAAGCCATCCAAGCCATGCGCGCTGCCTGCGCGGGCACGGATTTCGAAGTGGCGGTGGTGCCGACCAAATATCCCTCCGGCGGCGCCAAACAACTGACCAAGATGCTCACCGGTAAAGAGCCGCCTGCCGGTGGGCGCTCCATCGACATCGGCGTGCAGGTATTCAACGTCGCCACGGCTTATTCGCTAGCGCGTGCGGTGTTATACGGCGAGCCGCTCATTTCGCGCGTGGTCACCGTCACCGGCAATGTCGAGCGGCCGCAAAATTTCGAAGCCCTGATCGGCACGCCGGCACACGAACTGGTTGCCCTTGCCGGCCCGCCGCGCGCCGACACCGGCGGCTACATCATGGGCGGACCGATGATGGGCTTTAACCTGCCGTCCGACCAAACGCCGCTGATCAAAGCCACCAATTGCCTGATCGCGACCTCGCCCAAACTATTTCCCGCCCCGCCGCCGGCGCTGCCCTGCATCCGCTGCACCCAGTGCGCGCAAGCCTGCCCAGTGAATTTGCAACCGCAGGATCTGTACTGGTTCGCGCGCGCAAAAGAATTCGGCAAGGCGCAAGAATACGATTTATTCGATTGCATCGAATGCGGCTGCTGCGATTACGTCTGCCCCAGCCACATTCCGCTGGTGCAATATTACCGCTTCGCGAAAAGCGAAATCTGGGCGCGCGAACGCGAGAAAAACAAAGCCGACGTGGCGCGGGAGCGGCACGAATTCCGCGACCACCGCATCGAACGCGAGAAAAAAGAACGCGCCGACAAACTGGCGGCCAAAACCCAAGGCCCCAAAACACCCGCGACCGGCCATACCGAAGCCGACATCAAACAAGCCGCAATTCAAGCCGCGATCGACCGCGCCAAATTGAAACGCGCCGGCGTCGAACCGAAAAACGTGGATAATCTGCCCGCGGATAAACTACAGGAAATCCGAGAAATCGAAGCGCGTCGTGCGCAGCTCAAGCACGCGATGGAAAAACCGACTGATACAGCCTAAAACCTTTTAACCACGAATGAACACGAATGCACACTAATTTAAAAACAAACCTTATATACACGGCGAACGGGGTGTACGTTTACCCCCAACAAGGGTTTCTTGGTGTTCATTCGTGTTCATTCGTGGTTAAGAAAGTCTTGTAAACATGACCTTCGTCTCCACCAACACCAGCGTCAGCAGCGTCATGCTCAAAGTGCTGTTCGCACTTTTGCCGGCGATCGCGATTTATCAGCTCTATTTCGGCCCGGCGATTTTGGTGAGCATCGTGCTGGCCAGCCTGACGGCGATCGGCGCTGAAACGGTCATGCTGCGTCTGCGCAAGCTGCCCATCAAACCGTTTTTACTGGATGGCAGCGCGCTGGTCACGGCCTGGCTGCTGGCGCTGTCCATGCCGCCGCTCGCCCCCTGGTGGCTGATCGTGATCGCCACGCTGTTCGCCATCGTGGTGGCGAAGCATTTGTATGGCGGGCTGGGCAATAATTTATTCAACCCGGCGATGGTGGGTTACGCGGTGATGTTGATTTCCTTCCCCGCGCACATGACACAATGGCCGGTGGTCGATACGCTGGCGCATGCGCATCTATCGCTCGGCGACACGCTGCGCTTCATCTTCGGCGGCGAGTTGCCGGCGGGCATGAAGCTGGACGCGCTCACCCTGGCCACGCCGCTCGACACGCTGCGCACCCAGCTCTTGATGGGGCGTCCGATCGGCGACATCGCCGCCCTGCCCGTATTTGGCCATGTCGGCGGCAAGGGCGCCGAATTGATCGCGCTGGCTTATCTCGCGGGCGGGGTTTATCTCTTGCAGCAGCGCATCATTACCTGGCACATCCCAGCCGCCCTGCTCGGCAGCTTGGCGCTCTTGTCCTTCGGCTTTCATGCTTACGATGCGGCGCGCTATGCCGCGCCGTGGTTCCATCTGGCCACCGGCGGCGCGCTGCTCGGCGCATTCTTTATCGCGACCGACCCGGTCACCGGCGCCACCACGCCCAAGGGCAAGCTCGTCTTCGGCGCGGGCATCGGCGTACTGATTTATCTCATCCGCACCTGGGGCGGCTATCCGGATGGCGTGGCGTTCGCGGTGCTGATCCTGAATATGTGCGTGCCGCTGATCGACGCCTATACCCAGCCGCGCGTATTCGGCCATGCCAAGGAGAAGGACAAGCCATGATCTCGGCCGCGAAAAATTCGATGCGCACGGCGCTGACGCTGCTCGCGTTCACCGTGCTCGGCACCGGGCTGCTGGCTTACACATTCGATATCACCAAAGACAATATCGCCAAGAGCGAAGAGCAAGCCAAGCTGGCCCTGATCAACCAGGCGCTGCCGAAGGCGCTCTACGACAATGCGATCGTGAATGATGTGGTGCTGCTCCACCCCGCTCCGGAGCTCGGCACGACCCGGCCAACGGCGGCTTACCGCGCGCGTTTGAACGGCGCGCCCTCGGCCTTGGTGCTGGAAGCGATCGCGCCGGACGGTTACAGCGGCAAGATCACGCTTTTGATCGCGATCCAAGTGAATGGCGAAGTCGCCGGCGTGCGCGTGGTTTCTCACAGGGAAACGCCGGGCCTGGGCGACTACATCGACGCCGCCAAGAGCGGCTGGATCAAGCAATTCGATCACGCCTCGCTCACCCACCCCGATAGCAGCGCGTGGAAAGTCAAAAAAGACGGCGGCCGCTTCGACTACCAGACCGGCGCCACCATCACCCCGCGCGCGGTGGTCAAAGCAGTGCATAAAGCGCTGCGCTATTATGAGCAACACGGGGCAGAAATTTTCTCCCGCCCGGTTCAAGCAAAGGAGCGAACATGAGCCAAGCATCCTATCGCGAGATTATCGGGAACGGTCTATGGAAACAAAATGCCGGTGTCGTGCAATTGCTCGGCCTGTGCCCATTGCTTGCCATCAGCACCTCGGTGGTGAATGCCGTCAGCTTGGGGCTGGCGACGGCCTTAGTCATGGCCGCCAGCAACGGCGCCATTTCGCTCATCCGCAATCTGGTGCCGAAAGAAATCCGCATCGCGGTATTCATCCTCATCATCGCCGCGCTGGTAACGGCGATTCAACTGGCGATGAACGCTTATATCCATCCCCTATATCTGGTGCTGGGCATTTTCATTCCGCTCATCACCACCAACTGCATCGTGCTGGCGCGCACCGAAGCCTTCGCCTCCAAGAACCGCTTCCTGCCCTCGCTCGTGGATGGCTTCGTGATGGGCATCGGCCTCACCCTGGTACTGATTGTATTGGGCGGCATGCGCGAACTCGTGGGCCGTGGCACGCTGTTTTCCGGCATCGATCTGGTGTTCGGCGAAGCCGCCAAAACCTGGGTTTGGCACGTGCTGCCCGATTACAAAGGTTTCCTGCTCGCCATCCTGCCGCCGGGGGCGTTTTTCGGTTTGGGCTTGTTGATCGCGGGCAAAAATTGGCTGGATCAGCGCGCGGCGAAACATCAGACCATCCCGCTTGTTCCCTCCAGTAGCCAGCCCTAAACCCCAAATGCCTGGAACCACGGATGAACACGGATAAAAACCAAACCCACGGGATATCGTTTTTGATTTTAATCCGTGTTTATCCGTGGTTCCAAAAGTCTTTGCCTTTTCCCCAGATAAATTCATGAACCCCGCCAAGCGCCACGAAATCTTCTCTCGCCTGCGTGACCTCAATCCCCACCCCGCCACCGAGCTCGAATACCAAACCCCGTTCGAGTTATTGCTTGCGGTGATCCTGTCGGCTCAAGCCACGGACAAGGGCGTGAACCTTGCCACGCGCAAGCTGTTCCCAAAAGCCAACACCCCCGCCGCCATCTACAAGCTGGGCATTCCCGGCCTGGAGCGCTACATCCAAACCATCGGCCTGTATCACAGCAAGGCCAAGCACATCATCGCCACCTGCAAGACCTTGGCCGAGCAATACGGCGGCGAAGTGCCGCGCGAGCGTGAGGCGCTGGAAAGCCTGCCCGGCGTGGGGCGCAAGACGGCGAATGTGATCCTCAACACCGCTTTCGGCGAGCCGGCCATCGCCGTCGATACCCACATCTTTCGCGTCGCGAACCGAACCGGGATCGCCCCCGGCAAAACCGTGCTGGAGGTGGAGCGGAAGCTGCTAAAATTCGTACCGGATGAATTCAAGCATGATGCGCACCACTGGCTGATTCTGCACGGGCGCTATGTGTGCAAGGCGCGCAAGCCGAATTGCCCGGAATGCTTGATTCGTGATTTGTGCGAATACAAGCTTAAAACGGCGAAAGCATAAAAATGCTTTTGCCACAGAGGTCACAGAGTGCACAGAGAAAAGCATGTAATGTTACCTATTAGGCGGGTTATAGCTGAGCTCGTGCTTTGCTGCACAAAACTCTCTGTGTCCTCTGTGATCTCTGTACCCCGGAGGGTAGGCTACGCGCTGGCAAATTTGTTTGTTTCTCAACCATATTTCTGCCCAACATGACCATCGCCACCGTTCTCGCGCGCGGACTGCGCCCCACCGAAGACATCGCCCATCAGGCGGTTGCCGCGGCGATGGAGCGGGCGCAGTTGACGCATGCCAACAGCGTGCTGCTGTTTCTCACGCCCGAATTCGCGCGCGACCCGCAGCCGGCCTTGCGCGCCGCGTCCAAGGCGGCGAATTGCATGCAGGTGATCGGCTGTTCCGCCGCCGGGATTTTCACCGAGGAAGATTGGGTGCTGGATACCCCGGCCGCCGCCGCGATGGTGTTCGGCGGCGGTGTCGCGCTGGCGCCGGCGCATGATATCGCCGCCGATACGCTGGTGTTTTCGCTCGCCGCGCCCAATGCCATCAACAGCGCGTGGATCAAGGCGCCGGGCCAGCGTTTCGGCGGCGTGTCGGGCGACGCCACCGGCCAGGGGCCATTCAAGGTTTGGTGCGGCGCGAAAGTCGCCGGCCAGGGCCGCTGCGAAACCTTGATTCATGGCGCGCATGGCCTGGTCGGCGTGTCGCAAGGCATCCGCGCCCTTTCCGCGCCGCTTGAAATCACCCAGGTCAGCGGCTACGACGTGATCTCGCTCACCTCGCAACCCGCGCTCAATATCCTGGCGCGCGAATTGCCCTTGGAAGTGCGCGAGCAGGAACACCTGCCTTTGCATCTGATCATGGCGGGGGTGATTTTCGGCGAGCCGGAACATGCCATTTCCGAAGGCCGCTATCGCTTGACGCCGATCATCTCCACCAATGCCGATGACCGCTCCGTCACCCTCTCGACCCGGCTGGCGCCGGGCGAGCGTTTGTTTTGGGCGCTGCGCCAGCCGCTCGCCGCGGAACGCGACATGCGCATCACCCTCGATCGCATGAAGCAAAACATGAATGAAACGCCCGACTTCGGCCTGTTTTTCCCGTGCATGGGACGCGGCCCGTATTTCTACGGCGGGGTCGATCGCGATCTGGATTTGGTGAAGGCGCGCTATCCCGGCATGCCCATGATCGGCTTCTACGGCAACGGCGAAATCGGCCCGCTCAACGGCGAGAATGAGATTTTCCAATACTCCGCCGTATTGGGATTGTTCAAAGCCGATGTTTAGCCCAAGCCGGGAAGATGCGCGCCAAGGCTTTTTCGAAACGTGGCGCAAATATCAGGCGCATGAACCGGTGGCCGGTATCGAAGGCATGCTGCTGGAAGTGATTTTGCAGCATCCCGAATACCACGATCTCTTATCCAAACCGGATCAATACCAGGATCGCGACTATGCGCCCGAGCATGGCGAGACCAACCCCTTCCTGCACATGAGCATGCACCTCGCGCTCAACGAACAGTTGTCCATCGACCAGCCGCCGGGCATCCGCGAACGGCATCGCACCCTGCTCGCGCAATGCGGCGGCGCGCACGACGCGCAGCACGCCATGCTCGAATGCCTGGCCGAGGAAATCTGGCATGTGCAGCGCCACCGGGTCGCGTTCGACGCCAAGCGTTATCTGGGATGCATCGATCGAAAGTCCCGCGAATGACGGGCGCACGAACTACTTTCAGGTTTTCCCGCCGGATGTTCCGGCGCCGTCAGGCGCCATGGGAGCTTTCGATTTAGGAGACGAATGGGAGGTCGCCTTGAGCAAGTACACGGTCAAGGCCTTGCTTGCCTGGTCGAGCGGGCCGTCTGATGCGATATCCTGGTGTGCACCGGCAAAGTCTTTCTGTTTGATCTTGCGCACGACCTCCCCGGCGATCAGATGAAAATCGGTGTGCAGCCGGTTCACCTCTTCGTAATCGTTTGGCGACAGCAGGTGTTGGCCTTCCGCCTCGATCCAGTGTCCCAGCTTGCACGCATTCGTCACCCCAACCGATGACAGGTCCAGCGCACTCTTGCCATTCAGAAAATCCCTGAACCTGGCCTTCCACGCGCCATGCGCATGAATCGCAGCTTCAATGTCTTCCTTGAGCCCCATTGTTCTCTCCTATTCTTGATGGACGCCCGCTTATTGCGGCCCAAGCACCCGCAATAAATCCTCGACCGTCGTCAACCCCTCGACCACTTTTGCGATGCCATCATCAATCAATGGCGCAGCCCCAAGTTCACGCGCCTTGCGCGTCACCTCGATGATAGGCGCGCTGCCGGCAATCAAGTACCGCAGCTCGTCATCCGGCGTCAGCACTTCGTACACGCCAAGCCGGCCGCGATAGCCGGTCTTGTTGCATTTCTCACAGCCGCGCCCTCTGAATGCAGCAGTTACTTGCGCTCCATAGCGCCCGAGTTTATCCAGCAGTTCCGCCGGCGGGCTATGCGGTTCCCGGCAATGCGGGCAGATTTTCCGCAATAAGCGCTGGGCGATAATGCCTTCCAGCGCGGCGGCCACCACATAAGGCTTGAGCCCCAAGTCGAACAGGCGCGACAGCGTTGCCAGCGCGGAATTGGTGTGCAGCGTGGAATACACCAAGTGCCCGGTGAGCGCCGCGTGAAACGCCACTTCGGCCGTTTCCAAATCACGGATTTCGCCCAGCAACACCACATCCGGATCCTGCCGCAAGATGGAACGCAACACGATGGGAAAGGTCAGTCCGATTTTTTCCTTGATCAGCACCTGCCCCGCCATGTCCATGTAGTACTCCACCGGATCTTCGATGGTGACGTAGTTTTTTTCCGGTGTCGCATTGTGCTGAAGCAGCGCATACAGCGTGGTGGTTTTACCGCTACCGGTCGGTCCGGTGGCGAGAATAATACCTTGCGGCTTATCGACCAGGCGCAATACCCGATCCTGATCGTGGCGCGAAAAACCGAGCGATGCCAAATCCAGGATAGCCGAATTACGGTCGAGGATACGCATCACCACTTTCTCGCCGTTGATGGTAGGCAAGGTCGAGATGCGCAAGTCCACGATGCGCAGCGGCGTCTTGACGGTAATGCGGCCATCCTGCGGCCGGCGCCGCTCGGAGATATCGAGCTCGGCCATCACCTTCAAGCGCGAAACAAACGATTGATAAAGGTGATGTGGAATATGGATTTTGTCGGACAGCACGCCATCGATACGGTAACGCACCACCACGCTCTTGGTGCGCGGTTGCACATGGATATCGCTCGCGCCCAGACGGATCGCCTCCAGTATCACCGCATTGACCAGACGGATCGCGGGCGGCTCGTCGGTGCCCTGCAAGAGCTGCTCGAGCGACTCGTTGTCGTCGTCCTCAATGATGACTTCGATACCCTCGTAGGGATCGGCGTCGCCGACGATCGACTCCAAGTCTTTGAAATTGACTGCCGTATCTTCTCCGTAAAGCTCGACGATCTTGGCCTTGATCGCCGCCACATCAGCCATTGCCGTGCGCACGTCGAGTCCGGAGATGAAGCGCAGATCTTCCAGCAGCCCTACATCCATCGGGTCGGCCACCGCCAGCAGCAGCCGCCTGCCTTCCAATTTGAGCGGCACCACCCATTGCTTCTCGCATAGGCTGCGCGGAATCAGCTCGCACGCCGCCTGATCCGCATGGAATTCGGCGAGTGCGACTTCTTCTACCAGCAAATCCTTGCGCAGAATCTCGCGCAGCCTGCTTTCGGGCACCCAATCGCGCTCCAGGATCAACCGGAGGACCGGTACCTTGTTCGTCTGTTGCAGCCGGTACAGATCCTGGACTTGCTTGCTGTTGAGCAGTCCTTTTTTATTGAGCATGATGGCCAACTGACTGCGATTGTTGATCGTCAGCCGCGACAAGGCATCGAGTTCCTTCGATTTCTTGCTGTTGTCCTGCTGCAGCACCTTGTTCTTCTGCTTCAAATCGTATTGTTCGAGCGCCAAGGCCACGGTGACCCGCAGATCATCGTCATTCCATGGCTTGAGAATGAACTTGTACACCGCGCCCTCGTTGATCGCCGCCATCACCGCGCCGGTATCGGCGTGGCCGGTGAGCATGATTCGAATCAAATCCGGCTGGATCGCACGGGCTTGGCGCAGCAGCTCGGCGCCGTTCATCACCGGCATCATATAATCCGACACCATGACGTGATATTGGCCGCGCTGGAGCAGATCGAGCGCCTCCGGGCCGTTTGCCGCCGTGTGGACTTCGTAGTTTTCCTGGCGGAATACGCGCTTCAACGCGTTGAGGACATTCGACTCATCGTCCACCAGCAGCATACGATAGGCAGCGGGGCGCGCCAGGGTATCGCCAAGATGGATTTCCGGCGCGGCGCCGGTGAAAAGCGAAGCGTATCGTGACATGGTATGCGGCGCAGTGGGATCCGTGTGTATAAGGCGTCATTTACCACAGCGGGACGCCGGTTTATCTCAAACTGAAGTAACGGCGTAATCCCACTTAATCTTTAGCTCAGTTTATCAATCTGTTACCGGCAGTTTGATGGTGAAAGTCGTGCCTTGCCCCAGCTCGCTCTCCACCGAAAGCTTGCCGCCATGAGCCGCGATGATATCCCGCGCGACGGTGAGCCCCAGGCCGGTGCCTTGACCCACCTCGCGCGTGGTAAAGAATGGGTCGAAGATGCGCTGCTGCACCTCCGGCGCCATGCCGCGGCCGGTATCGCTAATCTCGATACCGATTGATTCGCGCTCAACGTGGGTCGTGATGCGTATCTGCCCGGGCCGATCCATCGCCTGCGCGGCGTTCAATAACAGATTGAGGAATACCTGGTTAAGATGTCCCGGGCGGCAGCGCGTGGGGGGTAAATCCGCCAACGTCAGCACCAGCTCCGCCTGCTTCGAGACTTGCGCCGACGCCACATTGCACGCCGTGCGAATGCAGGTGTTGATATCCGCTATTTGCTCCTCGGCTTGATCGACCTTGGAGAAATCCTTGAGATCCGCCACGATGCGCGCCACCCGGTCTGCCCCGGCGACGCTCTCATTCAATAAAGTGGCGAAATCCTCCAGGATAAAGCCCAGGTTCTCCTGGCGCCAAAAAGCGGCAACCTCGGGGTTGCCGCCGGCTTTAGCCAACTGCGCAAATCGATCCAGCACTTCGACATAGCCTTGCGCCGTGGATAAATTACTGCGGACAAAACCTACCGGGTTATTGATTTCATGCGCCATGCCCGCCGCCAACTGGCCCACTGACGCCATTTTTTCCGCCTGAAATAGTTGGCGTTGGGCCGATTCGATGGTCTTGACCTGCTCCGCCACCCGTTCCTCCAGGTTTTCCGCCAGCGCCTTATAGCGCCCTTCCGACGCCGCCAGTTCGGCATGCTTGCGTTGCAGCGTCTCGTAATCGTCATGCACCACCTCGACATGCAATTGCGAAGCCATGTGATAACGCGCGTTGGCCTTGAGCAGCATTTCCAGCAGCCGGGCGGCGGCTTCCACGCGCTGCCGGTCCGAGGTGTCGGCTTCAAGATAGCCCATCGGTTCGAGCTCATGGCGCACCTCGATCCGGGTTGCGCAAACCCAACCGGCGCGCGTCGCCCAGAGCGCTTCGCCCTGCATCGTCTCCAGGCGCACTTCGCCCCCCACGATGCGCTTGAGCTGCTCGCCCAAGGCGGCCAGATTCACCCCGCTCAGCAGTTCCGCCAGCGCAAATTCGCGATCAAAGCGCTGTTCGTTGGGATTCACGGCTTAAGACGCCTCCAGCAAGCGCATGAATGCGGCCTGATCCAGGCCGTGCCTGGCGGTCAAGTCACATAGCCGGTCCGCCGCCGGATAGAGTTGTTGCAGCAGCAGGCTGAATGTTTCTAGCACGCCATTTCCGCTCAAGGCCGAAGCGAAGGCCAGCGGCCACGGCATCGCGCCCCAGCGCTCGCGCACTTCGTCCTCGGTCGCGATGGCCGGCAAATCGCGCTTATTGAATTGCACCACCAAGGGCAAGGCGTCGAAATCCAGCCCGGCGCGGCGCGCGTTGTCTTCGAGGTTCTGAAACGATTGCGCGTTGTTCTCGCCTTGCGCGCGCTGCGAGTCGGCCACGAACACCACGCCATCCGCGCGTGACAGCACCGCCTTGCGCGTTGCGTCATGCGCCACCTGTCCCGGCACGGTGAAAAGTTTGAATTTAAGCAGCCAACCCGAAGGCGCGCGCAGGCCCAAGGGCAGCAAATCGAAAAACAAGGTGCGGTCGTTCTGCGTCTCCAGCGTCATCATCTCCCCCGTAAGCGCCGGGTTGAGCAGATCGTGCAAGCGCATCAAGTTGGTCGTCTTGCCGCTTAGCGCCGGCCCGTAGTAAACCAGCTTCAGGGTGATCTTCTTGCCTAGTTCATCCACTTCGGCCATCTCGCCTCCTGCTTGGCGCGCAGCCGGCTTACAGCGCGTCTTCGTCGAGCATCACTTCCCCGTTCGGCCCCCAATTCACCTTGGTGATGCCGGGATGCTCCGTCTCCAGCCGCCGCAACTCGAACTCTTGGCGTGTGAGCTTGCCCTGCTGCGCCCGCACCCGATCCGCCAGGAGGCGGTTCTCCGCCTGCAGGGCGTGATAAGACAATGCCTGTGTCAGCGTGACGCGCAATTCCGCATCGTGCCAAGGTTTTGGAATAAACCGGAAAATCTGCGCTTCATTGATGGCGCCGATCAGCCCGTCCAGATCGGCATAGCCGCTTAACACCAGCCGCGCGGCATCGGGCTGCTTGTCGCGGAATTGGCGCAAGAACTGCACGCCGTCCATTTCCGGCATCCGGTAATCGGACAGCACCAGATCGAATTTGACTTCATCCGCCCGGTGGAGCGCGGCTGCGGGGGAGGAAAATATCTCTACATCGAATTGATGCGCGCTGCCGTCATTCACCGACAACGTCCGGCGCAAGGCGCGCAAGATATTCTCTTCGTCATCCACAAGCAGCAAGCGGTACATGGTCACCCCCTTATTTGATCCTGACAAAAACCGTGAAAAGCCCGCCCCCTCCCGCGTGCTCGAAAGCCCGGATCTGTTCGATCACCATCGCATCCAGAACGTGATCCTTCGCGAGCAGCATGACGCCATCGTGCGAATACAAGTCCTGCATCAACATCATGCCCGGCGTCAGTTGGCTGGTTTTGCGCGGCATTCCGCCGGGCTGCGCCGCGAGCAGGCCGGCTTGGGAGGTGATTTCACTGACCTTCGCGCCATCCGCCCCGGCTGCGCCCATCAGCACGAGGAAAGCATTTGCCACCAGCGGGTCGTAGCGCTTGCCGCGGCCATCCTTGATATAGAGGAGCGCATCACTCTCGTTCAATCGATTATTGAGCAGGGTGCCCCTTTGCGCGGCGTCAAAATCGTTCGCCACCGCCAAAATGCGCGCGCCGAGCGGTATGGCCTCGCCCGCCAGCCGGTCGGGATAGCCCAGCCCGTCGAAGCGCTCATGATGGCTGCGGATGAGCTTGGCGGGGACCTTGAGCTGGTCCAGCGCCATCAAGGAGGCCTGGCCCATGAGCGGATGCTTCATTACTTCCGCCCTTCCCTCGGCGCTCAGGCTGGCGAAGGGCTTTTGCAATATCTTGTCCGGCAGGCCGATTTTGCCGATGTCGTGCAATAGCGCGGCCAGGAACACATCCTGCACTTCCGCCTGGGGCAGCGCCAAGCCCCGCGCGAGATTTCGCGCCAGCTCGGCTACCTTGCGCGAGTGGCCGGCGACCGCGCCGCCGCGCAATTCGATCAGATTCGAAAACACCTGCACCGAGGTGATGAAGCCTTTCTTCAGCTTCTCGTTCGCCTCCGACAGCTCCGCGGTGCGCGCCTTTACCTTCTCTTCCAGGCTGGCGTTCAACTCTTTCAGTTCTTCATTCTGGCGCTGGGTCAATGCCTCCAGACGGCGCTTCTCGCGCTCCAATTGCAGCCGCTCCAGCGCCTCCCGCACCAGCACCACCATCTCGGTGTCTTCCCACGGCTTGGAGATATAGCGGTAAATGCCGCCCTTGTTGATGGCGTCCACCGTGGCGGACATCTCCGCATAGCCGGTGAGCAGCAGGCGCACCGTGTCCGGCCAGCGTGCGCGCGCCTGCTCCAGAAATTGCGCGCCATTCATTTCCGGCATGCGCATATCGGAAATCACCAGATCGACTTGCTCTCTTTCCAGCAGCGCCAACCCTTCCTTGCCGCTGGCGGCGGTCAGGATGTTGTAACCCTGAGTGCGAAATAGCCGCTTCAACGCGGACAAAATATTCGCCTCGTCGTCCACGCATAAAAGCGTGTAGGGCGCTTCTTCCGCTGCGCCGGGTTCCGCCGTCTGTGTCTGCTGTATTTCGTCTGCCATCATTTAATCAAATCAGTTAGGTAAGGCGGGTTATCCATCCACTGCCGCCGCTTCCGCCGGCTCGCGCTGCTTGACCGGCAGCCAAATCTTGAACGCTGTGCCCTTGCCCGGCTCGCTTTGCACTTCGATGCGCCCGCCATGCTTCTGCACGATGCCATAGGAGAGGGACAAGCCCAGGCCCGTGCCTTTGCCGATCGGCTTGGTGGTAAAGAAGGGCTCGAAGATGCGCTGCAAATGCTCGGGCGCGATACCCTTGCCGGTATCCGCGATCTCCACCCACACTTCATCACCGGCACGGCCGGTGCGCAGCGTGATCGCGCCCCGCTCCTCGATCGCATGCCCGGCGTTCACCAGCATGTTCAAAAACACTTGATTCAACTGCGACGGCAGGCATTCCACCTCGGGAATATCGCCGTATTCCTTCTTGACTTCGGCCTTGTATTTCAACTCGTTCCAGACGATGTTGAGCGTGGTGTCGAGCCCGGCGTGCAAATCCGTCCAATGCCATTCGTCGGAGGTGTCCACATGCGAGAAATCCTTGAGGTCCTGCACGATTTTCTTGACCCGCGTGATGCCCTCGCGCGATTCGTGCATGAGCGAGAGCACATCCTCGCGCAGAAAATTCAGGTCGGCTTGCGCTTTGGCTTTCCGCACCTGGCTCAACAGCTCGTCGTCGGCGATGGCCGGCTCCGCGCCTTCATAGGCGGAAACCACTTTAAAGATGTCCTGCACATAGTTTTGCAGCGTGCCGAGATTGGAATACACATAGCCGATCGGATTGTTGATCTCATGCGCCACCCCGGCCGCCAGTTGCCCGACGGAAGCCATTTTTTCCGATTGCAGCAACTGGTTCTGCGCTTCCTTAAGCTTGTCGTTCAACACCAGCAGCTCCTCGTTGCGCCGCTGCAGCGACTGCTGCTCCTGCTTGCGCGCCGTCACGTCGCGCCCGATGCCGACGCCGTGCCAGCGGCCTTTCATCTTGAGCGCGGACAGCGACAATTCCAAATCGAATTCCGCGCCATCCTTGCGCCGCGCGCTGACTTCGGTGGCGCGGCCGATCAAGGCGCCTTCACCGCTCTCGATAAAGCGCGCGAACCCGGCCGCCTGCTGCTCCGCATGCCCGTCCGGCATCACCAGCCGGTGCAGATCCTGGCTCAACGCTTCCGCGGCGCCGTAGCCGAACAATTTTTCCGCCGCCTGGTTCCAATAGACGACCTTGCCCGCATCGTCGATCACCACGACGGCATCATGAGCGGCGGTGCTGATCGCCACGACCAGCTCTTCCCGCTCGCGCGCCTCGGCGGATTTTTCCAGCGCCTCCACATGCAGCGCCTCGTTGGTCTTTTTCAGCACCTGCTCGATATACTTGAGCCCGGTGATCTCGGTGCGGATTGAAATGTATTGATACGGCAAACCCTGCTCATCCATGAACGGCACAATCGAGGTATCGACCCAGTAGGATGCGCCATTCTTCTTGCGGTTGCACACCTCGCCGTGCCACACCCGGCCCGAGACGATGGCGCCCCACATGTCCGTAAAAAAGTCGTCGGGATGCGCCCCGGATTTGAGCAGCCGGTGATTCTGGCCGATCAGCTCATCCCGGCCGTAGCCGCTGACCGCGCAGAATTTGTCGTTGACATAGGTGATGCGGCCGGACACGTCGGCAATGCTGACAATGGCGTGCTGATCCAGGGCGTATTTCTGGAACTCCAATTCGCGCAGCGCGGTTTTGACCTGCTGCTCCATGCGGCGCTGCTCGGTGATGTCATGCGCCACGCACAGCACGCCCGCGCATAGCCCCTGCTCGCCGTACACCGGCGTGCGGCTGGTGTCGAAGCGCCGCGCTTGCCCATGGATAGTGAACGTCTTCTCCACCTGCACGGTCTGCCCGGACGCGATGGCGCGCTGCTCGTCGGATTGGCATTGAACCGCTTCCCCCGCCAGCCAGATATCTTCGTCGCGCAAGCCGCCAAGCCGGTCCGGCGCGATGCCCGCCGCCTGCGTGAAGGCGGGGTTGGCCCACTTGAAGCGCGCATCGCGGTCCTTGAACCAAACCAGGTCGGGGATATTTTCCAGCAGCGTGCGCGATTCCCGCTCGCGGCGCTCGATCGCGGCGACCAGGCCGCGCATGCGCCGCGACACGAAAACGGCAATCGCGGCGCCGGCCAGCATGGCCAGCGCGCCGCTCGCGAGCAACAGCAAATTGCCTCTTTCATTGGCCTGCTGCGCCTGGCGCACGATTTCCGCCACCTCGTTTTCCTGAAAGGCGGTGAATTGGCGCAGGGTGACAATCATCCGTTCCTGGATGGGAAGCACGTCTCCCAGCAGCAGCTTGGCGGCTTCCGCATTCCGCTCCGCTACGGCCAGCTCGATCACTTGCATTTGCAGCGGCTGCACCTGGGCCGCCAATTGGCGCTGCTCCTCCAGCAGCGCGCGTTCTACCTCAATCAAGTCCGGCGAGGCCAGCAGCCGGGTGCGGGCGGCGCCGAACTGGCGCCCCAATCCGGTAAAATTTTGAATGATTTCGTCACGCGCGAACGGGTCTTCTTCCAGCACGATTTTACCCAGCAATACCCCGCGCTCGCGCGAAGCCTGGAGCATCTCCACCGCCAGGTGGCTATGCACGTTATTTTCCGTGCTGATCCTGTCCATGCCTTGCATCAAGCGATCGAGGCCGAAAATCGCCATGCCGACAATGGCCGCCAGCAACGCCAGCACCAGCACGAAGCCCAGCGTAAGCTGCGTAAACGGTTGTCTGCTGATCTTCGTTTCCATATCGTCCTAGGCCGATGCCGCCGGCTTGGCCTCGTCTTGCGCCGGCGGGTGCTTGATGGGCAGCCAAATGCGGAAGGTGGTTCCTTTTCCCAACTCGCTATCCACCTCGATGCGGCCATGGTGCTTGTTGATAATGCCCAATGAGAGAGAAAGCCCCAAGCCGGTCCCCGTTCCCACCGGCTTGGTGGTGAAAAAAGGATCGAAAATCCGCTGCACGATCTCTTGCGGAATACCTTTGCCGTTATCGGCGACTTCCACCCACACCATCTCGCCCTCGGTCCCGGTGCGCAGCGTGAGGACGCCCTTTCCCTCGATCGCATGCCCGGCATTGACCATCATGTTCATGAATACCTGGTTCAGTTGGGACGGCAAGCACTCGATATCCGGAAGCTTGGCGTATTCCTTCTTCACTTCGCATTTGTACTTGAGCTCGTTCCAGACGATGTTCAGCGTGCTGTCCAAGCCCTGCTCCACATTCGCTTCCTGCCATTCGTCCCCGGCGTCGGCGTGGGAAAAATCCTTGAGATCCTGCACGATTTTCTTGACGCGGCTGATGCCTTCCTTGCTCTCGCTCATCAGCGCCGCCGTATCCTCACGCAGGAACGGCAGATCCAGGCGTTTCTTGAGCGCTTGAATGTTGCCTAAGACCGCCTGATCGCCGAGATGGGATTCGGCTTGTTCGTAGGCGTCCACCAATTGAAATACATCCCCCAGGTATTTATCCAGCGCGCCCAGATTGGAGTTGACGTAGCCGATAGGATTGTTGATCTCATGCGCCACCCCCGCCGCCAATTGGCCGATGGACGCCATTTTTTCCGATTGCACCAATTGCGCCTGCGTGTCTTCCAAGCGGCGATTCAGTTCATATAGATTGTTGATGCGCGCTTCCTGCTCGGTATGCAGCCGCATGTTCTCGATCACGATGGTGATCAGATTGACCATGACCTTGCCGTATTCCTCGTCTTGCGGGGTGAAAACCGGTTGGCCCGCGTCGCGATTCACGCAGAGCACGCCGAGCAGGCGCTTGTCGTGCTTGAGCGGCCAGCAGATGGCGGAAGACGGCGCGACCTTGCGCTCGCCGCCATCCAGGGCGCCATGGCGCTTGCCCGCCTCCACGCCGTCGAGCAGCAGCGGCTCGCCCGATTGCGCCACAAAGCCGATGATGCCTTCGCCGAATTTGCGCTTTGATCCGAGCACGTGTTCCGGAATGCTGATTCCCGCCACCACGACCAGCGTATCGGTCTCTCCCTCGCGCAGCGAAAGCGAGCCGCTCGCCGCCTCCATGCCCTTCACGATGTGGGTCATGATCTGCTGCTGCACCTTGCGCGGGTCGTCGCGCAGCTCGGCCGATTGCCCCATGCGGTACAGATCGTAAATCCAGGACAGCTTGGCCATGTTGTCGAACGCCATGATCAGTTCGCCTTGCCCAGCAGGTCCATCGCGCTTTGCGCTTGCCTGTCGATCGCTTCCAGCACGCCGGCCAACTCCGGCTCGGTGAAATGCAAGGCCGCCCAACTGGCCGGATCGACCGGCGGCACAAAACTGCCTTCCACCTCGCCGATATCGAGCGTCAGCGCGAGCACATTGGCCACATGCACCACGCGCACCAGCGGCGCCGCTTCCGGCTTGAGATCATGATGGCCGCGGATGGCTTCCTGAATCGCCGGCGGGAACTTCCATTGTTCCGCCAGCACCGCCCCCAAATCATTGTGGGTAAAACCCAAGGTAGCCAGCTCCGCTTCCATGATCGCGCAATCCTGAGCATGCACGCGATCGAGCACGGCGCGATATTCTTCTTCCAGGCAGCACCCCAAAACCGCAATCCCGATGTCGTGCAGCATGCCGCCCAGAAACGCCGTCTCCGGGTTTACCTGCGCGCGCGGCGCCAGGTAGCGTGAGGCCGCCGCGACGCCGAGCGAGTGTTTCCAAAAACCGAGATGGTCGAACGCGCCGCTATCATGCGAGGGAAAGCGATCAATGATCGTCGCCGCCGTCACCAAGGTGCGCGTCGTGGGCAGCCCGATCAAGGTCACGGCCTGACTCAGGGAAGAGACACGGCCCGACAAGCCATAAAACGCCGAGTTCGCCACGCGCAACAAGCGCGCCACCGCGCCCTGGTCGCGGGCGAGCAAGTCAGCCAGGCGGGAAATATCGGCCTCCGGCTTGTTCATCTCTTCCAGCGCCTGGGACAGCACGACCGATACCGACGGCAGGCGCGCCGCCCGTTCCAGCGCATGAGAAAGGCTTAGCATGCCCGATCCCCTCCGCACCGGTATTGCTCCAACGCGCGGCGCAGCACTGCCCGTATCGGATCTCCCTCCGCCTTGCGGAAAAGATAGGCGATGCGCTCGGTCTGGGCCGCCGCGGCGGCCGCTGCGTCTTCCTGCGCGTGCACGGTCAAGCGTTTGACGCCGAGCGCGCGCAAACCCCCGATCAGGGTGTCCGTCAGCACCCTGCCGGCCCCCGCCAAAGTGCGGCCGGCCGGATTCACCACATCCCGCGCCAAGACCATGCCGGTTTGCGCCGCCGCGAGATCGATTTCCTTGGTTTTATCCATCATAAAAAAACTTCACCGAAACACTGCGTACATGCGTAGGGGCCGGGCATGCCCGGCCCGCCGTTGGGTTCGGGCGAGGCATGCCTCGCCCCTACGGGATTCATCATTAGCGCGCTCCCGCCGGAATCATCACCAGCACATAGCCCCGTCCTTCCGAAGCGAGGCCAATACGGCTGCCGATGATTTCCCATTGGACTTGCCCCGCGCCGGCATCCATCACCCCGTGTACCTGTTAACCGGTATGCCCCGCCTGCTCCAAACAATCCAGCATCTCGCGCGGCAAACGCGCGCTGGCGAACGCGCCGACCAGCGGCGCCGGCGACATGGCTTCCAGCACCCCGGACGCGACCCGGTTGGCGACCGCCACCATGCCCTCATCGCCCACCCCCAGCACGCCGATCGGCAGCGCATCCAGCACCTCGTGCGCGACATTCAATACCGTGACCTGCTGCGCCGATTCGAGCGAGGTTTCTTCCACCTGCCGCTCCAATCCCTGGTTGGTCACGGCCAGCCGCGCATTGGCCTCGGTCAATTCGCGCTTCAAGCGCTCGTTTTCAAAAGCCATCTCATAGTGCTCGAACGCCTGTCGCACGTTGTCCCGCAGCAGTTCGTCCTCCCACGGCTTGGTCAGTAATTTATAAATCGCGCCGCGGTTGATGGCGTCGGTCACCGAGGCGAGATCGGTGTAGCCGGAAAGCATGATGCGCACCGTATCGGGATAGAGCGTGGTGACTTGGCTTAGAAATTCCGAGCCGGACATCTCCGGCATGCGCTGGTCGGAGAGAATCACGCCCACCTTGTTTTCCGCGAGCAGCGCCAAACCCTCGCGCCCGCCGTTGGCGGTGAAAATCCGATAGCCGTCGCGCCGGAACAAGCGGCCCAGCGCCGACAGGATGTTCTGCTCATCATCCACCAAGAGTAAGGTGCGTTCCATTTAGCCCTCCCATGCGGCGCAGCGCCGGCCCTCGCGTATCATCGTTTCGACCTCCGGCGCGCCGACCGGACGGCTGAAGAAATAACCTTGCATTTCGTCGCAACCGGCATGGCGCAGATACGCAAGCTGCGCTTCGGTCTCCACGCCTTCGGCGATCACGCTCATTTTGAGGCTATGCCCGAGGGATATCACCGCCGCCACGATGGCGGCGTCATCCGGGTTGCGCTCCAGGTCGCGCACGAAGGATTGATCGATCTTCAGGGTACTTATCGGAAAGCGCTTGAGATAACTTAAGCTCGAATAGCCGGTGCCGAAATCGTCGATGGACAGCTTGACGCCCATTTCATGCAACTGCTTGAGCGTGATGATGGTTTTTTCCACATCGCGCATGATCAGGCTTTCGGTGAGTTCCAGCTCCAGATCCTGGCAGGCCGGATCGATGGCGTTTTCCGTCAAAATGCCCGCCACCATGCCCACCAGGTCCGGCTGCTGAAATTGCAATGCGGACAGATTCACCGCCATCCGTATCGACGGCATGCCGCCATCCAGCCAGGCGCGGCTCTGCCGGCATGCGCTGCGCAGCACCCACTCGCCCACCGGCACGATGAGGCCGGTCTCTTCCAGCAGGGGAATGAAATCGGCCGGGCTCACCAAGCCGCGTTCGGGATGGTTCCAGCGCAGCAGCGCCTCTACGCCGATGATGCGCCCGCTGATGAGATCGATCTGCGGTTGATACAGCAATGCGAATTCTTCCCGCTCCACGGCGCGGCGCAGCGCGCTCTCCAGCGTCAGCCGCTTCAACGCGCTGGCATTCATGCTGCCTGTGTAGGATTGGTAGTTGTTGCGCCCCTCGCTCTTGGCATGGAACAGCGCGGCATCGGCATTTTTTACCAGCGTCACCGCATCCGGACCATCGTTGGGATAGATGCTGATGCCGATACTGCCGGTCATGAATACTTCGCTGCCGGCCAATTGGTACGCACCGGACAGGCATTCGAGCAGTTTCTGCGCGATGTCCGCTGCGCCGGACGGGTCGCGCAGATCGTTCAGCACGAACATGAATTCATCGCCGCCGCCGCGCGCCACCGTATCGCCGCTGCGCAGCGCTTGCTGCAAGCGTTCGCCAATGATGTGCAACAACTCGTCGCCCACCGGATGGCCCAGGGAATCGTTGACGTATTTGAACCGGTCCAGATCCAGGAGCATGAGCCCCACCAGGCTGGCGTTGCGCTCGCCATGCGCCAGCGCCTGGTGCAAACGGTCGCTGAACAGCACGCGGTTGGGCAAGCCGGTCACCGCGTCGTAATTGGCGAGGCGCGCCAATTCCTCGGCTTTGGCTTCGAGCCCGCGCGCCAATTCGAGATTGAGTCCGGTGAGCTGTTGATTGGCCAGCTCGATCTCGCGCAGCAGACCGGCTTTCTGCTGCTGCAGCTCATGGTGATGAAACGCCTCGTGCACCGTGGCGCGCAAGGCATCGTTGTCCCACGGCTTGGCGAGGTACTTGTACACCGCGCCGCGATTCACCGCATCGATCACGGAATCCAAATCGGCATGGCCGGAGAGCACCATGCGCACCGTATCCGGGTAACGCTCGCGCACTTGGGACAGCAGCTCCACGCCCGTCATCTCCGGCATGCGCTGGTCGGAGAGCACGACTTGCACCGCTTCACCGGCCAGCATTTCCAGCGCCCGCGCCGGCGCGTTGGCGATCAGGATACGGTAGCCGTCCTGGCGCAATACGCGGGTGATCGCCTCGGTGACGTGATGCTCGTCATCAACCAGTAAAATCGTGCGTTGCATTTCTTCTCCGCTTGGTTCGTGGCAATCAATCCGGAAAAATCAGTTAGTCCACGAAAAACACGAAAAGCACGAAAAATTCATGGTCTTTAACGAATGTGTTACCCATGTCTCCGAACACTTGTTACCTATGTCCCCGGTCTTTACACCCCTTTTCCAAAAAGGGGGGGAAAAAGCACCGCGCTCCATACAGTTGCCTGAAACTAAACCTTTATCGGCATAGTTTTGCGCCGATTTAGCGTTTATTCAAACTTTTTGCCAACACGCAAAAAGCAGTAAAACCAAAGCAATACTGTGGCCTGACGGATAGTAGAGTGATTTACTCGGGTATGCAATACGGGCAAGCGCGTGTTGCAGCACCGGCTGTCTGCCGGTGCTGCATCATCCTGGATAAAGCTGTTGAACCGCAGAGGATGCAGACAACTTGAGACAAAGCAGGCCTGGGTAAGCCCGGCATCAGGCCCGGGCCGCCACCGCACAAAACAGATCGTCCTCCGCCTCGACGCCCAGCCGCTCATAGATCGCCGCGATGGCCAAATCTTCGGTGGCGAAAAGATTGGCCTCACCGATGAGCGCGCTCAATCCGGTGGCTTGCATCACGTCCCGCACCTGTTTTTTCAGGCCGGAGAATACGATCTCCACGCCGGTTTCGCGCAGCCGCTCCACCAGGTGATGCAGCATTTCCTCGCCCGTGGCATCGAGCTGGTTGATGCCGTCGCCCACCACCAGGAGATATTTGGCATTGGGTTTGCTGGCCACGGCTTCGAGCACGGTGTCCTCGAAATAGGACACGTTGGCGAAGTAGAGCGAGCCGTCGAAACGCATGGCGACGATATGCTCGCTGGTGGGCATGTCCGGATGCACCTTGACGTCGCGCAGCGTCCCGTCCTTATGCCGCCCGAGCTGCGCCACGCGCGGCTTCATGGTGCGATACAGGTAGAGCACGATGGCCAGGATCGCGCCCACCATGATGCCTTTATCCAAATGCGGCGCGGCGATCAGGGTGACCGTGAAGGTGGTGAAGGCAACGATGCCGTCGGATTTGCTGGCCTGCCAGGTGTGCTTCAGCGCCGGGATATTCACCAGCCCGGCCACGGCCAGGAGGATGATCACCGCCAATGTAGCCTGGGGCAGGTGGTACAGGTAGGGCGTGAGGAAGAGCAGGGTCATGGCCACGAACACGCCGTTGAACAGCATGGCGAAACCGGTCTTGGCGCCGGCTTGCAGGTTGATGGCGGAGCCGGTGAAGGAGCCGCACGCCGGATACGCCTGGAAAAACGCGCCGCCGAGATTGGCTAACCCTTGCCCGATCAATTCCTGGTTGGGATCGACCTTCTGTTTCGATTTGGCGGCCATGGCCTTGGCCATGGAGATCGATTCCATGAAGGCCACCAGGGAAATGATGATCGCCGCCGAGAATAGCGACATCAAGGCGTCGAAGCTCAAGGTGGGCGCGCGCAGGGAGGGCAGGCCTTGGGGAATATTGCCCACCACCTCGCCGCCGCCGATCAGCTTCATCTCGCCCTTCTCGATTTTCTTGATATGCCAGTGATAGCCGTCGGTCTGGGCGCCGGCGGGCACGGCGCCTTGCAAATACAGCACGGCGGCTTGATCCTCGGCGGCCTGGGCGCGATCGAATTGCAGCTTGCGGATGTAGTGCAGGCGCTGCTTGTTTTCCTTTTCCAGGCTGGCGCTGTCCAGCATGAGGAGATCGATGTCATGCCGCAGATCAGCCGCGGCGCGCGGGTTGTTGGCTTTTTCAAACGCGCGCAATTGGACCGACTTGGCGGTAACCTCGGCCAGGATGGCGTTGATGCGCTGCTCGGTGCCGGCATAGCTCGTCACCAGCTCGCGCGCGGCGGAATCGGCGATCAGCTCGGGCTTGCCCTTGGCATTGTGTTCGTAATCCACGGCGACGCTGACCACGGTGGTGATGATCACGGCGATCAACACGCTGGGCTTGGCCAGCACGGATATTTTTTTCAGGCCCAGCATCAGCGCCAGGGCGAAGGCCGACATGGCCAGCGTCGGCAGATGGGTCAAGGGCAAATAGCCCAGCATCTCCCACACATCCACCAGAAAGGAATCGCTGCGCCCCTTGGGGATGCCCAGCAGCTTGTCCAGCATGGAGATGGCGATGATGATGGCCGCAGCGTTCATGAAGCCCAGGATCACCGGATGGGAAACGAAATTGACGATGGTGCCGAGCTTCAAGCTGCCCAGCCCGAACTGGATCAGACCCACCATGAAGGTCAAGAGCAGCACCAGGCCGATGAAACTATCCGTCATGGGCACGGCCAAGGGCGCCACGGCGGCGGCGGTCATCAGCGACACGATGGCCACAGGGCCGGTGGCCAACTGCCGCGACGAACCCCACAAGGCGCCCAGGATGGCCGGAATGAAGGCCGTGTAGAGGCCGAAATAAACGGGCAACCCGGCCAACTGGGTATAGGCCATGGCCTTGGGCACCAACACCAGCGCGCCGGTGATGCCGGCGATCAAGTCGCCGCGCAGAACGATGGAATCGACCGGAAACCAGGAAAGAAAGGGGAAAAAACGCTGCAACAGCTTTTTGGAGATCATCAAAACTTCCTAAATATTTTCTGCTACTGACAGACACGACAAAACCCGGCCAAAAAGCCAGGACAGAAAAACGGATCAAAATGGAAACAAGGGAACCGGTCTTTACCGCCCTGCCCTTTTCCGGCAGAATCGGTTCCGGCCTGGGTGATGCAAAATTAAACACCTGCGATACAAATTGCAATTTTAATTCATATCGCCAGGGCTGACCAGCCCGAGCCTGCAATAAACCACTGATTGCATCGCAGTTTTCCGATAAATCCTGCTTCCGGTACGCGCACCATGATCCGAAAAAACCCCAGCGGCGACATTCCGCAAATCCACGAATCCGCCTATGTGGACCAGACCGCCATCATCTGCGGCAAAATCATCATCGAAGAAAATGTGTTTGTCGGCCCCTATGCGGTGATCCGCGCCGACGAAGTGGATGAGAACGGCCAGATGGAGCCGGTCATCATCGGGGCAGATTCGAATATTCAGGATGGCGTGGTGATCCACTCCAAGGCGGGGGGCTTAGTGCAAATCGGCAAGTTCACTTCGATCGCCCATCGTTCCATCGTGCACGGGCCGTGCGTGGTGGGCGACCACGTGTTCATCGGCTTCAATTCGGTGCTATTCAACTGCACCATCGGCGAGCGCTCGGTGGTGCGCCACAACTCGGTAGTGGAAGGCTGCACCATCCCGCCGGGCTTCTACATCCCCTCCACCACCAATATCAATTCAAAATCCGACCTGAGCACGATTCAGCAAGTCACGCCCAAGACCGCGGATTTTTCCGAATCCGTGACGCGTGCGAACCATGAATTGGTGAAAGGTTACAAGAAGTTGCAGAACGAGTTTTGAAGCGCCGAATGTATGGAATCTCGGAGCCGATGCGGCGGTTGATAGCGGCCAATCGTAAAGTTAAATTACCTCCGGCAAAGCCGGAGGCTTATTGGGTGAGCGCCTCAAAGGCGTCAATCAAACCGTGGGCCGCCTCAAGGCGGCAGAACAGCCCCTTCCCCCCCTTCCAGGGGCTGCGGAAGGGTCGCTGCGCAGCAGCGGAGCACCCACCGGCGTACTCCTTGCGGGTGGAAGGTTGGGATGGGGGTGAAATGCATCACGTGGCGGCCACTAAACAACCACCAGCTAAAGCTGGTGGGTTTGAGTTACGGACTGAAAGTCCGGATACGCATCGCCTGAACGACGCGTCTTAACAATATTCGCGCATGCGCCACCACCTTACTCCTCCCCCTTCAAGGGGGAGGTTGGGTGGGGGATGGGGTACAAAGAGCTTCATTCGGCTTGCCTGTGGATAGTTGATTTGCCCACTACGGAGTAAGGGAGTATTCTGAATACATAGACTGTCGGCATCGGCATCAAGAGCAAAACCAACGTCGCCGAGCCGCAAGGAGTTCGTTTGATGGATGCACGAATTGAATTGGAAAGCCATCC
>JACRIU010000123.1 GCA_016235775.1 Hydrogenophilales bacterium
ACCCCCGGCCGGTCAAACCAGGAAGCATCGCAAATGTGTAGATTGAAAATCAAATCGTGGACACCCCAGAATCCCTCGAAACCCGCGCCAGTATTAGCTTTGCAGTCCGCTGGGCTAAAATAAACCGGACACTAGTGAAATAAGTTGGGTAATAACAGTAAATTGTTTCAACTTGCGCCGGGCATCGAAATTCGATCCGCTGCTATCGATGCCACTGCCCCTGTCAACCTTACCCTCGAATCCCCAACTAACACTGACAAGACTAAGGTAGGTGCTGACTGGTCGCTCGCCGCTTGGCGCTACGATCCAGTAACCGGCGCGCTCAACACGAGCACCACCGGGCTCAACGCCGATGGCTTGCTGCTGACCGCTGGCGTGCTGACCTTGCGCGCCACGGGTGATCTGAATCTGAAAGCCAGCTTGAGCGATGGTTTTAGCACTGCAAGCACTTCGGGCGTCTTGCAAGGCTATGACTCATGGTCCTATCGTCTGGTCGCGGGAGCCGATCTCACCAGCCCCAACCTTATGGCGGTGAATGACAAGCTCACGGGCAATGTCGTTCTCGACTCGGGCAAGCTGGTACGCACCGGTAGCGGCGATATCGAGATCGCCGCTGGCAAGAATCTGGATATGAGCAAGGCCATTACTTCAGTCATCTACACCGCCGGCCGCTTGGTGGGCGCAACGGATCAGGCGGGGTTCACACAGCCGACCAGTACGCAGAAATACGTGGCCAACGAGCGCGGTGGCGATATCAAAATTGAAGTGGAAGGCGACGTGCTCGGGTACACCGGTAGCCCGCAACTTATCAACCAGTGGCTGTACCGCCAGGGGAGTCTGGCTACGGATGGCAATTACGATAAGCAACCTGCCTGGTGGGTGCGTTTTGATAAATTCCAGCAGGGTATCGGCGCACTGGGCGGCGGTGATATCAGCATCAACGCCGGCGGCAACCTGGTGAACGTGTCCGCAGTGATCCCGACCAATGCTTGGATGGTGAGCACGACGCCGAGCCTGGCTAATCTGAGAGTGCGCGGCGGCGGCGATCTGATCGTGAACGCTGGCGGCGATATCCTGAGCGGCTTGTATTACGTGGCGGATGGGGTGGGCGAGTTGCAAGCGAGAGGCAGTATCGGCGCCAACCCCTTGGCCAGCTACCCTGATTTGCACACCCTGCTCGCGCTGGGCGATGGCGAGTTCCGGGTGAGGGCGGCCCAAGATTTGGCTTTGCAGAGCGTGTTTAACCCTCAGGTTATAACCCAGGATACGAATAACGGTACGGCCTTAAATAAATTAGCTTCTGCTTTTTTCACTTACGCGCCAGACAGCGCCCTGATGGCGACTGCGTTGACCGGGGATGTGACGCTTTACAACAGCATCTCGGATCGCCTGCTTCTTATATTCGGTACAGCTAATCTAAATAACCCGGGACTCGTTGCCACGTATCCCGGAACCGTTATCGCGCAAGCGCTCTCCGGCGACGTGTCGGTGCTGGGCAACATGTTGATGCATGCCGCGCCTTTGGGCCAACTCAGCCTGTTGGCCGCGAACAATGTTAATTTGACCGGGGGGATCGTCATGTCAGATGTCGATCCCCTGTTTGCGAGCGTGCTGCGACCGGCCCCGAATCCGTCGGCAGTCGCTAAATCTTATCGCGACGCTTCTTTTACCGGAACCGCTTTTCACGCGTCGAACCCGGTGCATGAGGGTGATACCGAGCCGGTGCGCATCTACGCTGCCGACGGCAACATCGAAGGCGGTGGCCTCGCCATCCTGTCCAAACGGGCGGTGATCCAAGCGGGCCAGGACATCCACAATCTGAATCTGGTAGTCCAGCACGTGAAGGATACCGATGTGACGCGCATCGATGCCGGCGGCGATATCGTTTACGACGTGACGCGCGATCCCAGCGACAACAAAATCGTCAAGAACGGCGCAGGCATTCAGGTCGGCGGGCCGGGCGCGCTGGAGCTGGTGGCCGGGGGCAGCCTTGATCTTGGCACCGGCTTCGGTGTTGTGACCCGAGGCAATCTGATGAACCCGGCCCTGCCATCGGGCGGGGCGGATGTGAAGGTGATAGTCGGCTTGGCCGCTTTCGACGCGGCGCTGGACAAGCTCAGGCTCGACATCGGCGCGGAGCTGGCCGCCACCGGCACGCTGTCGCAGGCGCTGCTGAACGAGGCGCGCCTGCTTAGCGGCAACCCGGCGTTGCAGCCGAAAGATGCGTTGACCGCGCTAAGCGGTGCGACCGCGCTCTCCGGCGCCATCGACCGCCTGTACTTGCAAATCAATCAGTCCATCGCGAGCGGCGCGCTCACCGATACCTTGGCCTCAAGCAATGCGCTCTCAGTGGCAGCGAACGATTTGCTGATCCAAGCGCGCTTGCTCACCGGTATCGACAATCTGCAACCCAGCGCAGTGCTCGCTAGACTGAGCAGTCTCAAAACCCTGCCCCTGGCGCAGCAGGAGTCGAGCGTGCGCGAGCTGGTGTTCGAGGGCGCGCGCACGGCGGGCCGCCGCGCGACTGATCCCGCTAGCGAATTTTTTGGCAATTACGATCTGGGTTACAAGACCATCGAGCTGGCTTTCCCCTGCATTGACTGCAAGGACGCAGCGGGCAAGCAAAAATATTACGACGGCGATATCAACGGCTTCTTCAGCCAGGTGCGCACCGAGCGCGGCGGCAGCATGGATTTCCTGGTTCCCGGTGGGCGCTGGGTGGTGGGGCTGGCGAATGTGCCGGAGGAGTTGATTTTTGCAAAGTCACTTGGAATCCCAGGCGATCCAGTTACCATAGCAGCCTCGAAACTCGGCGTGGTATCGATGGGCGAGGGCGACATCCGCGCGGTAGTGTACGAGGATATTCTGGTCAACCAATCGCGCATCCTGACGCTGACCGGCTCGGGCATGCTGCTCTGGTCGAGCCAAGCCGACATCGATGCGGGCAAGGGTAAGAAGACCATCACCTCGGTGCCGCCGCCGATCACCAAGGTGGATGAAAAAGGCAATATCACAATCGAAGTGCAGGGCGCCGCCACCGGCAGCGGCATCGGTGTGTTGCAAACCATCGCGGGTGCGCCGGTGGAAGACGCCGAGCTGTACGCGCCAAAGGGCACGATTAACGCTGGTGATGCGGGCATCCGCGCGGCAGGCAACCTGCGGCTGGGCGCGCTGGCCGTGATCGGCGCCGACAACATCAGCGTCGGGGGGGTGAGCGTGGGCGTGCCCGCCGCCGAAACGTCGAGCCTGGCGGCGGGCTTCGCCGGCACCAGCAACCTGGGCGATGCGGCAAGCGCAACGGGGGATATCACCAAGTCCTTGAATAATTCAGATTCCGACGAGGAACTCAAACGCATCAAACAAGCCTTGGCCCAGTTCCGGCCTTCGTTCATCACGGTGGAAGTCGTGGGCTTCGGCGAATAGGGCTGATGAGCCCTTTGCATTTGTCCCGCCGGAATGAGGGGCTTTTTTAGAGGCTCCTTAAGCTAAGCGGGAAGCAAAACTCGGCTAGCTCGATCGAGAGCTAGCCCATTTCACATCTTCGTAATACACACCCCCGATACTTAACAAATTTTTTAACAGGCAATACCCATGCGCAAACTCCTGCTCACGTTTTTCCTATTATTGATCGCGCCGCAAATGGCCCATGCCTGGTGGAACGGCGAGTGGACGAGCCGTAAGAAAATCACGCTCGATACCACCGCAACCGGTTTGCCACTGAAGCAGGAGGTCGCCACGACAGCGGTGCTGGTGCGGCTGCACACAGGCAATTTCGCATTTGATTCCGCCAAGGTGGATGGTTCCGACCTGCGTTTTTTGGCGGAAGACGATAAGACGCCGCTCAAATATCACATCGAGAAATTCGATGGCCTGGCGCAGATCGCGCTGGTGTGGGTGCAGGTTCCCAAGCTTCAGCCCGGTTCTAAAGAGCGCCACATCTGGCTCTATTCCGGCAACGAGAGCGCGGTTGCGGGCGATGATGCAAAAGGTAGTTTCGATTTGAATCAAACCAGCGTTCTGCATTTCGGCGAGGCGCAAGGTTCGCCCAAAGATGCGACTGCTTATGGCAACCATGCAGCGCAATTCGACGGCAGCCATATTCCGGGCGGGATGATCGGTTCCGCCGTGGCGTTCAATGGGCAGCAAAGTTTGCTGATCCCCGCTTCGCCCACCATGAAAATTACGGCGGCGGCCGGTGCAACGATTTCATTCTGGGTGAAATCCAGCGTCGCGCAAAGCGCCCCAATCGTCACGCTGCGCGATGGCAAGGCGGCGATTGAGATCGGTATCGATGGCAGCCAGGCTTACGCCAAGGTGGAAGGCGGCGCGACAGCGGGGGAGACGCAGCGCGCGGGCAATCTCGCGCCAGGCGCTTGGCATCATGTGTCGGTGACGCTGGCCAAAGAATTGACTTTGTATGTGGATGGCCAACCAGTAGCGGTGGCCGCTGCGACAAGCCCTGAATTGCTTGGAGAAGTGATTGTCGGGCGTGGCTTCCAAGGCGAGGTGGACGAGTTGCAAATCGCCAATGTGACGCGTTCACCAGACGCGATTTTATTGGCGGCAGCCAGCCAAGGCCCGGATACAAAATTATTGGCCTTGGGCGAGGATGAAGATAAAGGCGGTGATGCCTCGTATGTCGGTGTGATATTGCAGAGCGTCACGCTCGACGGCTGGGTAGTGATTGCAATTTGTATGTTGATGGCCGTCATCAGTTGGATGGTGATGGTGTCGAAAGCGTTGGTCATCAACAAGACCTATAAAGCCAATCAGGAATTCTTGGAAGCTTTTCACAAACTCAAAGTCACCGAGACCGCGAAGCTGGATGCCGATGACACGACGGACGATAAAGACATTAAAGACTCGGCGCTGATGTTGGCCTTGGTCGGTCGCCACGACCATTTTCAGAATGCTTCGTTGTATCACCTCTATCACGCAGGCGTGCAAGAAGTGAAGCATCGCCATGCCATCGCTAACAGCGAAAAAACGCTATCGCCGCAAGCAATCAATGCGATCAAAGCCACGCTTGACGGTACCTTGGTGCGCGAGAGCCAAAAGCTGAATGATTTGATGGTGCTGCTCACCATCGCGAGTTCCGGCGGCCCGTTTCTCGGGCTGCTCGGCACGGTGGTGGGCGTGATGATTACCTTTGCCGCGATTGCCGCGACGGGCGATGTGAACGTGGCGGCGATTGCGCCGGGTATCGCGGCGGCGCTGGTGGCGACCGTCGCTGGTTTGGTGGTCGCGATCCCGGCGCTGTTTGGCTACAACTATCTGGGCAGCCGCATCAAAACCATTACTGCCGACATGCAGGTATTCGTGGATGAATTGATCGGACGCTTCGCCGAG
>JACRIU010000125.1 GCA_016235775.1 Hydrogenophilales bacterium
GCTCTTGAACGAAATGGTGCCGTCGATCAACAAGACCTCCGATCTGGTGCAAGAGATCACCGCGGCCTCTGAGGAGCAAGCCTCCGGCGTATCGCAAGTGAACACCGCCATGAGCCAGTTGAGCCAGATCACGCAGCAGAACGCGTCATCTTCGGAAGAACTGGCCGCCACCGCCGAGGAGATGAGCAGCCAGGCCGAGCAATTACAGAACCTGGTGGCGTTCTTCAAGGTTGGGGCCGCGGCTGCTGCCACCGTGAAGCGCTAGCCTGCCAAAGGAAGAAAAATGATGATGCAAACAGCCCTCAGAAGCGAAGCAACAGCCACGCCGCCGCGCCGGGCCGCGGATATTAATGCGTACATCAAAGTGATCGTGGAAGTTTCGCGGGTCATGAACATGACCGCGACCGACGCCATGCTCACCGCCAAACAGGCTGACGAACGTTCGCGTGGATTCACGGCGGCTTCCAGCCAGATGCGGAGATTCAATCGCCAACTCGATTACTCCATGGATGAGATGCTCCGGCATATTTCGCGGCTCGTGCTGGAGATATCCGCCCTGAGCAAGGATGAGCGCGCCCGGCAAAATCCGGCGGCGACACGGGAAATGAGCCGCGCAAACCGGACGCTGCGGGGACTCGCCGCGCGGCGCAGGGAAGAAGGTGCGCGGCATGCCCAAGGCGGCGTGCAGGAAGACTGGGCCGCGCTTGGACATGAATTGCACCACGCTTTTCTCCTGCTGCAGACGGCGCTGGGGCTCGCGTGCGGCGCGAACATCGAATCGGTGTACGGCGGGGAGATGGCGGCGTCGCTGAAGCAGGCGGTCGGCGAAATCGGCGCCACGACCCAGCGGGTCATGGCGGGGGTAAGGCAGTTCAGTGCTTATGCGGATGATTGACGGGGTGGAAAAAGCTGTTGAACCACGGAGTACACGGAGGACGCGGAGTAATTCAAATGCTTGGTGAATAGTAGGGGCCGGGCATGCCCGGCCCGCTTTCGATGCCGGGCGAGGCATGCCTCGCCCCTACCTACAACCCGGAGGATAGGCTCCGCGCTGGCGAAAAGCTGTCTTTAGGTTTACGGAGCAACACGCAATGATGCAGCAACGCGCCATTACCGATAAGGAATTCTCGCAATTCCAGCGCATGATTTATGACATCGCGGGCATCAACTTATCGGAATCGAAAAAAGCGCTGGTGACGGGGCGCTTGGCGAAACGGCTTTCCGCGCGCGGCGCATCGAGCTATGGCGAATATTTTTCACTGCTGGCGAGCGGCCAGGATCCGGGCGAGGTGCAGGTCGCGGTGGATTTGCTGACGACGAACGAGACCTATTTTTTCCGCGAGCCCAAGCATTTCGATTTCATGCGCGCGAAAATTTTGCCCGGCCATTCCAAGACCGCCGGCTTCCGCGTGTGGAGCGGCGCCGCATCGAGCGGCCAGGAGGCCTACAGTATCGCGATGCTGCTGGGCGATATGCTGGGCGATGCGCCGTGGGAGATCGTCGGCACCGATATCAGCACCCGCGTGCTGGAACGGGCGCGCGCCGGGCACTATGCGCTGGAACGGGCACAGCATATTCCCAAGCATTATCTTTCCCGCTTTTGTCTCAAGGGTGTCGGCCAGCAGGAAGGCACTTTTCTGGTGGAGAGCGGCTTGCGCTCGCGCATCCGTTTTTTGCACGCCAACCTGAACCGCGCGCTGCCGCAGATCGGCGAATTCAATTTGGTTTTTCTGCGCAATGTGATGATCTATTTCGACGCGGAGACCAAGCGCCAGGTGGTTAACCGTGTCGCGAGCCTGCTCAAGCGCGGCGGCCATCTCTTCATCGGCCATTCGGAAAGCCTGAACGGCATAAACGAGTCGCTCGAAGCGGTGGCGCCTTCGATTTACCGCAAGCCATGATAAAGCCGCCGCATGTAGTGGAGATATTCCTGCAACCCGGCGACTTTTATTTTGGCGACCGGAATACGCGCATCCGCACGACGCTCGGTTCATGCGTCTCCATCACCCTATGGCATCCCACCTTGCTGATCGGCGGCATGTGCCACTACATGCTGGCGTCGCGCCCTGATCGGAATATCACGCAGCTCGACGGAAAATACGGCGAGGACGCCGTACTGATGTTTTTCCGGGAAGCGATGCTGCATAACACGAATCCGCAGGACTATGTGGTCAAGGTGTTCGGCGGGGGAAACATGTTCCCGTCGCGCGCCAGCCACCTGCCGTGCAAATCGGCGCCATGCGAGCAAGTGATCGATGCCTGCCGCAATGTGTCCTGCAAGAACCACATGATCGGGCGCGCCCTGTTGAAGCATCACGGGCTTGATATCGCGGCCGAGCATCTCGGCGGCGCGGGGCACCGGAATGTGATCTTCGATATCTGGAGCGGCCATGTGTGGGTGCGGCATGCGAATACGCTGGCGCAGGCGAGTTGATTGGGTAACGGCGGTTACTGAGCGGGCCGGGAAATAGTGCGTATTACATTCTCCCTCCCCCATCAAGGGGGAGGGAGTTTGTGGAAGGATGCTAATACGCACTATTTCCCGGCCCGCTCAGTA
>JACRIU010000124.1 GCA_016235775.1 Hydrogenophilales bacterium
CCGTTTCCTTAACCGCTTGTGGAAAGCGGTGCATGCGCATGTGGAAAAAGGCGTGGTCGCGGCTTATGTCGGCGGCGATGGCGTCGACGGCTTGGTCGAAATCGAGACCATCGTATTTGCCGGAGTTGATGCAGGTGCCGTATTGGGTAGCAGGAAGCGGTGAGCAGGAAGCGGGCTCGTTCTGCTCCCTGCTCCCTGCTCCCTGCTCCCCCGATTCAATCACTGCCTTGATCGCCAACCCATACTTATTCGCAAACTCAAAATCCCGCTCATCATGCGCCGGTACCGCCATCACCGCGCCTTCGCCGTAGCCCATCAGCACATAGTTCGCGACCCACAATGGAAGCTGCTCGCCGGTAAGCGGATGCATGACGCTCAAGCCGGTCGCCATGCCTTTCTTTTCCTGCGTGGCCAGCTCGGCTTCGGTCACGCCGCCTTTTTTGCACTCTTCGATGAAGGCCGCGAGCGCCGGATTGCTTTGCGCCGCAAACGTCGCCAAGGGATGCTCTGCCGCGACGGCAACATAAGTCGCACCCATCAGCGTGTCGGCGCGAGTGGTGAACACCCATAGCGTGCCTGATCCACCCTCTCCCCCAACCCCTCTCCCGCTTGCGGGCGAGGGGAGTGTATAGGGGAATCCAACCCTGACGCCGAAGCTCTTGCCGATCCAGTTTTTCTGCATGAGCTTTACTTGCTCGGGCCAGCCGGAAAGTTTATCCAGTTCGCTTAACAATTCGTCGGCGTATTGCGTGATCGACATGTAGTACATGGGGATCTCGCGCTTCTCCACCACGGCGCCGGTGCGCCAGCCGCGGCCGTCGATCACTTGCTCGTTGGCGAGCACGGTTTGGTCCACCGGGTCCCAATTCACGGTGCCGGTTTTTTGATACACGATGCCGCGCTCCAGCATGCGCAGAAACAGCCATTGATTCCAGCGGTAGTATTCCGGGGTGCAGGTCGCGACTTCGCGCGACCAATCGATGGCGAAGCCCAAACTTTTGAGCTGCTTCTTCATGTACGCGATGTTGTCGTAGGTCCACTTGGCGGGGGCGACCTTGGAGGCCATGGCGGCGTTTTCCGCTGGCAAGCCGAAGGCATCCCAACCCATGGGCTGCATGACGTTGTAGCCCTTCATTTGATGAAAACGCGTCAGCACATCACCGATGGTGTAGTTGCGCACGTGGCCCATGTGCAGCTTGCCCGAGGGGTAGGGGAACATGGACAGGCAGTAGTACTTGGGCTTGGCGGCGTCTTCGGTCGCGGCGAAGGCGCCGCGCGCCTCCCACAAAGCTTGCGCTTGAGCTTCGACATCGCGTGGTGAATAATGGGCTTGCATCTGAAATCCCTTACAAATCAAGCCCGCGATTATACCTTCTAAGCCCTGCCCAAGAAATGAGCGCCGTGATTGAAAACCTGGAAAAAATGCTCGCGGCCGGCCGTGACAACGCTTTGCTGCGCTTCAGCCTCGGCAACGAATATTCAAAACTGGGACAGTTCGAGCAGGCCGCCGCGCATTTGCAGCAGGCGGTGGCGCATGACCCAAACTATTCGGCAGCGTGGAAATTGTTAGGCAAAGCATTGAATGATGCAGGGCGCTTGCCAGACGCGCTCGCCGCTTACCAAAACGGCATTGCGGTCGCTGAGAAAAAAGGCGATAAGCAGGCGGCTAAAGAAATGGCGGTGTTTGCGAAGCGGATCGAAAAGCAGCTCGGCGGCTGAACGCTACGCTGGGAACACAATCATCACCCGCAACCCACGCCGGGCTTCGCTGGCAGCCAATTGCAGCGTCGCACCATGAATCGCCGCGATGCGCTGCACGATGGATAGGCCTAAGCCGCTGCCTTGCTCGCCGGTGCCGAGCGGGCGGTAGAAACGTTCCAGCACTTTGTCGCGCTCTTCCTCGGGAATGCCGGGGCCGTTATCGCTGACGGTGATGCGTGGCTTGCCGTCTGCACGATCAACCCGCACTTGAACCTGGGTGCCGGCGGGTGTGTAGCGCACGGCGTTGTCGATCAGGTTGCGCAATAAAATCCGCAACAAGCCGGGCAGGGCTTGCACGCTTGCCGCTTCGCCTTCGGCCAGCTCCAGTTGCACACCTTTTTGCCTGGCTAGCGGTGTCATTTCAGCAATCGCCTCGACGGCCAGGGTTTGCAGCTCGCATGCCTCCAGCGCGGATTTTTGCAGCGCATCGAGCCGCGCCAGGGTGAGTAATTGTTCAATCAAATGCGCGGCACGATCACAGCCGAGGATCACACTATCGAGCGCGTGAGTGCGTTCCGTGTTGTCCTGTGCGCCAAGCGCCACTTGCGCTTGGGCTTTGATCGCCGCCACCGGCGTGCGCAACTCATACGCGGCATCGGCGGTAAAGCGGCGCTCGTTTTGCATGGATGCGGTGATGCGTTCGAACAGGTGGTTGAGGCGGTCAATCAGCGGCAGCACTTCTGATGGCGCTGCGCCGACCGGCAGCGGCGCCAGATTATCCGGTTCGCGCAAGGCCACTTCGCGCGTCAGGCTCGCCAAGGGCCGCAAGCCCCGGCTCACCGCCAGCCATAACAAGATCGCGAAAAGCGGCAGCGCAATCAGCAGGGGATAGAGCAGGTTTTTCGCCACTTCGCGCGCCAGCTTGTCGCGCACTTCGGCCTGCTCCGCGACATGAATCAGTAGCTTGCCCGAGGCATCCAGGCTGCTGAATACGCGCCAGCGCTGGCCCGCAATATTGCTGTCGCTGAATCCTTGTTCGCGGCTGGTGAGCGGGGTCTGCGGCGCGTTGACGGAATGCAGGCGCAGTTGCCCGTGCTCCCAAATCTGAAACGCGACCCGGCGCGAATATTTATGCAAAGGCAGCGCGTGTTCGGTTTCGATTTCTTCGAACTCGCCCGTGGTTTGCGCGATGAGCAGCGCGGCGGCTTGAGTGAGATGCGCGTCCAACATTTCATTCAGCTCTTCGCGCGCATCGAAGTAGGTGACGACGACCGTGCCCACCCACACCAAGACCATGCCGGCCAAGGCCAAGGTTAAAACACGCCGTTTGAGGGAGGGGTGGCGCGCCATTTCAATCGGCTTGCGCGCGCGGCATGAGATAACCGACACCGCGCACAGTCTGGATGAGCTCCGGCGCCAGTTTGCGGCGCAAGTGGTGGATGTGCACTTCCACCGTATTGCTTTCGATTTCATCGCCCCAGGCATAGAGCTGCGCTTCTATTTGGGCGCGCGTCAGCACGTAGTCGAGATTGAGCATGAGCGCTTGCAGCACGGCGAATTCCTTGGCGGATAACTCAACGCTTAAACCTTGATACGTTACGCGATGGCTGGCCGGATCGAGCGCCAGCGCGCCGTTGCACAGCGCCGGAGCGGCTTCGCCGCTGGCGCGGCGCACCAGGGCGCGTAAGCGCGCCGCCAGTTCGCCCATGTCGAAGGGTTTGACCAGATAATCGTCCGCGCCCGCATCCAGGCCTTTGATGCGGTCTTCCACCGTGTCGCGCGCGGTCAGGATCAACACGGGGGTGGCGTCTCGGCGCGCTCGCAAACGTTGCAACACGTCGAGGCCGGATAGGCGCGGCAGGCCTAAATCCAGCACCACTGCGGCATAGGGCTCGGTTTCCAGCGCATGCTGGGCGGCCACGCCGTCTTTCACCCAATCCACGGCGAAACCGGCTTGCTTCAGGCCTGCCTGGATGGCGTCACCCAACAATGCATCATCTTCCACCGCCAGCACGCGCATGCGCCATCCTTGGGTTAGTCATCCTGTTTCCGCTTTTCCGTTGCCACGGGCTGTTGCGAGAGCGGCGTCAGGCCGGGCGGCGCCCAATCTTTATACAAATAAGCGTAGCCCATCGCAAGCACTGCGGCCAGCAGCAGCAGGCCTAGCCAGACATGGCGATGCTGAATACCTTCCGCCGGCTCGCCCGGCTTGGCGCCGGTAATCATAGCCCGGGCCAGGTTTTCGCGGTGCAGGAAACTGCTCACGAACACGCCGGCGATATGCACGATCACCACGGCGAGCATGGTGTTGGCGCTGAGCTCGTGCAACTCCTCCAGCCACTCGCCGCCGATTTCGTTATAGCTGGCCAAACCGCTCAAGCTGGACAGCAGGCCCAGCCCCAGCAGCAGGAAGATCGCGACACTCCCGGCCGGGTTGTGCCCGGCATAGTGTTGTGGCTTGCCTTGGAACATCGAGCGCACGTAACCGGCAATCGCGCGCGGCGCGAACAGGAAGGAGATGAAGCGTGCATAGCGCGTGCCGACGATGCCCCAAATCAGGCGAAAGCCGATGAGCCCGAGCAGGATGTATCCCAACAGCAGGTTAATATCGCGATAGCGCTCGGAGTCGCCGGTAACAAAAGCCCCCGTGAAAGAAAGCGCCAACAGCCAATGAAAAGTGCGCGTGGGAAAGTCCCACACCAGGATTTTACTGTTCATCGCATGGACTCCTTTTCGCGTGGCACACGCAGACTGCGTTCACTGAAATCGCCGCGCTCGGCCTGGGTATGGCAGGCCGCGCAGTTGCCGGGCTGCTTCACCGCCTTGCTGCTCCATTCCCGGGCCGGCACTTCGTCATGCTCTTGCTTGAACCAGCGCGTCTCGGTGATGCGTTGTGATGGCTTGCCGGTCGCTTCGCGTTTATTGTGCCCGGCATTCGCTTCGAGGAAGGCGCCGATTTCCGCTGCCGTTTTGGCGTCGAGACTGGCGTCCGCGCCAAAGTGTTTATCCAGTTGCGTCATCATCACGCGCCAGGATGCGGCCGGCAACAATTGCGGCGGGTACGCCAAATGGCAGGCGCCGCATTCTGTCTTCCACTTTGCGTTGTTCGCGCTATAAACATGCTCACCTGCATAAGCGCTGGGCATACCGCTTACGAGAAATACCAAAGCGAATGAGATTGCTTGGAATGAAATTCGCATTTTGCGCTCCTTAGTTTTTTATCGTCATCAGGTAGGCCAGCACATCGCCTTGCTCGCTGGCCGTGCAGGCGCGGTTCAACACATCGTTGCAGTTGCGTCGAAACCATTTCTCCACCTTGTCCTGGCGGGTGAAGCGCTCGGCATTGGCCGCCGGCGCAAGGGGCGCGATGACCTTGCCGGTTTTGGCGTGCTTACCCGGCGCGGCCGGGTTTTCGGTGTGGCAGGAAGCGCAGCTCCATTCCGCACCATGCGTGGTTTTAAACAATTGTTCGCCGCGTTGTGCCGAAACGCCTTTAAAGGTGGGGTCGGTTTGTTTTGCGCTTTGCTCTAGTTGCTTGAGCGTATCGGCCGCGGTCAGCGCGGACACCGGCTGCGCCAGCCCGCTCGCCGCCAGGGCCAGCAAGATCATCAGTTTGCGGGGAATGTGCTTCATCGTCGCCTCCATCTGCAATTTCTACGTTTGCAGATTAGGCGGTGAAGCTTAAGAAAGGCTTAAGCGAATAATAAAACGGCGGGGCTACTCGCGCGAGATGCGTTGAATAATCGCGTCTAACTGCGCCAGGTTGGCGTAATCGATGATGAGTTTGCCCGCGCCTTTTTTCTCGTGCCGGATGGTGACGGCCGCGCCGAGTTTTTCGGCGAGGTCTTCTTGTAATCGGAGTGTGTCGCGGTCCGGGCCGAGATGTTTCTTGGGTACTTCGGGCTTAAGCAGTTTCGCCACCAGGCGCTCGGCTTCGCGCACCGAGAGGCCCTTTTGCACGATTTCATGCGCGGCTTCCATTTGCTTGGCGGGCGACAGCGGCAACAGCGCGCGGGCGTGGCCCATGTCGAGCGCGGCGGTGAGCACCATGTCCTGCACGGTCTTGGGCAGGTTGAGCAGACGCAGCAAATTGCTGACGGCGGAGCGCGAGCGGCCCACGGCCTCCGCCGCGCCCTCGTGGGTCATGGCGAATTCGTCGATCAGGCGTTTGATACCTTGCGCTTCTTCGATCGGGTTTAAGTCTTCGCGCTGGATGTTCTCGATCAGCGCCATGGCGAGCGCGGCTTCGTCCGGCACCTCGCGTATCACCACCGGCACTTCTTTCAAGCCGGCCATTTGCGCTGCGCGCCAGCGGCGTTCGCCCGCGATGATTTCAAAACGGCCAGTGTCCAGTTTGCGCACCAGGATCGGCTGCATGATGCCTTGCGACTTGATGGATTCCGCCAAGGAGGCGAGGGAAGCTTGGTCCATGTGCGCGCGCGGCTGGTATTTGCCCGGCTGCAGATCGTTGATGGCGATGGTTTTAAGGGACTCGCCCGGCTCACCGCTTGCAGCAGGTGCTGAGGATTCTCCGAGCAGGGCATCCAGCCCGCGGCCTAGGCCTTTATGTTTTGCCATTTATGCGGCCTTTGATTTGATCAATTAGTAAGTATAAGTAAGGAATTTAGTCGGTTCCAACGAAGGCTTCAAGCTGCGGCTGGCTCGATCTCGCGCTCGATGCGCTTGGCGTTCTCGATTTCCGCCACGCGCAGATCATACGCGGCTTGCAGGTTCATCCAAGAGCGCGCATCGCCATCGAAATAGCGCGCCAAGCGCATGGCAGAATCTGCCGTGACGCCGCGCCGCTCGCGCACAATGTCGTTAACCCGCGGCGCAGGAACATTAAGCGCCTTGGCCAAAGCATTGGCGCTCATGCCCAGCGGGACCAGAAAATCCTCGCGCAAAATTTCGCCGGGATGTACCGGCCGCATGCCGTTTTTGAACATGGTCATTCTTAAAAGATAAAGTTCGGGGCCCGATCAAATCACGCCGACACAACCGCGCCTTCGCGCCGTTGCAAAAACTCTCCGGCAAGCGCGACATAAGCCAGCGCGCCTTTGGAAGCGCGGTCGTGATACATCACCGGCGTGCCGTAGCTGGGGGCTTCGGCGAGGCGAATATTGCGCGGGATGACGGTGCTGTACACCTTATCGCCGAAGTGGCGCTGCAACTGGTCGGACACTTGCTGCGCGAGCGCATTGCGCGGGTCGAACATGGTGCGCAGCAGACCTTCGATTTCGAGCTCGGGGTTGAGGTTGGCGCGAACTTTTTTCACGGTGTTGACCAAGTCGCTCAGACCTTCCAGCGCGTAGTACTCGCATTGCATGGGGATCATGACCGAGCTCGCCGCCACTAGGCCGTTGATGGTGAGCAAGGATAGGGCGGGCGGGCAATCGATCAGAACGTAATCGTATTGGTCGATGACTTCGCCCAGGGCGCGTTTTAGGCGCTGCTCGCGATGTTCTTCATCCACCAGCTCGACTTCGGCGCCGGCCAGTTCGCGGTTGGCGGGGATCACGTCATAGTTGCCCTGGGGTGCGGTGATGCGCACATCGGCCAGGCCATGTTGTTCCAATAGGACGTGGTAAACCGTCTTGCTCAATTCGCTTTTGTTGATGCCGCTGCCGGTGGTGGCATTGCCTTGGGGGTCCAGGTCGATGAGCAACACACGGCGCTTGGCGTCGGCGAGGCTGGCCGCCAAGTTGACGCTGGTCGTGGTTTTGCCCACGCCGCCTTTTTGATTTGCGACCGCGAGAATTTTTGCCATTATTTCTCCACCTCTAACGGTCATGGCAATCGCCACACCGGATATTAAATTTCGCCATGACCGCCCCCTCTCTCCTGCTCTTCACCCGCTAGGGGGACGCCGGTGGGTGCCCCGCTGCTTCGCAGCGACCCTTCCGCAGTCCCGCCAGGGGAGAGAGGGATTGGGGCTCGCTATGCGAGTTTCATCATCACCAGATGTCGTTGCGCTTCCAGCCCGGGCACGGTCAAGGCTATGACGGCTTCTACTTTGGCGCTGGCTGCAAGTTGGGCGATCTCTTCCACCGGATACAAGCCCTTCATGGCGTAAAGCTTACCGCCTTTCGCCGCCAAATGCGCGGAGAGGCGCACGAATTCTTTCAGCTCGGAATAGGCGCGCGAAATCACGGCGTCGAATTTGTCCTGCGGCTGCCATTTTTCCACCCGCTCACACACGACTTCCGCGTTGGCAAGCCCTAGCTCCAGGCAGGCTTGGCGCATGAAAGTAGCCTTTTTGTGGTTGGAATCGAGCAGGACGACGTTCATGTCCGGCCGGGCGATGGCCAGCGGGATGCCGGGCAAACCGGCGCCGCTGCCCACATCGATCAAGCGGCGCGCCCCGCTCAAATGCGGCAGCACCGCCAAGCTGTCCAGTAAATGGTGCGCGATCATGGCCTCGGGTTCGCGCACGGCGGTGAGGTTATACACCTTGTTCCACTTTACGATCAGCGCGATGTAGTCCAGCAGTTTTTGCTGTTGCGCCGTATCCAGCGGCACGCCCAGCGCGGCTAAGCCAGCAACCAGGTCCTCACTCAAACTCATGCGCTTTTCTTCTTCGTCCCGCTGCGGCGCTTCAGGTGCACCAAGAGCAGGGAGATCGCCGCCGGGGTCATGCCGGAAATGCGTCCCGCCTGACCCAGGGTTTCCGGCTTGTGCTGGTTGAGCTTTTGCGCAGCCTCGATCGACAGGCCGCGCACTTCGCGGTAGTCCAAATCCAGGGGCAGCTTGAGGGATTCTTGTTGGCGGCTCCTTTCCACTTCTTCGTGCTGACGCTCGATATAGCCTTGGTACTTGGTCTGGATTTCGATTTGCTCGATGACCTGCGCATCGGTCTGACTCACACCCGCGCCGGGCAGGGTCAGCAAGCTCTCGTAGCTCACCTGCGGACGCCGCAACAAGTCAGCGAGCGAGTGCTCACGCTCGATATTCTGCCCGAGGACACGGACTGCATCCGCTTCGGGCAAGGTGCGCGGATTAACCCAAGTGGTTTTCAAACGTTCTTGTTCGCTGGCTATCGCATCGCGCTTGCGATTGAAATGCTCCCAGCGCCGATCGTCCACCACGCCCAGGCTGCGGCCGATTTCGGTCAGGCGCAGATCGGCGTTATCTTCGCGCAGGGAGAGGCGGTACTCGGCGCGGCTGGTGAACATGCGATAGGGCTCGGACACGCCGCGCGTGATCAGGTCGTCCACCAGGACGCCGAGATAGGCCTCGCCTCGGGCCGGGCACCAGGCGTCTTTTTCCAGGGCGTAGCGCCCGGCATTGATGCCGGCGAGCAAACCCTGTGCCGCCGCTTCCTCGTAGCCGGTGGTGCCGTTGATCTGGCCGGCGAAGAACAAGCCTTTGATGGCCTTGGTTTCCAAGGAGCTTTTGAGGCCGCGCGGGTCGAAGTAGTCGTATTCGATGGCGTAACCGGGGCGGGTGATGTGGGCGTTTTCAAAACCCTTGATGGAGCGCACCAGGTTCAATTGCACATCGAAAGGCAAGCTGGTGGAGATTCCGTTTGGGTAGATCTCATGCGTACTCAGCCCTTCCGGTTCGACGAAGATTTGGTGCGATTCTTTGTCGGCGAAGCGGTGAATTTTATCTTCGATCGACGGACAATAGCGAGGGCCTACTCCTTCAATGACGCCCGTGTACATGGGTGAGCGGTCGAGGCCGGCACGAATAATGTCGTGCGTCCGGCGATTGGTATGGGTGATCCAGCAAGGCAATTGGCGCGGATGTTGGCGCACGTCGCCGAGAAAAGAAAACACCGGCGCCGGCTTGTCTCCGGGCTGCTCGGTCATCACGGAATAGTCCAGGCTGCGTCCATCGATGCGCGGCGGGGTGCCGGTTTTGAGGCGGCCTACCGGCAGCTTCAATTCACGCAGCCGCGCGGCAAGGCTGATCGAAGCCGGGTCCCCGGCGCGTCCGGCGCGGTAGTTGGACAAGCCCACGTGCACCAAGCCGCCGAGGAAAGTCCCGGTAGTCAGCACCACGGCGCGGGCGTGGAATTTGATGCCAAGCTGGGTCACGGCGCCGATGACGTTGTCGCCGTCTAGAATGAGATCGTCCACCGCCTGTTGGAATAGCCAAAGATTCGGCTGATTTTCCAAGCGGCTGCGGATGGCTTGCTTGTACAAGACGCGGTCGGCCTGAGCGCGGGTCGCGCGAACCGCCGGGCCCTTGCTGGAATTGAGAATACGGAACTGGATGCCGCCCTCATCGGTGGCTGCCGCCATGGCTCCCCCCAGAGCATCGACTTCCTTTACCAGATGGCCCTTGCCGATGCCGCCGATGGAGGGGTTGCACGACATCTGGCCCAGGGTCTCGATGTTGTGCGTGAGCAGCACGGTTTTCACGCCCATGCGGGCGCAGGCGAGCGCCGCCTCGGTGCCGGCGTGCCCACCACCAATAACAATTACATCAAAGGCTTGCGGGAAGTCCATGGCCTAACCACGATTTTCTTGCAAAGGCCGGACATAATACGCCAATTTTTATCTACAGGTAAGGAGAATGTTGTAGAAACATATACTTATACACGTTCTGCGCTTGTGTTTTTTCAAATTTGCGGATTACGCATACACTAGCTAAACATTCGATTTAACTATTATGGCCAAACTACTCAATCTCCACCGCGCCGCCCGTTTAGTCGGCGTCACCCGCGGTGCGCTGCAAAAGAAAATCCAAAACGGTGAGCTTGATTCATTTGACGGCATGGTGACGCTGGACGAATTGCACCGGGCTTATCCGCATGCCGCACTGGAAGACAACACCGTGCTCAAGCAGATCGAGCAGATCAAAGACAGCGCATTTAGCCGGCGCATCATGGATCGCACCTTGCCGGACAAGGAAGTGCTTGCCGCGCGTCTGCATGATTTAAGCAAGGAGTTGGTGGAGTCGAAGGCATTGCTGAATCATGTGCAAGGCATGTTAAGTGGCATAAGCAGTTTGCTGGATGAATGGGCCAAACAGCCCGGTGACCGCGCAAGCGCAGCGGCATCACTGCAAACCTGGTTGCATGAGCAGCGGCTGCAAGCGCCGCCGCCCGCTGATGCTAGCGCCCTAATGATCCGCGACAATTTTTTACGCGTGATTTCCGCGCAAATCAAAGCCCTGCCCTCCGGCTCGGATTTTTTCGTAGAAGGCAACGACACCATTTTGGAGGCCGCCCTGCGCGCCGGCATTCCCCTCGCCTATGGCTGCTCCAGCGGCAGTTGCGGCGCCTGCAAAGCGCGCGTGCTGTCGGGCGAAATCAAGCAAGTGCGCTCGCATGACTATGTGATGCCGCCGGCGCAGCAAGCCTTGGGCTATGCCTTGATGTGTTCCTGCACCGCCGTTTCCGATCTCGTGTTGGAAGCCGATGTTGCGCAATCGCCGCGCGATTTACCCACGCAGCAACTCAGCGGCGAAGTGCGCGCGCTGGAACAACCGACGGATGAAGTCGCGGTGATTCATATCAAAACCCCGCCGCGCGACCGGCTGCGCTTTCTCGCGGGTCAGCGCGCGGTGCTCACGCTCGGCGGTAGCCTGGCGGAGGAATTACCCATCGCGAGTTGCCCATGCGAAGACAGGCATTTGGAATTTCATGTGCGGCGCCTGCACGGCAATCATTTTTCCGACTTTGTGTTTGAGCAGCTCAAAGCAGGCGATAGTGTTTCTATCCGTGGGCCGAGCGGTAATTTCGTGCTGGATACCGCCTCTTCACGTCCGATTCTTTTTATCGCGTTCTGCACCGGCTTCGCCCCGATCAAAAGTCTGATGGAACACGCCATGGCGCTGGATCAAGCCGAAACGATTCACTTGCTGTGGATTGCGACCCAGGATTCCGGTTTATACCTGCCAGGGCTGGCGCGCGCCTGGGCCGATGCGCTGGATAATTTCACTTACACGCCGATTCTGGTCGGCGGCGATTTAGACGCCACCGCTTCACGCCAGGAAGGCGTGGTGGTGAACAGCGTCGGGCCGGTGCTTTCAACCATTTCAACTTTGATGCGCGCGGATATTTATATTGCCGGGCCCAGCCTAGCCGTCAGCGCGATGACGAAGCATTTGCTGCGTTTAGGGGTGCCAGAAGCACGGATTTTCGCCGATCACGAGGGATAAGCTGACCACTTCTATACAGAAGCTAGAAATATCACTCAATGAATTGAGCAATAAGGTTTGTTTGCCTCATGCGATCCTCGCTTGGGCACGAATATGGGCACAGAATCATGTGGCTTCACGAATGCCGCGCCCCATTCCTACGAAGTTACTGAATCGTTCCGACATTCGGGGGCTTCTTTACTAGCGAAACATTTGCCACTAGGTCTTGCATTTTGGATAGGCGTTGATCTTTTTCTTCGCTCCACCCGACAATGACGCCGTGCTCGGGGAACCCATCTTGAGGGTCTGATTCACATCGCAGACCTACCGTCGTCGTCGCGGAAGTTGGCAACTGGACGGCAGCTTCCGCTTGCTTGTCCTGGCGAATTGTTCGCCCAAGAAACCATAATCGATCATCAGATACTCCGACGAGCCCGCACACAGAAGTTTCCAGAACACCGGTTGTCGGATGCCTCTCTGGACTGAAAATCTTCGGTTTGGGCACGCCGCCTGAAAAGAAATCGCGCTTTTGATTGAACGAAAATCGAGCGAGATCACCGCCCTGCAGAAAGAAGGCGTCGTTGGATAGCCGTTCAGAATCAGGCTTGAGTGACTCTCTGAACCAGCTCGATAACTTGTTTAGGAATCGAGTTATCAAATTTTTTCGTACCGCTATCTTTATCAAAAGCCGAGAACCTTGCAGCGAAGGAAAGGCGCCCATCATCCCGAAGCGTCAAGGATAACAGGCTGCCCTTATCACCTCGCCAATCGAGAGTAACCTCACCATCATCATCTAATGCGAGTTCTGGCAACGGAAAGTGTGAAGGTAGGGCCAATAAGAAACGTTGAGCTAGCAAAAAAGCATTGCTGTCAGCGACTCGAATCCCATTTTCCTGGGCCAACAGATGAAGATCATTAAAAGCGGCCGCCGAAGCCACTCTTACCTTCTTCGACTCCGCAAGATGTGTAAGAGTTTTTCGAACACTGGACTTTGCAAAATCACCAGCAACGGGAACACCCAGACCATCGAACAACCCAAAATTTGGACCCATAACATATGTACTCATTCGAATCTCTCCACAGCCGGTTCTGTCAGGTGCTCAAAGAACATCTTGTTTTTCTGGTCTCGCAACGCATCCAAAATAACAAATATTTCATCAACCTTTGATGAATCGATCTCAGTTTGTCGAAACACATCAATATCAAGAACAACGCTGATCGCTTGCTGACCACTTGACATCACAGATGCGCCCTCGAATAGCTGATTAACAATCGAAATACAGCGGTTTTTTTCATCAGGAATCACGACCCTCTGCAAAAACCCGCTGATTCCCTGAGAAAGCGACTCCGGAACTCTCGGTGGACAAACCAAATAATCACCGAAATCCTTGATTGGCAGAGGGAGGTTGATTTCATTGATGTAGCGAACCGCCACCCTTTTTACAGTTTGCTGGCCAACCATTGAAACGAAAACACTCCACAATCGCTTGGCATCTTTTCGCAAGCATTCCCATTCGATATATGGTGCCAGCCGGCTAAAAGTGAAGCCGCTTGTTCGACATTGCAACACATGAGGATCTGCACCTGTATCGAAACGCTTACCAATGACCAAAGGTGTTGTGTTGGCTGAGGCATCAGCTCCGTCGACATTAAAGCCAACTAGCGCCTCCCACATGTCATGCTGCTTTGGGAACTCATTCGTCAGGCTGCTTGCAAAACGATTGATGTCGGCAACTTCTACCCCTGGCTCAAACTGGATATCAATCAGCGCCTCTTTGACAGGCGCATTCTTTAAATGTCTTACCCTTGCCATGTCGAATTCTGCGCAGTCAATATTTTACTTTGAGCTTTTTAATTCGATACCGCTCTCGCGCAGTTTGCTATGGTTGTCCCACAGCCACATGCGCAGGATTGAGCAGGCAACTTCAGATTTTGAGGTTCCATGAATACCAAGAGCAGCAATCTCCCCGACGATGCGATCAGTAGCAGCATCAACTGTGAGTTGCAGCTTTTTCGTTTCAACAGAACTGCTACGAGCCACCGTTTTGACCCCAAATAGATTCTTTGAGGATTGAGTATAGATTGAGAATGGGGGGTTTGTATAGGCGCTCATCCAGGTTGCAGGCAAGTCATTGTGCTAGCGCCGCCAGTCATAGCGTCCAATCCTTGGCACCTGCTCGCGCGGCAACCCTGTCGCCTGGCACCAAAGTACTTAAATCTGTATATTTTTGGGGGTTTATTGCTTTTGTGGGACGGTTACGTACGGTCGCGGATACGTATCTACTTGCCTATACAAAATCGCGAGAATATTTCGCCGAGCAAATCATCGGCGCTAAATTCGCCGGTGATGCGGGCCAGCGCGTTTTGCGCGAGTTTCAATTCTTCCGCGAGCAATTCCAGCTGTTGCCAATTTTGATCTGCTTTTCCCAGACTGTTTTTTGCGGCGGCGAGCGCTTGGAGATGGCGCTCTCGGGCTAAATACACGCCTTCTTCGGCCGGTTGCCATCCTGCAAGTTGTAATAAGCGATCATGCAAAAAGTCCAGTCCGGCGCCTGTTTTGGCGGAGAGATAAACGGCATCGCCCTCATGCGCAACATGTGGGGATTCGCCCACTAAATCGATTTTGTTATAGACGTGCAGCACGGGTAGCCCGCTTGGGAGCTTGCGCAGGATGGTTTCATCCTCCTGCGCTTGGCCGCGAGCGGCATCGATTATTACCAACGCAAGCTGGGCTTTTTGCACGGCGGCCCAGGTGCGAGCGATGCCGATTTTCTCCACTTCATCCTGTGTCTCCCGCAGCCCGGCGGTGTCGATGATATGCAGCGGTATGCCCTCGATTAGAATTTCCTCGCGCACCGTATCGCGCGTGGTGCCCGCCACCGGGGTCACGATGGCGACTTCCTCGCCGGCCAGGCGGTTGAGCAGGCTGGATTTGCCGACATTGGGCTGGCCGATCAATACGACTTGCAGCCCCTCACGCAGCAGCGCGCCAAGCTTGGCGCGGCTCAAAACCCGCTCCAGTTGCCCGCGGATGGCCGCGAGTTTTTCCTTCACGTGCGCGGCTTCGAGAAAATCAATTTCTTCTTCGGGAAAATCCAGGGTGGCTTCCACCAGCATGCGCAGATCGATCAGGCTTTGCACCAGAGCGTGAATTTCGCGCGAGAACTCGCCTTGCAATGAGCGCATGGCGCTCTTCGCGGCTTGCACGGAAGCGGCATCGATGAGATCGGCGACACTTTCGGCTTGCGCCAAATCCAGCTTGTCGTTGAGGTAGGCGCGGCGCGTGAATTCACCCGGCTCGGCGATGCGGGCGCCGGCTTCCAGGCAGCGGGTAAGCAAGCGCTGCATGACCGCCGGTCCGCCATGGCCTTGCAGCTCCAGCACGTCTTCGCCGGTAAATGAGTGCGGCGCCGCAAAGTAGAGCGCAATGCCTTGGTCGATAACGCTGGCATCCGTATCGAGAAAATTCGCCAGCGTGGCCAGTCGAGGTTGGGGCAGTGTGCCGATCAAGGCTTGCGCGATCGTCGGGGCTTGCAGGCCGGACACGCGCACCACGCCGATACCGCCGCGCCCGGGGGCGGTGGCGATAGCGGCAATGGTGTCAGCGTTTGACTGGCTTGGGGGCGTGACCCAAGACATGATTGATGCGCCACTGCTGGGCGATGGAAAGCACGTTGTTCACCACCCAGTAGAGCACCAGGCCGGCGGGGAACCAGAAGAAGAAAATGGAGAACGCCACCGGCATGATCATCATGACTTTGGCCTGGATCGGATCCGGCGGGGTCGGGTTGAGCTTGGTCTGCACGATCATAGACAGACCCATGATGACCGGCAGCACGTAGTACGGGTCGGTCGCGGTGAGGTCCTGAATCCACAATGCGAACGGCGCGTGGCGCATTTCCACGCTGTACAAGAGCACCCAGTAGAGCGCGATGAACACCGGGATTTGCACCACCACCGGCAAGCAACCGCCCAGCGGATTGATTTTCTCGGTCTTGTACATTTCCATCATGGCCTGATGCATTTTTTGCCGGTCGTCGCCGTACTGTTCTTTCATTTTTTGCAGGCGGGGAGCGAGCAGTTTCATTTTTGCCATGGAGCGATAGCTGGCGGCGGAGAGCGGATAAAACGCGCCCTTGATCAGGATGGTCAGCACGATAATGGCCCAGCCCCAATTGCCGATCCATTTGTGCAGCAGATTCAGCAGCCAGAAGATCGGCACCGCGACCACGGTCAGCCAGCCATAATCGATCGCCAGATCCAGGCCGGGCGCCAGGCTCTTCAATGTCTCTTGTTCTTGCGGGCCCACATACAGCGGCACTTTTATACGCGCATCGGCGCTGGGCGCAATTTCGCCCAGCGGCATGATGACGCCGGCGGCGAACAGCTTGTCCGAAAGTTTCTTGGTGTAGAACTCGCGCTGTCCCGCGCCTTGCGGCAGGTAGGCGGCCAGGAAATAGTGTTGCAGCATCGCAACCCAGCCGTCTTTACTGACCACGTTATCTTTCTTCGCATCTTTACCGATATCGTCGAACGCATGCTTTTGAAATTTTTGCGCTTCAGTATAAATCGCCGGGCCGGTATAAGTAGGCAGAAACTTGGAGTCGCCCGCAGGCGGCGTGTCATCGCGCAAAAGCTGAAAGTACGCATCAGCCTTCATGGCCTGTCCGCTCGAGTTTTTGATTTCATATGCGAGATCGATCAAATAACTGCCGCGATGGAAAGTGTAAATTTTGTTCACCTGCACACCATTCGCGCCTTGCCAGGCGAGGCGGACTTCCAGCGTTTTTGCGTCCGCGCTCATCGCGTATTCTTTTGCCGCAGCGGTAAATAATTCCTTATGCGTCGGCAAGCCCGCGCCGATGAGCCCGGTTTGCGCCACATAAAAATGCGGCGCTTCATCTGACAGCAATACAATCGGCTTTTTCTTATCGTCTGCAGAACCATGCTTTATCAGCACCATTCGCCGAATATCGCCGCCGTTCACATCAATTTCGGCGTCAAAGAGATCCGTTTTGACCTTGATCCGCTCGCCTTTGGCCAGCTGCGGGCTGGCGGCTGGCGTGACGCTTGGGCTGCTCGGCGCGGCCGGGGCGGCTTGGGTCGGGGTAGGGATGCCGCTATTTGCTGGTGTTTGTGCGGTCGGCTGGGGCGTGATCGGCTGTGGGTTTTGCTCGCGCTGCCAGGCATCCCACAACATGAAAATAGACATCGAGAACACGACAAACAGAATGAGTCTTTTGGTATCCATTTAATTTCTTTTACTTTTTAGGTACGGGATCATAACCGCCATGGCACCAGGGGTGACAGCGGCCAATGCGTTTGAGGCCCAGCCAAAGCCCTTTGGCCGGGCCATGCGCGCCAATTGATTCGCGGGTGTAATCAGAACAGCTTGGCGTAAAACGGCAACGGGGCCCCAGAAGCGGGCTAATAATGTATTGATAAGCGCGGATAAACAGAATCAGGAGTTTTGACATTTGCGCATTTTGACGAAAATTACTGATAATTCCTGCATGATCGATGCAAAATCTTGCCGATTGAATGATTTGGTAACCCGCACCACAATATCCAATGGCGCCAAATCATTTTGTTGCGCGCGAAATTGTTCACGCACGATGCGCCGCATGTAATTTCGGCTAACCGATAAACGCGCGGTTTTTTTCGCAACCATGATTCCCAGCCGGGGGAATGCCAAGCCATTCGGTTTGCCGAGCGCCACAAAGTGCGGCGCGCTTACCCGGCATTTAAAATCAAAAACGGACGATATTTCGTCCGCTTTTCTTAAATGGCTGCGCTTTTTGTAGCTGAACGGCCGAGCCTGGGCTGCGTCCCGCAAATTCGCTGTTGGCTTAGACAGCGAGCTGTTTCCGCCCTTTTGCACGGCGGGCATTGATGACGGCGCGGCCGCTCTTGGTGCGCATGCGCTCGAGAAAGCCGTGGGTGCGCAAACGGCGAATGACGGAAGGTTGATAAGTGCGTTTCATGGTGAGCCCCGCTAATTCTTTTAGTGCAAATCGGAAACCCGACATTTAACCTGCTTACCCCAGTTTCTGTCAAGCTCAAATTCTCTTTTCAGCCTGTGGATAACTCTTCCTAAAGCGTCTACAATGTTTGTCCTTCTCTTGCTGCGCGATGCGGCAACTCCCAATACAAAAACACGATCCCCGTTTCGGCGGGCAGGATAGACGATGGACGGCTTCTGGCAGCACTGTCTTGATCAATTCAAGAATGAGCTGACAATTCAACAGTTTAACACATGGATCAAGCCGCTTCGCATGGAGCAGGCCGGCGCCGGGATATGCCTGTTGGCGCCGAATCGCTTCGTTTTACAATGGGTTAAAGAAAAATTTTTACCCCGGATTGAAGAAATCGCGGCCATTCAGTTTGGCCAGCCTACCCAGGTACAACTTCGGCTGGAAGAGGCTTCCAAAACCGCCTCCGAATCGAGCACGCAGGCTGAACCAACGGCTGCGCCTGGTTTCGTGGCAGCGGAGCCAAGCCGGCCCCTCAAAAACGAGAAATCCGGCTTAAACCCGCAATTTACCTTTGCCAGTTTAGTCACGGGTAAAGCCAACCAGCTCGCGCGCGCCGCCGCGCTGCAAGTGGCAGAAAACCCCGGCGCCGCCTATAACCCCTTGTTTGTATATGGTGGGGTAGGATTGGGTAAAACCCATTTGATTCAAGCTATTGGCAATCTGGTCTACGAGCAGAATCGCAATGCGCGCATCAGTTACATTCATGCGGAACGCTATGTATCAGACGTGGTGCGCGCTTACCAGCACAAGTCATTCAACGATTTTAAGCGCTATTACCATTCGCTCGATTTGTTGCTGATCGACGATATTCAATTCTTTGGCGGCAAGAATCGCACGCAGGAAGAATTTTTTTACGCTTTCAATGCGCTGATCGAAGCGCATAAACAAGTCATCATCACCTGCGATACCTACCCGCGTGAGATGCAAGGTATTGAAGATAGACTAATTTCTCGATTTGGCTGGGGTTTGACGGTGGCGATCGAACCGCCGGAGCTGGAAATGCGCGTAGCCATCCTGATTAAAAAAGCTGAGGCGGACAAGATCGATTTAGACGAAAATGTTGCCTTCTTCATTGCGCAACAAATCCAATCCAACGTGCGCGAGTTGGAAGGCGCCTTAAAGCGGGTCTTGGCTTATTCCCGGTTTAACGGCCAACCCATCTCCGTAGCCCTGGCCAAGGATGCATTGAAGGATCTGATGGCGGTGCAAATCCGCCAGATATCGATTGAAAATATTCAAAAAACCGTGGCGGACTACTACAAAATTAAGGTCGCGGAAATGTACTCCAAAAAACGCTCGCGCGTGGTTGCGCGGCCGAGACAAGTGGCCATGGCATTAGCGAAAGAATTAACCCAGCTCAGCCTTCCCGATATTGGGGACGCCTTTGGCGGACGTGACCACACAACGGTATTGCATGCCTGTCGCAAAATTGTCGAGCTGCGCGGCGTCGATCCAAATATCGAGCGCGACTTTACCGTTTTAGTTCAAACATTACGAAGTTAAGTTTGTGGATAACTTATGCATTAATCAGGAATAGTTTTGTGAATAAGTGCTAAAAAGGTATCTTTTAAAAACTTATCCCAAAACTTCGGCTTATTTAACCCAAGGCTTTCCACAAAGAAATATTGTTTTAACTTATTGAATTTAATTAAAAATTCTAAATATACATGAAACTTGGTGGTGTTATTAAATACTATCAAAAGGAAATATAAATGCTCTTAATACAAACCGATCGGGAGACTTTACTCAAGGCACTGCAGTCTGTAACCGGCATTGTTGAACGCCGGCATACGTTGCCTATTCTTTCCAATGTGCTGCTTGAGGGAATGCCAAGCCAGCTATCCTTCACTGCTACGGATCTAGAGATTCAGGTGAAAGCCAACACCATGGAAGTGAAGTTGGATACGCCGTTTGCCATCACGCTCTCGGCCAAGAAGTTGCAGGACATTTTGCGTGCTTTGCCAGAAGCAACAAAAATATCGTTAGATCAACAAGATAGCAAGGTTTTACTGAAGGCCGGGAAGAGTCGTTTCAATTTGCAGAGCTTGCCGGCGGAAGATTTCCCTAAATTTCCGGCGGGAGACGGAGCGGAGCAGAAGATTGAAATAGCCCAAAAAACACTGCGTGCGCTATTGAATCAAGTACAGTTTGCGATGGCGCAGCAGGATATACGCTACTACTTGAATGGGATGTTGTTGGTGATGCGCAATGGGGAAATGCGCGCGATAGCGACCGATGGCCACCGCCTGAGTTATGCCGCAGAAAAAATAGAGGGCGGGGTGGATGCGGAAGTAATCGTACCGCGCAAAACGATTTTGGAGTTGCTGCGTCTGTTGGAGGATTCTGACGAGAAAGTAGAAATCGAATGCGGTAAGAGCCAGATCAAGTTCAGTTTCGCCAATATTTCCTTAAACTCAAAAATTGTGGACGGAAAGTTTCCTGATTACGGCAAGGTGATCCCTTCCGGCTACAACAACAAATTTTCGATCGATCGTCTCATGCTGCTGCAAGCCTTGCAGCGCGCCGCCATCCTCAGCAACGAAAAGTTTCGCGGCGTGCGCATGGTGCTTACTCAAGATAGCGTTAAAATCATTTCCAGTAATAGCGAGCAGGAAGAAGCGCAAGAGGAGATGGAAATCCAATATGGCGGCGATGCCATCGATATCGGCTTCAACGTGACCTATCTGCTGGATGTATTGAATAACGTGGGTACGGAAAAAATCGAGTGCACCTTTGGCGACTCGAATAGTAGCGGGGTATTTACCATTCCGGGCAACGACAGCTTCAAATATGTCGTGATGCCGATGAGAATTTGATGTTTCACGTGAAACAGAAGGTGTAAATGAGTAAGAATCAATTCGAAATTCAACAGCTTGGAGAAGAGTGGTGCGTCTTTTCCGGAACCCAGAAACAATCCTGCTTTGCAACAGAGGAAGAAGCCGAGGCGCATAAACTGACGTTGATGGCGCATAGCTACGATTCTTCTTCGATCAAGGTGCTAAAGGGCCTGGAGGCAGTACGCAAGCGCCCCGGCATGTATATCGGCGATACCAGCGACGGCTCTGGCTTGCATCACATGGTGTTCGAGGTGGTGGATAACGCCATCGATGAAGCGCTGGCCGGCTACTGCAACGAAATCAAAGTCACCATCCATACCGATAATTCAATCAGCGTATCCGATAACGGGCGCGGCATCCCGACCGATATCCACCCGGAGGAAGGACGCTCCGCCGCAGAAGTCATCATGACCATCCTGCATGCGGGCGGCAAGTTTGACGCCAACTCATACAAGGTGTCCGGTGGCCTGCATGGCGTGGGCGTATCGGTGGTGAACGCTTTATCCGATTGGCTTAAGCTCACCATCCGCCGTGACGGCAAAAAGCACGCGATGGAGTTTCACCGGGGCGACGCGATTGCGCCCTTGAAAGAAATCGGCGCCACCCAACGTCGCGGCACCGAAGTTCACTTCATGGCCGACAAAGAAGTGTTTGGCCCGATCGAATTCCATTACGACATCCTGGCCCGGCGCCTACGGGAATTATCGTTTCTAAACAATGGCGTAAGCATCATGCTCACGGATCAGCGCACCGGCAAGGAAGAGAGCTTCGCCTTCTCCGGCGGGGTAAAAGGCTTCGTCGAATACATGAACCGCAGCAAGGCCGTGCTGCACCAAAATGTCTTTTTCGCCAGTAGCGAGAAGGATGGCATGACCGTTGATGTGGCGATGCAATGGAATGATTCTTATCAGGAAACTGTCCAAGTCTTTACCAACAACATCCCCCAGCGCGACGGCGGCACGCATTTGACCGGCCTGCGCGCGGCGCTGACCCGCACCCTGAATAACTACATCGAAAAAAGCGAAGCCGCCAAAAAAGCCAAGGTCGAAACCACGGGCGACGATATGCGCGAAGGCTTGACCTGTGTGCTCTCGGTCAAGGTACCCAACCCGAAATTTTCCAGCCAAACCAAAGATAAACTGGTATCGAGCGAAGTGCGTCCGGTGGTGGAAGAGATCGTGGCGGATAAGTTGGCCGACTTCCTGGCCGAGCGGCCGACCGACGCCAAGATCATTACCTCCAAGATCGTTGACGCCGCCCGCGCCCGCGAAGCGGCGCGCAAAGCACGCGAGATGACACGGCGCAAAGGCGTGTTGGACAGCATGGGCCTGCCCGGCAAACTCGCCGATTGCCAAGAAAAAGACCCTGCATTATCAGAGCTTTACATCGTAGAGGGCGATTCTGCAGGCGGCTCCGCCAAGCAAGGCAGGGATCGCAAGTTTCAGGCGATCTTGCCGCTCAAAGGCAAGATCCTCAACGTAGAGCGCGCCCGGTTCGACAAACTCTTGTCCTCGCAAGAGATCGTGACCCTGATAACAGCCATGGGCACCGGCATCGGCAAGGATGAATTTTCAGCGGACAAAGCGCGTTACCACCGCATCATCATCATGACCGACGCCGACGTGGACGGCTCGCACATCCGCACCTTGCTGCTCACTTTCTTCTACCGCCAAATGCCGGAGCTGATCGAGCGCGGCTTCATCTACATCGCCCAACCGCCGCTGTATAAAGTTAAGCACGGCAAGAGCGAGCGCTATTTAAAAGACGATCACGAGCTCAAGCACTACCTGCTGCAACAAGCTTTGGACGGCGCGTCGCTGCTGCCCGCCGCCGGCGCCGAGCCGCTCACGCGCGCCGCATTGGAAGCACTGGCAAAAGAGTATTTATTGTCGGAAGCAGTGGTAGACCGCCTATCGCGCGTGATAGACAAAGCCGTCTTATTCGCGCTGCTCAAATCCCCGCAAATCGATCTAAGCGAGATCAACAAAGCGCGTGCAAGCGCCGAGCACCTCGCCCGCGCGCTCAACGACGATGCCGTGAGCCTCACCGCCGAATACATCGACGCCACCGAGAGCTGCCGCATCCTGATCCACCGCACCTATCACGGCAACAAACAAGTCACCGCGCTGGATAAAGACTTTCTGGAAAGCGGCGACTTCGCGCAAATCGTCAAAACCGCACAAGTGCTCAACGGCCTGATCGGCAAAGGCGCCGTGGTAAAGCGCGGCGAGAAAGAAGCCGCCGTCACCGAATTCAAACAAGCGCTGGATTGGCTATTGGAAGACGTACAGCGCAACCTATCGACGCAGCGCTACAAAGGCCTGGGCGAAATGAACCCGAATCAACTCTGGGAAACCACCATGGACCCCAGCGTGCGCCGGCTGCTCAAAGTGCAAATCGAAGACGCGATCAGCGCCGACGACATCTTCAACACACTCATGGGCGATGCGGTAGAACCGCGCCGCGCGTTTATCGAAAGCAACGCGCTGGTGGCGCGCAATATCGATATCTGATCAAGCGTCCAGCGGGCTCACCACCCCGCGCCCACCACGATTCAGCACATGCGTGTAGATCATGGTCGTCTGCACATCCTTATGCCCCAACAATTCCTGCACGGTGCGGATGTCGTAGCCGGATTGCAGTAGATGGGTGGCGAAAGAATGGCGCAGCGTGTGCGGGGTCACCGGCTTATTGATGCCCGCATCGCGCGCCGCCTGCCGCACCGCGCGTTGCACCGCTTGGTCCGTGACATGATGGCGGCGCTCGACATCGCTGCGCGGATCGATCGAACGTTTCGCCGCCGGAAACACATACTGCCAATGCCATTCGCACCCGGCCGCCGGATACTTGCGCGCCAAGGCAAACGGCAAATACACCTCGCCAAAACCCGCCGCCAAATCTTTTTCATGAAGCGCCTTCACGCGAGCCAGATGACTTTGCAACGGCTCGACCAAGCTTTGCGGCAACATCGTTACCCGGTCTTTATTACCCTTGCCCTCACGCACGATCAACTCGCGCCGCATGAACTCCACATCCTTCACCCGTAGCCGCACCCCCTCCATCACGCGCATCCCCGCCCCATACAACAAACGGGCGATCAACCCGGACGTGCCCTCCATTTCATCCAACAAGCGCATGGACTCTTGCACCGTCAACACCACCGGCAAGCGCTTTCCGTCCTTGGCCTTGGCAGCATCATCCAACCAAGGCAACTCGATCTCTAGCACCTCGCGATACAAAAACAACAAGGCGCTCTTCGCCTGGTTTTGTGTGGAAGCCGCAACCTGGCCCTTCACCGCAAGGTGCGTTAAAAATTGCTCGACCTCAGCGGCGCCCATCTCAGCCGGATGGCGCTTTTCATGGAACAAGATAAAGCGCCTTACCCAATCGGTATACGCCTGCTCGGTGCGAATGCTATAGTGCTTTAGTCGAATTTTGTCCCGAACCCGAACGAGCAAACGTGGCGTCTCAGGGGAATTTAGTGAGGACGAGGAAATTTGACGCATTTTCAATTCCTGTTAGGACGAATAAAAATGTACTGGCGTATGATTTTAAAGAAATTTTGCTTATGGCAAATGTATTATACGTCAACATTGACGCTTTATTTTCCGTCTTTTAGGATGGACACTTTTCGTTGGGCATCACCATGAATCGCCACGCACCGGTCGATCGCAACGGGAATCACCTGAACGTCGGAGATCGAGTCCGCGTTATCGGTGTTCCCGATCTATCGGGCATGTCCGCCGACGGAATAGCTGAGGCATTGCCTGCGTTTCAGCACATCGTGGGGCTCTACAAGCGGGTTTGCGGCTTTGATGAATATGGGTGTGCCGAACTTTCTTTTGCCATTCGCCATTCTGACGGGGAGCGCACTTGGCACTCGGTTTGGATCGAGCCCTTCTTGCTACACCTTCCCCAGCCCAAGCAAGCACGCTCCGGCAGGAGATCAAACCATGACCGAAAGTGAACTTCTCCTTTCTATTGCGCAAACGCAGGCTTCCGCGTGGGCTGACACCTGCCTTCGCATCAATCACCTGAACACGCTTGTTCAGCGAGAAATTGCGGCTGGATCGCTCGATCGGGCCAGTGACTTGTCTGAACGTGCCCGAGTCGCGGCATGGACGCTCTTTAACGAACTCATTACTGCCGGCGCGTCCAAGCCAGAAGGCTACTGCGAGCCAAGCCCATGCACGCCCGAGTGATGCCCAACCCTGCGGTGCAGGGGACGCTGCGCGATAAAGCGTCGCGCAGCGCCCCTGACCTTGAACGTTGGGCCTTAAAATTTTTCTAAAAGGAGTTTTCATGAATCATAAGTATTTAATTGGCGTGTTTTTACTTTTCATCTCTTTTGTTGCTGCCGCCGACTCTAGTCCGCTTCCTAATGGAGACTATAAACTCAGTGGCTATGACGCAGATGGCAAGAAAACTGGTGGCCCTGTGAAAGTTTATGTTCCTTACAGTAATGCAAGTTTTGCGATTGGGGTTCTATGTTCGAATAAAGGCACGGTTACCGTAACAGCTACAAACGAAACGGGTGCCGAGACTACATTTAAGTGTGTAATAAAAGAACAATCTGGATCATAGGAGCCTAGATTGCCCAACCCGCCGCTCAACCTGACCGCCCACCAGCTGCGCTGGTGGGTTCCCTCCGCGCTGCGCGCTCCGGCGGCAGGTTAGCTTTCACGTTGGGCCTCTTGATGAAACACCCCATCACACTACGACTATTTCTTTGTGCGCTGATCTTAATTGGAGGAAAACCCGTGCATTCAGCACAACAGCAGACCCTGCGTGGAGTGCAGCCTTCATATGTGACGGACAAGAGCATCATCTTGTGTAAGAGTTCTCCGTCGATCGAAAACACATATGAAATTCGTCTCTCCCTCTACTTCGCGGTTAAGGAAAAGAAGACCTTCGAACTCCGGGTTCCTCCAAAGGCTGTCGTTGCGCCGACACTGTCTGCCCTTATTGCAGAACAAGGTGGCCGGGTATCGCAGCGAGATTGCTCAGAGTTCACAGTCACCTTCACGCACTTTGATAAAAACAAAAAGGAAAAAGATAGTTGGGTTCTCGGCGACCGCGCAGCGTGGGACAGTTTCCACTCTTCATTGCGTTCTACGTGGCTGCGAGCCGAGTTGAAACCCGGCGCATCCTTTTCTAGCCACCCGCTTCAACGCTTCAAGCAGGAGTTAATACACGAGGCAATCCCATTTCGGAACATAGACGACGAGAGTATCCAACAGGCGCTGCAACGACTGATTCAGGAGTGCGAATCGGATGGTGGGTATATCCTTGTGCAGTAAATTGACCACGATGCCCAACACTACGGTCAACCTGACTGCCTGCAAGCTGCGCTTGCAGGTTCCCTCCGCGCTGCGCGCTCCGGCAGCAGGTTACCTTTCACGTTGGGCCTATCAATACCGCGTGCCATCCGCGGTCTCGCCAGCGCCGACTTTCCAAGATTTCGTCTTACACATCCACGACTACTGACGTGACAGAAGAAAAGCACATCCCGAAAAAAACCTTTCCACGCTGGCTGCTTGCGGGGATCGTGTTCACGGGCATTGCGTCGTTTTTTGGTCTGGGTGCCATGCTGCTCAAGGCTGTACATATGGTGAGCACGGGGCGTGGTCTGGAGACCTACCGCACCTTCTGGCTTGTCGAGTTCAACTGGGTCAGTTTTCTCGTGCTATGCGGTGCAATTGTCTTCGCTCTGGTCATCGCACTTTTCTTGCGCCTACACGAGTATTTGCAATGGCGCTCGCTGGAGAAGAAATATGGCTCCCCAAAAAACTAGGCCCAACCCATCCATCAACACGGACGCTGCGCGATGAAGCCGCGCAGCGCCGGTTATGTCAGACGTTAGGTGTATCCCGTGCACACAATATTCCCCACACCGCGCCAAATTGTTACTTGTGTTTTCCTATTGCTTGCTACGACAAGCGTATGGGCAACACCACCAACTCCGTCGAGCCATTTGAAAGAAGCATTTCAAAGAGATGTTGAGCGCATAAAGCAAGGGATCAATGATCCACAAGTATTTAAAAGCGAAATCGAGATCATTGCTCAAGAAGGCGATCCAATTGCCCAATTTCTTTTTGGTGTTCAAATAATGCGTGATCGCCACCAAGAAGCATTGGTGTGGCTTCGAAAAGCCGCAAAGGCTGGTTGCGCCGGCGCTTCTGGCGTGGTCGGTGGCGCGCTTCTCGCAGAAAACAACCCCGAGGGGCTCACGTGGCTCCAACAAGCGGCCGACGGCGGCGATGCTAACGCTATGATGATGATCGCTAAGCTCTACGAGTCAGGCATGATGAAACACAAAAGAAGTCTTCCGTACGCAGTGGCATGGGCGGAGCTTGCAGCGCAACAGTCATATTCAAGGGGCTTATCTTTCGCTCTGCCAGGATTCATAGATGAGCTAAGTAAAAGGCTCTCTACCGAAGAAAAGTCCGAGTACAGAAAAATGAAACTGAGTCTCACTGAAAAGCACCCTATGGTGCCGTTTTATCTATGCGGTCAAAGTTTACCGTGAGCTATACACCTAACCCCTCAGTCAACCGGACGCCCACCAGCTACGCTGGTGGGTTCCCTCCGCTGCGCTCCTGCACCGGTTACTTCAAACGTTAGCCTCCACAAAGCCCACGCATGGACCTCAACGATTTGACCGTAAATTTTGCGCACCTGGATCGTCAAGCCGTGCTTGAGGATTGGTCTTGGCTCATTGGAAATTCAAAGCTCCCCATTTTGTTGTTGGCAAGTGGTGATGCGTTCGTCCAAGACACTGACACAGGCGCTGTTCATTTTCTTAATGTAGGCGCCGGCGCCCTATCCGAAGTCGCCGCTTCCTTTGATGAATTCAAATCCCTTCTTTCAGACAAAGAATTCGTTCTGAATTACTTTGCCGTCGAGATGGTGGCTGACCTACGACACTCCGGGTGCGTGTTGAATCCCGGGCAAATTTATAGCTTCAAAATACCTCCGGTTCTTGGCGGCGAGTACGTCCTGAGTAATGTTGAGCCATCCGATATTGCGGTTCACTATTCCATGGCTGGCCAAATTCACGAACAGGTAAGCAACTTGCCGGAGGGTACGCCGATTTCTGGGGTAACTCTTAAATGATGGGGGCTAACCTGGCAGTCAACCGGACGCCCACCAGCTGCGCTGGTGGGTTCCCTCCGCTGCGCTCCGGCGCCGGTTACTTTCAACGTTAGCCATCAAATGAAGATCAGCGCGCTGAGTATCCTTGCCGCCTGTCTAGCCACAGGTTCAGCCGTAGCAGGGCCGGAGACACACTGCTCCTCCGATGAAGAGGTTCTGTTTTCGTGCGCTATTGCGGGCTCGAAAA